>NZ_AGSX01000085.1 GCF_000235745.1 Stutzerimonas stutzeri SDM-LAC | reverse complement strand
CCCCAGCCCCAGCCCCGCTCGTTTATCCTCCGGGGTGGCGCTGTCAGGCAGCCAGTAGCGGCTCAGGGCCGACATCTCCACGCCAACCCGTTCAGCCGCAGCGATCAACGCGCGCTCGCGCGCCAGGCTGTTCACCCGCACGCACAGATGCAGCCCGGCATGCACCGGCGGTAGCGGCGCACAGCCGTCGATCGCGCTCGGCCAACCCGCCAGCAAGGCATCGCGCCGGGCCCGCGCCGCGCTGCGCATGCGCCGGATGTGTCGCTGGAAATGCCCGGCGGCGATGAATTCGGCCATGACCGCCTGGGTGCCGATCTCCGAGTGGCGCATATCCAGCGCACGACGGCGGGCGAAGGCTTCGGCCAACGCCGGCGGCAGGACCAGATAGCCCAGGCGCAGCGCCGGAAACGCGATCTTGCAGAAGGTCCCGACATAGAGCACACGGCCCTGCCGATCGAGGGCCGCAAGCGGCGCCAATGGCGTGCCGCTATAGCGGTACTCGCCGTCGTAGTCGTCCTCGATGATCAGGCCATCGTTGCGTTGCGCCCACTCCAGCAGCTCCAGCCGCCGCGCCAGCGACAGGGTGACGCCGGTCGGGTACTGATGCGACGGCGTCACGTAAACCAGCTTGCAGCCATCTACCTGCGCCAGCTCGGCGGTATCCAGACCGTCGCTGTCCACCGCCACCCCACACAGCTGCGCCCCCGCGATCGCCAAGGCGTGCCCTGCGGCGCGGTAGCCGGGGTTTTCCACCGCGACCCGCGCGCCGGGGCTGACCAGCAATTGCGCGCACAGGCTGATGGCCTGCTGTGCACCACTGGTGACCAGGATCTGCCCAGGCGCGCAGTGCAGACCTCGGCTGTTGCGCAGATAGGCGGCGATCAGCTCGCGCAGCTGCAGATCGCCAGCCGGATCACCGTAGCCCAGGCGCGCCGGCGACGGTTTGCGCCAGAAGCGCGCGGACAGCCGTGCCCAGGTCTCGAACGGAAACAGGTCGAAGGCCGGTACGCCAACCCGGAACGCCCGTGGCGGCCCACTCAGCGGCGGATTCAGGTGATGGCTCTGCAGCATCTGCAAGGCGCCCGTCTGCAGGGTGTCGGCCGGCGCGATTGGAATCGGCGCGGCTTTCGCACCCAACCCGGCAACGAAGGTGCCCGCGCCAATGCGGCCCTCGACATACCCTTCGGCGTACAGCTGATCGAAGGCGCGGATGACCGTATTGCGTGAGATCCCCAGCAGGGCCGCCAGATCGCGGCTCGCCGGCAGCCGCGTGCTGCCGGGCAGGCGCCCGTCGAGGATGCGTTCGCGCAGTGCCTGGTAGAGCTGGCGCGCCAGGCCGCGCTGAGGATCGAGGCGAATGCCGGACAGGTCGACAGACAACGGCGGAGCAGACGGGATCGGCATCGCAAATTGGCTCCATGAAAGTCATAAAAAGTGGATCTTACAGCAGACCAATGCTCCGCCTAGCATGGCTTCATCAGCCAGGAGCCGGACGATGTATATCCCCACCGCTTTTCGCCAGGACGACCTTGCGACGCTGCACCAGCAGATGCGCGACAGCCGCCTGCCCACTCTCGTCAGCCATGGCGCCCAGGGCCTGCTCGCCAGCCACCTGCCGCTGTGGCTGGCGCCTGATGAGGGTCGCTTCGGCACGCTGTACGGGCACCTTGCCCGGGCCAACCCGCAATGGCACGACCTCGCCGAAGGCCAGCCGGCGCTGGTGATATTCCAGGGCGCCGAGGGCTATGTCAGCCCGTCCTGGTACGCCAGCAAAGCCGAGCACGGCAAGGTGGTGCCGACCTGGAACTACATCAGCGTGCAGGCGCAAGGACGCGCCGAGGTGTTTGACGACCGCGAGCGCCTGCTGCAGCTGTTGACCCGTCTCAGCGCGCAGCACGAGGCCCCGCGCGAGCAACCCTGGGCGGTCGGCGATGCGCCCGCGGCCTATATCGACAAGCTGTTGCGCGCCATTGTCGGCTTCGCCCTGCCGATCGAACAGCTGCACGGCAAATGGAAGCTCAGCCAGAACCGCAGCCCGGCCGACCAGGCCGGCGTGCGTGACGGCCTGGCAAGCAGCCACGACAGCCGCGACCGTGAACTGGCCGCCCAACTCCATCACGCAACGACCCCAAGGATGCCGCATGAGCATTGATATCCGCCCCATCACCGCCGACGATCAGGCTGCCTGGTTTCCCTTGTGGCAGCGCTACCTGGCCTTCTACCAGAGCAGCGTGCCCGAGCAGACCAGCGCCACGACCTGGCAACGCTTCCTCGATCCAGCCGAACCCATGCATGCCGCACTGGCCTGGCAGGACGGCCAGGCGGTTGGTCTGGTGCACTTCCTCTATCACCGCTCCTGCTGGACCACCGGCGACTACTGCTACCTGCAGGACCTGTTCGTCAGCGATGGCCTGCGCGGCGCTGGTGTCGGCCGGCGTCTGATCGAGCACGTCTATGCCCATGCCCGTGACACGGGGGCTTCGCGGGTGCACTGGCTGACCCACGAAAGCAACCACAACGCGATGCAACTCTATGAGCGCATCGCCGCTCGCTCGGGTTTCGTCCAATACCGCAAACTGCTCTGAACAGGTGCCCGCATGACCATGCAGACCTTGACCGGCTGGCAGCCGGTGCCCATCCCGCCCCGAGCCCCACTGATGGGGCAGTACGTGGACCTCGAGCCACTGTCCCTCTCGCAGCACGGCGACGACCTCTGGGACGCGTTGCAGGGGGCTGGCGACCCCGTGCTGTGGGACTATCTGCCCTACGGCCCTTTTCTCGAGCGCGCCGCATTCGACCGCTGGCTGGGCGATTGCGCCACCTCTGCCGATCCGATGTTCTTCACCGTGATCGACCGGCGCCGACGGCAGGCGGTCGGGCTGCTGAGCTTCATGCGCATCACGCCGGCACACGGTTGCATCGAGATCGGTCACGTCGTCTTCGGCCCGGCGATGCAACGCAGCCCGGCGTCGACCGAGGCGATCTATCTGCTGGCCCGGCTGGCCCTGGTCGAGCTGGGCTACCGGCGCCTGGAATGGAAATGCAATGCCGAAAACGCCCGCTCCATGCGCGCCGCCACGCGGCTGGGTTTCAGCTACGAAGGGCTGTTTCGTCAGCACATGCTGATCAAGGGGCGCAACCGCGACACCGCCTGGTTCGCCCTGCTCGACCACCAGTGGCCGGCCTGCGGCGAAGCGCTCGAACGCTGGCTGCAGGCGGACAACTTCGACGCCCATGGCCAGCAGCGGCGGCGTCTGGAAGCGCTCCGCGGCGATCCACGCTAGGCCTTACTCGATCTCGAACAAGCCGTCGCGCAACGAAACCGAAGCCAGGCGCTCGCGGATTTCCGGATCAATGCGCAAGTCATCCAGGTCATAGAGCATCACCTGCCGATAGGCATTGACCCGGTTGATTTCGCTACCGAGGTATTCCCAGACCACGCGGGTACAGACCGGGGTACGGCGGTCGCCGCTGGAGACGCCGGTCTTCAAGCCGTTGAGGCGGCTGATGCGGCTTTTGAAGCTGGGTATGAGGATGGTCTGGCTGATCTCGTTTCCCGTCAGCGACTCGTAATCGATCAAAAACAGACGATCCTGCAGATAGAAGGCAGCACCCAGATAACGGCAGCGCACCACCCAATCCTCGGCCCTCGGATTGTCGGCACGCGACTGTTCCTGACGTTCCTGGCGTTCGAAGACGAAGCTGCCGCGGTCTTCACGCAAATGCACCAGCGACAGCAGGATCTGTCCGGGGACCGACATGCAGTTGGCGTATTCGAAGTAGTAGCCGCAATAGCGCGACAGGCTGTTGGCGTTGTCGCGCATGGGCTGGAACAGCTCCAGCAGCGGATCGCTGGCAGCGACGCGCTCCTGATCATGGCCGCGCATGCCGATCAGCTGGGTGAACTGGTCGCTGGGCAGGCTCAGTTCGTAGGCCTCGACGCCAAAGAAATCGCAGATCCGCTTGAGGTTGTGCGCGGTCGGTCGGCTCTGGCCATTGAGGTATTTGTTGAACTGCGCGCGGTTCATCGACAGCTTGCGACAGACCTCGGCTATGGAGCGGTAGTGGCTGCAAAGCAGCTTGAGATTGGCGCCGAGATGGTCGTGCATGGTCGATCCCTGTGATGCGAGCGGCGCGATTCTAGCATCAACTCGCGCCAGTTCGCCGCGACCCGCGCAATTGCATGACCGTCGAGTCTGGCCAACCATTCCGGCCCTGCGTTTCAACATTTGTCAAAACAACAAGAGAGACTCTTCCCTCATGCTCGATCTCCTGAACGATCTCATCTGGAGCAAGCTGCTCATCGTGATGCTGATTGGCCTCGGCCTGTACTTCACCATCGCCTCGCGCTTCGTCCAGTTTCGCTACTTCGGCAGCATGTTCCAGATCTTCGGCGAAGCCTTCAAACGCCAGCCAGGACAGCTCAGCTCGTTCCAGGCGCTGATGCTCAGCGTCGCTGGCCGCGTCGGTGCCGGCAACATCGCGGGCGTCTCGGTCGCCATCATGCTCGGCGGGCCGGGCGCGATCTTCTGGATGTGGATCGTTGCGCTGGTCGGCATGGCCACCAGCTACTTCGAATGTTCGCTGGCGCAGCTGTACAAGCGCCGTGAAGCCGATGGCGGCTATCGTGGCGGCCCGGCGTTCTACATTCAGCACGGCCTCGGCCAGCGCTGGTTGGGCATCGTGGTGTCGCTGCTGCTGCTGGTGACCTTCGGTTTCGGCTTCAACGCCGTGCAGTCCTACACCGTTGCCAGCTCGCTGAATGACACCTTCGGCGTGCCCACATTCGTCAGCGGCATCGCGCTGATGGTGGTGATCGGCCTGATCATCTTTGGTGGCATCAAGCGCATCGCCAAATTCGCCGATGTGCTGGTGCCGATCATGGCGTTCTCCTACATCGCCATGGCGATCTTCGTCATCGGCAGCAACGCCGGCGACATTCCGGAAGCCTTCGGCACCATCTTCCGCAGCGCGTTCGGTCTCGAGCCGGCGTTCGCGGGCGGCATCGGCGCGGCGATCATCATGGGCGTCAAGCGCGGTCTGTTCTCCAACGAAGCAGGGCTGGGCAGTGCGCCCAACGTGGCGGCGGTCGCTGAGGTCAAGCACCCGGTCGCACAGGGCATCGTGCAGTCACTGAGCGTGTTCATCGACACCATCGTGCTGTGCAGCTGCACCGCGCTGATCATCATCCTTTCCGGCGTCTTCGAACCAGGTAGCGAAATGGCCGGAGTGGTGCTGACGCAAACCGCCGTCGCTGCCGTTGTCGGCGAGTGGGGCCGGGTGTTCATCAGCGTGGCACTGCTGCTGTTCGTGTTCACCACGCTGATCTACAACTACTACCTTGGCGAGAACGCGCTGGGCTTCTTCACCGCTAAGCGCTGGCCGGTGCTGGTGTACCGCATCATGGTCATCGGCCTGGTGATGTGGGGCTCGATCCAGGACCTGGGCACGGTATTCGGCTTCGCCGACGTCACCATGGGTCTGCTGGCAATCTGCAACCTCATCGCCCTGGCGCTGCTGTTCAAAGTAGGCCTGCGCCTGATGCGCGACTACGACAGCCAGCGCAAGGCCGGTGTAGAGTCTCCGGTGCTCGACCCGAAGAACTTCGCCGATCTGGACCTGGACCCGAGCGTCTGGCCAGCCAGCGTTGGCAGTGAATCGCCAGCCACCACCGCCACCGCAGCCGGCCAGGCCCTTCAGCGTTAAGTTGGTCCGCGTCGCTTGAACAGGGGCCGCTGGCCCCTGTTTTCATTAGGAGACCCTATGTCGGCTTCCAGAAAGACCCTGGTGCTGTACACCGGCGGCACCATTGGCATGCAACAGAGCGCCGAAGGGCTGATGCCTGCGTCCGGCTTCGCCAGCCGATTGCGCGAACAGCAGGACAAGCAACCCGAGCTGATCGTGCCGGACTGGCAGTTCCGCGAACTGCTGCCACCCATAGACAGCGCCAACATGAACCAGATCCACTGGCTGGCGATGGTCGCGGCGATTCGGGCCGGCGTCGAGCAGGACAACTGCGACGCAGTGCTGGTCCTGCATGGCACCGACACCCTCGCCTACAGCGCTGCTGCCTTGAGCTTCCTGCTACTGGGTTTCGAAGTGCCGGTGGTGCTGACCGGTGCGATGTTGCCGGCCGGTGCGCCCGGTAGCGATGCCTGGGACAATCTGTTCGGTGCGCTGCAGACGCTGCACGCGGGCGTCAAGCCAGGCGTGCATCTCTACTTCGCTGGCAAACTGATGCACGGCGCCCGGGTCAGCAAACTGGGCACCGCCAGCCTCGATGCGTTCGGTGTGCTGCCACGCCTGCGTCAAGGTCAGCGGGCACCCGCTATCCCCGCGACACTCGATTACCGACAACCTCGTCAGCCGGTGAATCTGGCAGTGCTGCCGCTGTATCCGGGCATCCAGGCGGCGCAGCTGCATGCTCTGTTGTCCAGCGGCGTACAAGCCGTGCTGTTCGAATGTTATGGCAGCGGCACCGGCCCTGCCGATGATGCCGATCTGCTGAACGCTTTGCGGGACGCCCATCAACGCGGCGTCGTCCTGGCCGCAATCAGCCAGTGCCCGCAGGGCCACGTCGAGTTCGGCATCTACGCTGCGGGCAGCAAGCTGGAAGCCAACGGACTGAAATCAGGCGGCGGCATGACCCGTGAGGCCGCGCTGGGCAAGTTGTTCGCCTTGCTCGGCGTCGGACTGTCACAAACCGAGGTCGAGCACTGGTTTGCCCTCGACCTCTGCGGTGAGCGTGTCGATTAGCGCGCCGCTCAGCTCGGGTTGAAATCGAGCTCCTGGAGACAGTCGCGGACCCGCTGGCGCAGCTCGTCGAGGTCCAGCGGCTTGCTCAGCCAATCCTGGTAGTCGAGCCCGTCGTCCATCTCGTTTGCTGCACTCAGCGCGATCACCGGCAGCCATCGCGTGGCGGGCGCCTGGCGCAACAAATGCAGCAGCTGCGCGCCACCCAGTTCCGGCAGGTTGATGTCCAGCAGCAGCAATTCCGGTGGGTCGACCAGCAGGTGCTCCAAGGCCATCCGCCCATTGCCGATCACACTGACATCAGCCAGGTCAGCCAGTGCCTTGCGCACCAGCAGCTGGCTGGCCGGGTCATCTTCGACATAAACGATCCGGGGGCGCTGGCGAAGCGGTTCGGCGCCGTGCG
Source organism: Stutzerimonas stutzeri SDM-LAC (assembly GCF_000235745.1). Taxonomy (GTDB): domain Bacteria; phylum Pseudomonadota; class Gammaproteobacteria; order Pseudomonadales; family Pseudomonadaceae; genus Stutzerimonas; species Stutzerimonas stutzeri_H. The sequence goes on along the minus strand of NZ_AGSX01000085.1, from coordinate 14,839 downwards.
TGCCGACCGATGGCAGCGCGATCCAGAAGCGGCTGCCGATCCCCGGCGCGCTCTTCACCCCGATACTTCCACCCATGAGCTTGGCGTACTCCAGACACAGCGAAAGGCCGATGCCGGCGCCCTGAATGTTCGAGCTTTCGCGGCCAAGCCGGCGAAACGGCTCGAACAGCTGCGCCTGCGAACTTTCGTCGATTCCCAGGCCGGTGTCCTCGACCATCAGCCTGACCTGCCCGGCGACCGTCTCGATCCGCAGCACAATTCGCCCGTCTGGCTTATTGTACTTGATTGCGTTGGACAGCAGATTCAGCAGCACCTGACGTAACCGACGCGCCTCGGCCTGCACCTCGACGGGCCCGGGCGGCAGCTCGAACTCCAGCTGCAGCCCGTGACGCTGCACATCAAGCGCCACCAGCTCGGCACACTCACGCATCAAGGCGGTGACTTCGACGGCTTTGAGCGTCAGCCGGGGCCGCTCGGCCTGCAGGCTCGACCATTCGAGGATGTCACCGAGCAACTGGTTCAGATGCCGGCTGGCCAGCAGGATTTCATCGAGATAATCCGCGGCTTCCGGCTGCGCCTCCGGCGAGCAGTCCATGCGCATCAGCTGGGCGAATCCAAGGATGGCATTGAGCGGGGTACGCAGCTCATGGCTGATGCTGGATATCAGGTGGGTTTTGGCCTCGTTGGCCGCATGCGCCTGCTGGATGGCCTGGCGCAGATCGTCCTCGACCCGCTTGATGGCATCGATATCCACATGGGTGCCGGCCACCAGGATCGTTTCACCTGTTTGAGGGTCGCGCTCCAGCACCCGGCCGCGACTGAGCAGCCAGTGATATTCACCCACTGCGTCGGCAAAGCGGTACTCGCTTTCATACCGCAACGCCTGGCCGCCACGCATCCGGTCCAGTTCGGCACGCACCTGAGCGACGTCCAGCGGATGGATGCGCTGCAGAAACTGAGCCTCGCTCAGCTGTGCCGAAGACAACCCGAAGCGCGCCGGCAGACGCCCCCGAAGCTGCATCACGCCGCGACGCATGTCGTTTTCCCAGAGGCTTTCCGTGGCGCTTTCGAGTACCAGCTCGAGACGCTCCTGCATCTTCGTACGCTGGGCCTCGCTATCTTCCAGCTGGGCGCCAATGGCCTGGGTGTGCTGCGCCAGATCGTCCAGTTCGCGAATCTCTGACGAGACGGGTTCAGGCTGCCAGCGACCAAGGCCGATCTGCCCCATCATCTGCGAAATACCCGCGATCGGTTTGAGCAATGGCTGGCTGAGCTGGCGCGCACGCAGCCACATGTAGGCGAAAAAGAGCAGGTAGAACAGCACCAGCCCGGCGATCAGCAGATAGCCGATCTGTCGAAAGCGGCTGGCCAGCGCATTGGTCTGGCTGAAGACTTCGGTTTCGTCGACCACTGCCAGCAGGTGCCAGCCGGTTTGCGGCACCGTTGCCCAGGCGACCAGCCGCTGTTCGCCATTGAGCTCCAGGCCCATGACCCCTTCGCTCTGGGTTGCGACCGCCTTGGCCAGTTCGCGGGTCTGGCCATGGCGATAGAGGCGAAAATCTTCAGGCTTGAGCGTCTCCCGGCGCACGGCGTCGTCGTAGTAGTGCTCGGTCAGCTCGTTGATCCCGAATTCCCGTTCGCCCGATTCGGGCAGCGCCATGATGCTCAGGTCACGGCTGACCAGCAGCGCATAGCCGCCCCAAGGCACCCGCAGACGGCTGATCTGGTCCAGAAGGTTGCTCACCGTAATGTCGATACCGCTGACGCCTTCGAGCATGCCACCTCGGTACACCGGCGCAACCGCCGACATCATCCAGCCCTGCCCGGCCGGATCGAGGTATACATCCGTCCAGACCACAGCACGCGCCGGATTCTGCCAGGCGTTGGCGAGGTAGAAAAAGCTGTAGCTGGGGATGTTCATGTCCGATGGGTACTGCTGCGCCGTATCGAACCAGGGATAGATATGGTTGTAACTGTCCCAGCTGTTGAAATACAGGCTGGCGATCAGTGGATTGCTGGTGTGCAGCGCCTTCATCAGCGGGTCGAGGCGATGAAGCCTGGCCACCTTTTGCAGATCGTGGTGCTCTGGCGGTGTAAGCCCGGAGTAGAAGCTGGCGGCACCGCCCAGATCGCGTGGGCTATAGCGAACCCCATCGGCGTTGAGCACCAGCGGCACCGGCGCTGCGGGGCTGTCATCCTCCAGCGCGTCGACTGTGAAGTTACGAAACAGGGTGGTCGCTTTCGCCACCTCCTGTAACTGCTGGCTGATCACCCGCGACTCGCGAGCAGCCGCTGTACGTAATTCGGACAGGGCCGTTTCGCGCAGGTGCTCGATTTGCGCATCGCGGATGGCACTGTTGGTCAGCAGGTAGGCCGCGATCAGCACGACCTCGACCAGCACCAGCGGGATCAGCGCAGTCTGAACGAAGGCGCGCCAGATCCATTGGCGTATCCCGGTTGGTTTTTTCGACACAGCGCAGCTCCAGCGTTCCGACTCAGGCGCTCGGTTCGGTCACGGCACGGAATCCTAGCACGGCCGCTGCGGAGGCCCGCTGACCGCTAGCAGCCCGAGCCGATATCTGCGCGTACAGCACTAATCCTGCCTGCTTGCCAGCTCGATCAGAGCGGTGCGCCACTCCACGTCTCGTGGCAGCGCCAGAAACGACGGGTTGAGATAGCTTTCCCGCGCTTCGTAGGTCAGGGCTTTGCCGCTGGTGCTCAGCACCTCGCCGCCCGCACCCTCAAGTACTCCCTGAGCGGCCGCCGTGTCCCACTGCGACGTGGGCGCCAGCCGCGGGTAACAGTCGGCGGCCCCCTCGGCTAACAGACAGAACTTCAGCGAGCTGCCGACACTGGCCAATGCCAGCTCACCAAAACGCTGCCGCAAGCCATAGAGCAAGCGTTCCTGCGCCGGGCTTGAGTGGCGCCGGCTTGCAACCACGGTAAAGCCGCCCTCCGCCTGAAGCCGCGCCCGCAGGGGCTGCGCCGCGCCATCGGCGTCAGTACGCCAGGCACCGAACCCGGTTCCGCCGTAATAGCAGCGACCATCGGCCGGCACTCCGACCACACCGAACAGCACTCGCCCCTGCTCGACCAAAGCGACATTGACGGTGAACTCTGCGCTTCCGGCAATGAATTCCTTGGTGCCGTCCAGCGGATCGACCAGCCACCAGCGCGTCCAGCCAGCGCGCTCGGCGAGGCTCAGCCCGCAATCCTCTTCGGACAACACCGGGATGCTTGGATCCAGAGCGCGCAAACCATCGGCCAGCAGGTGATGAGCGGCCATATCAGCAGCAGTGACGGGCGAGGCATCGGCCTTCTCATGCACCTGCACATCGTTGCGCCAGTGCGGCAGGATGGCCTCGCCCGCAGCGCGGACCAGATCGATGACGGCTGCCAGATAGGGATGGCTCATTGAACGAAATCCCCGCGCTGGCTGAGCAGGTCGCGCGCCAGGTAGAGCGCTGCAAGGGCACGTCCCTCGCTGAACTGCGGGTTCTGAATCAGGCTGGACAGTTCGCGCAGATCCACCCGATCGACACGCATCGGCTCCGGTTCGTCTCCCGGCAACTGCTCGGGATAGAGGTCGCGCGCCAACACCACCTGAATCTTCTGGCTCATATAGCCCGGCGACAGCGACAGCTCGGTGAGCAGCTCCAGGTTGCGGGCACCGAAGCCGGCCTCTTCTTTCAATTCACGGTTGGCCGCGTCGAGTACATCTTCACCCGGCTCAATCAGCCCCTTGGGCAGTGACAACTCATAGGTGTCGGTACCGCCGCAGTATTCTTCGACCAGCAAGGCCCGCCCGTCGGCTTCCAACGCGACGATCATCACCGCGCCATAACCGGTCCCCCTGCCGACCAGCCGTTCGTAGGTACGCTCCACGCCATTGGAGAACCGCAGCTGCAGCTCCTCGACACGGAACAGGCGGCTGCTGGCGACGATCTCACGGGCAAGTACGGTAGGTTTCTGGCGCATGGGGTTATCCTTGAAACGCGAAGGCCAATCATAACCCGGCTTTTTATGATCACCGTGAACGCTTTGCATCGAACCGACCGCTGTCGCACCATTGTGCCAATCGCCGAACAAGAGCCCACCATGATTGCTTCACTGCCCTGGTCCGAGATCGACACCGTCCTGCTGGACATGGATGGCACCCTGCTGGATCTGCATTTCGACAATCACTTCTGGCTCGACCTGCTGCCGCAGCGCTACGCAGAACGGCACGGCATCAGCCGCGCAATGGCCGAGCTGGAGCTGGCTCCGCTGTTCAACGAACACGAAGGCAAGCTCACTTGGTACTGCCTGGACTTCTGGACCCGCGAGCTGAACCTGCCGATTCGCGAGATGAAGCGTGAGATCGCCGATCTGATCGCCTTGCGCCCGGCCGCCGACGAATTTCTCGCCGCCCTGCGCCACGCCGGCAAGCGCGTGGTGCTGATCACCAATGCGCACCGCGATTCGCTATCACTGAAACTCGAACGCATCGAACTGGCACCCTGGTTCGATCGTCTGATCAGTTCTCACGACTATGGCTTTCCCAAGGAGCAGGCGCAGTTCTGGCACGCGCTGAAAACGGACCTGGATTTCGATCCGACGACCACGCTGTTCATTGACGACAGCCTGCCCGTCCTGCGTAGCGCCCGGGCTTACGGCATTTCCCACCTGTTGGCGATCAGCGAACCGGACAGTCGCCGAGGCAAGAAGAACACTGAAGAATTCACCGCGGTCGACGACTACCTCGAGCTGATTCGCAGCCTGCAGGGTTTCTCGTTCTGACCGGAACAGCCGGGCTTACTTAACTCCGGCGTAGCCGTAACCGCCTTACAAGAGATGGCGTGCGGATGACGAAGCGGCAATCGGTGCGATCGCTGCCCTCCGTGCACATGAACGACGCTTAAGTGCGATGCGGGTACAACCCACCTGGCTCGCCCAAATGGATGAACTATGGCTGTAGACGCAGGATTCTGGCCTTCCGAACGCAGCGAAATGGGCCGACTGATTAGCCGGCACGACTGGCGCGCAACGGCGCTGGGCCCGATCGAGCATTGGCCGCCGACCCTGCGTGTATTGCTCGATACCTTGCTCGAAGCGCCGCTGCCGATGTGCATCCTGTGGGGCGAAGCCGGCGTGCAGCTCTACAACGACGCACATGCCGCTGCCATTGGGGATCACCACCCAAGCGCGTTAGGCATGCCGGCAACGCTGGATGCCTACCAGCAAGTCAGCCGTGACGAAGCCCACCTGCTTCACCATCAGTGTCTCTCGGGAAGCGGCCTGGACGGGGCCGGTCCGAGGTTCGACCTGGCGATCAGCCCCATCCGCGAAGGCAACCGCGTTGCCGGCCAGCTGCTGTGTTTACGGCCCAGCGACGACGAAGCGCTTCGACGCCGCGAAGTCGAGATGAACGTAATCGCCGACGCGCTGCCCGTGCTCATCGGCTTCGTGGACAAAGACTTGCGTTACCGCTACAACAATCGTCATTACGAAGCGTGGTTCGGCCATCCCCCCGCCTGGCTATACGGCAAGCACCTGGAGGAGGTGGTTGGCAAGCCCGCGGTCGATGCACGCACCAACGAGATAGCCAGGGCACTCGCCGGCGAAGACGTGATCTTCGAGGCTTTCATGCCGCATCAGGATGGCCGTCTGCGGCAGTCGCTCATGCACTACTTGCCGAGTCGCGACGACAACGGTGATGTACGGGGTTTCGTGGTGCTGGCTCAGGATGTTACCGAGCGCTGGGAGGCAGAACAGGCGCTGCGCGAGCTCAACGATACGCTCGAAAGCCGGATTCAGGAGCGCACCACCGCGCTGGCCGAGGTCTACGAGCGCCTGCTGACCGAGATGAGCAGCCGCGAGCAGGCACAGGAAGCGCTGCGCCAGGCTCAGAAGATGGATGCCGTTGGCCAGCTCACCGGCGGCATTGCGCACGATTTCAACAACATGCTGACCGGCATCATCGGCGGCCTGGATCTGATCCAGCGTTATAACCAGTCAGGCCGTCATGGCGAGACGCAGCGTTTCATCGATGCCGCCGTAACCTCGGCAAACCGCGCCGCAGCACTGACCCATCGGCTGCTGGCATTTGCCCGACGGCAGCCGCTCAACCTCAAGCGCGTCGACCTCAATGAGCTTGTAGAGTCGATGCGCGACCTGATCGTACGGACATTGGGCAGCCACATTCTGGTCGACGCGCTGTTGCAGCCGGACCTGTGGCCGGCCAACAGCGACGAGAACCAGCTGGAGAGCGCCCTGCTCAATCTGGTGATCAACGCCCGCGACGCGATGCCCAAGGGTGGCAGCCTGTACATGGCGACCGCCAACGTGACACTGCAGCACGGCGAAATCGGCGAGCTGGCACCCGGCCGCTACGTCACCCTAAGCGTGATCGACAGTGGCTGCGGGATGACGCCCAAGGTACTGGCTGCCGCGTTCGAGCCATTCTTCACCACCAAACCCATCGGCCAGGGCACCGGCCTCGGGCTCTCCATGATCTACGGGTTCGCCCGACAGGCCGGCGGTCATGTTCAGTTGCGCAGCGAACCCGGAAACGGCACCGAAGTCACCCTGTACCTGCCCGCCCACCATTCGCTGGAGGCGCAGCTGGCGGGCACCCAGCCCAGTCTCAATGGCGACCTGCCGGAGCAAGCCCTGCGTGGCGAAGCGGTACCTGGCGAGGCCGTGCTGGTGGTCGAGGATGATCCGGCGGTGCGTCTGCTGGTATTGGACGTACTGACGATGCTCGGCTATCGCACGCTGGAAGCTGCCGAAGGCAACGCGGCCGTCAAGATTTTGCAGAGCAGCGAGCGCATCGACCTGCTGGTATCCGACGTCGGCCTGCCGGGCATGAACGGCAGGCAGCTGGCAGACATCGCTCGCGAGCACCGCCCAGGCCTGCGTGTGCTGTTCATGACGGGCTATGCTGAACAGGCGATCAGCAGCGGATTTCTCGATGCCGGCATGGACATGATCGGCAAGCCGTTCGCTATCGATGACCTGGCAACGCGCATACGCGACATGCTCGCAGACACGCCGCCCGGCTGAGCCTGCCGCACTGGCAATCGGCGTGTGTCGCAAGAGCATTGAAAATCCAGCCACAGCCGCGCACAGTCGCTGGAAATCTGTCCGCAATATCTGTCGAGCCTGCCCATGACTGCGTCAAGCCGCCCTCATCAATCGCTGATCGAAGCGCCAACCGACGCCAGTGGCCGCTATCACTTCCAGGCGATCGACGAGCCGCAGCCAGAGCCGGTGGAGCTGGCCGAGGAATGCGCACTGGCGATTGCCTATAACGGGCTCAGCCAGGCGGTGATGATGGTTACCCCGGCGGACCTCGAAGATTTTGTCGTCGGCTTCAGCCTTGGCGCCGGAATCGTTGAACGCACAGCCGACATCTATGACATACGCGTAAGCGGCGCCGGCCAAGGCCGCCACGCCGAGGTGGAGATCGCCAGCCGCGCATTCTGGAAGCTCAAGGAGCAACGCCGACAGCTACCCGGCAACGCCAGTTGTGGCCTGTGCGGCGTCGAGGCACTGGAACAGGCGCTGCCACAGCTGCCGGCGATGCCCGTCGCGCCCTTGCCACCGGTGCGCTGGCTGGATGATCTTCGCCAGCGTATCGCCGAGTTTCAGCCCCTCGCGCAACGCTGCGGCGCCGTGCATGCAGCCCTGTTCATCGATGCCCAGGGACGAATAATCCTCGGCCGCGAGGACATCGGTCGACACAATGCGCTGGACAAACTCATCGGCGCCCTGAGCCGAGCCGGGCAGGACGTCACCGGCGGCGTGGCGGTGGTCACCAGCCGCTGCAGCCTGGAGCTGATCCACAAGGTCCAGCGCGCCGGCATTCCCACGCTGGTCAGCTTTTCTTCGCCGACAGGCCTGGCTGCGCAATGGGCGCAACGGCACAACCTCAACCTCATTCATATTCCCCACCGTAGCCCGCCGCGGGTGTTCAGCCCGACGGATCAGACAGAAGAAGCCCAGGGATGAGCCTGCAACCGGAAAAACCCCGTTACCGGCCCTACACCGGCGCCGCAGCAGGCTGGGGCGCGCTGCGCAGCGTGGCCAGCGCCTGGCTGGACAGCAAGCAGCCACTGAAAAACATCCGTGCCCTGATGAAGACCAACCAGAACGGCGGGTTCGACTGCCCCGGCTGTGCCTGGGGCGATTCGCCGGACGACGGCGCGGTGAAGTTTTGCGAAAACGGCGCCAAGGCGGTGAACTGGGAAGCCACCAGGCGGCGGGTCGATGCGGCCTTCTTTGCGCGCCACAGCGTTACCCAGCTGCGCGCACAGAGCGACTACTGGCTCGAGTACCAGGGCCGCCTGACCGAACCGATGCGCTACGACAGGGCCAGCGACCACTATCGTCCCGTCAGCTGGGACGAAGCCTTCGCCTTGATCGCCGAGCACCTGGACGCGCTGGAAAAGCCCGACCAAGCGGAGTTCTACACCTCAGGCCGCACCAGCAACGAAGCCGCATTTCTCTATCAGCTGTTCGTCCGTGCTTACGGCAGCAACAATCTCCCCGATTGCTCGAACATGTGCCACGAGGCCAGCGGGGTCGCGCTCGGCGAAAGTATTGGGGTCGGCAAAGGCAGCGTTACCTTCGAGGATTTTGCCGAAGCCGACGCCATCTTCGTGCTCGGCCAGAACCCCGGCACCAACCATCCGCGCATGCTCGAACCGCTGCGCGAGGCGGTGGCGCGGGGCGCGCAGGTGGTGTGTTTCAACCCGCTGAAAGAACGCGGGCTGGAGCGCTTCCAGCATCCGCAACACGCGCTGGAAATGCTTGCCAACGGCTCTGCGCCGCTCAATACCGCCTTCTTCCGCCCAGCGTTGGGCGGCGACATGGCCGCCATGCGTGGCATCGCCAAACTGCTGCTGTTCTGGGAGCGCGAAGCCCAGGCCGAAGGCAATCAGCCCGTGTTCGACCATGCCTTTATCGAGCAGCACACCCGTGGTATCGACAGCTACCTGACTACCCTGGACGCCACGCGCTGGGAAACCATTGAGGAACTGTCGGGCCTGGGCCTCGCCGAGCTGGAACAGGCGGCGCGGATTTTCCGTGATGCCGAGCGGGTGATCATCTGCTGGGCGATGGGCATCACCCAGCACCGACATTCCGTTGCGACGATTCAGGAAATCACCAACCTGCAACTGTTGCGCGGCAACCTGGGCAAGCCGGGCGCCGGGCTCTGTCCGGTGCGCGGCCACAGCAACGTGCAGGGCGACCGCACCATGGGCATCAACGAGCGGCCGCCCGCTGCGCTGCTCGACGCACTGGAAAAGCGCTTTGATTTCGCCGTGCCTCGCCAACCTGGGCACAACGTGGTGGAAGCCATCGCGGCGATGCTCGACGGCCGCTCGAAGGTTTTTATCGGCCTCGGTGGCAACTTTGCCCAGGCGACGCCGGACAGCCTGCGAACTCATCAGGCGCTGCAAAAGTGTGCACTGACCGTGCAGATCAGCACCAAGCTCAATCGCAGCCACCTGACCGTCGGGCGTGATGCGCTGATCTTGCCGTGCCTTGGCCGTACCGATATCGATCATCAGCCCAGCGGCCCGCAGGCCGTCACGGTGGAAGACTCGTTCAGCATGATCCACGCCTCTTACGGGCAGCTGGAACCCATTTCGCCATTGATGCGCTCGGAGCCTGCGATCATTGCCGGCATTGCACAGGCAACGCTCGGCGCCAGCCCCGTGGATTGGCATGCGCTGGTTTTCGACTATGCGCGCATCCGTCAGTTGATCGCCGAAATCATCCCCGGCTTCTCCGATTTTGAAGAGCGCATTCAACAGCCCGGTGGCTTTCATCTGGATAGCCCCGCGGCGGGCCGCCGCTGGAAGACCGCCAGTGGCCGCGCGAATTTCATCACCAACCCGTTGCCGGCCGACCTGTTCGGCGAAGCGCTGCGTGACAGTGATATACAACCGGACCTGATCCTGCAAACGCTGCGCTCGCACGACCAGTACAACACCACGATCTACGGCCTGGATGATCGCTATCGCGGTGTGAAGGGGCAGCGTCGGCTCATCTTCGCCAATATCGACGATATTCGCCGGCTGGGCCTTGAGCCAGGGCAGAAGGTCGACATCGAGTCGCTGTGGAATGACGGCGTCACACGCCGGGTGGAAGATTTCACGCTGCTGGCCTTCGACGTCCCGACCGGACAGGCCGCCGCCTACTATCCTGAAACCAACCCGCTGGTGCCGCTGACCAGCGTCGGAATCGGCAGCCATACGCCGACATCCAAGGCGGTAGCGATTCGGCTGCATGCAGCGAAACCGAGCCCGGTTATCGCCTGATCAGCACTTCTGGAATGTCTGGAAGTGCGCCTGAAAGCGCACCGCACAAGCGGCTTCAGACCGTTTCGCTTGATGCAAGTTCCCCAGCTAAATCAAATACTTACGAAAAGCGAAACGCATCACACCTTTCATCGCTAAAGCCTTGCGAAACACCGCCTCGGCGCGTGAGGATCGCGGCGCCATTCACTGAGAGGTTTCACCATGAAGTATTCCTCGATTCTGCTGTTGTCCGCGGGCCTGCTGAGCGGCGCCGCTTTCGCCGGAAGCAACACCGAAGCCGCCGTTGGCGGCGCGCTGGGCGGTGCGCTCGGGTCGGTGGTCGGCGAACACCTGGGAGGCTCAACGGGCGCCACCATCGGCGCGGGTGTCGGCGGCGCAGCGGGCGGCATGGTCGGAGCCGACAAGCGCAGCCGTACCGAAGCGGCCATCGGCGGAGGCCTGGGTGCCGCAGGCGGCAACGTGATCGGCCAGCGTGTCGGTGGCAGCACCGGTGGCCTGATCGGCGCAGCCGTGGGCGGCGGCGCCGGTGGTGCGATCGGCAACGCCTACGGCGATGATCACGACGACTATCGCCGCGATCGCCGCTACCGTGACGACCGCCGTTACTATGGTCATCCGGGCAAAGCCAAGGGGCACTGGAAGCACAAACACAAGCATCACCACTGAGTCGGATACCGACTCGCCGGGTTTATCCGCAGCCCAACTGCAGCGGCGCTATCGCCGGCGCCTCTGCATTTGCTCCCCGGCAATCTCGATGTAGCCGCTCGCTACTTCAGCAATCAGCCTCGACCGCCAACGCCTCCAGCGCCTGACGCAAGCCAGCTGGGATCGGCGTCGGTCGATTGCTGGCGCGCTCCACGAACACATGCACGAAACGCCCCGCCGCACAGGCCTGCGCTTCGCCTGCCTTGAAAATCGCCAGCTCGTATTGCACCGAGCTGTTGCCCAGCTTGCCGACCCGCAAACCGACTTCCAGTACATCGGGAAAGGCAATGGAGGCAAAGTAGTCGCACGACGAACTGACGACGAACCCCACCACCTCGCCTTCGTGAATATCCAACCCGCCACGCGCAATCAGATAGGCGTTCACCGCGCTGTCGAAATAGCTGTAGTACACGACGTTGTTCACGTGGCCGTAAATGTCGTTGTCATGCCAGCGCGTGGTGATGGGCTGGAAGTGACGGTAATCGGCGCGCAGGTGCTGCGGTTGTTCGGCCATACGAGAAGTCCCTATTCAGCAAACCGGCACACCGCAGGCAACGCGGTGCACCAACGGAGTCAGTACGCGGCGCGGTAGATGGCCAAGGCATCGGCCTCGGTCACTTCGCGCGGATTGTTGACCAGCAGGCGCTGCTGGAGCATCGCCTCCTTCGCCAGTTGCGGCAGCATGTCCTCCGGCACACCGGCGTCGCGCAGGCGGGTCGGCAGGCCGACGCGGGCGCTCATCTGCTCGAACTCCTCGATCAGCTGCTCGGCATAGGTCGACGGATCATCGCTGCGCAGCCGATCACCGAGGACGATCGGCGCCAGCTCGCCGTAATGGGTGGTCGCCGCGCTGACGTTGAAACGCAGCACCTGCGGCAGCACCAGCGCGTTCGACAGCCCGTGCGGGATGTGGAAGTTGCCGCCCAGCGGATAGGCCAGCGCATGCACGGCGGCCACCGGGGCGTTGGCGAAGGCCTGCCCCGCCAGACAGGCGCCGAGCAGCATGGCCTGACGCGCCTCGCGGTTGCTGCCATTGTGCACCGCCTCGTCGAGGTTGGCGGCCAAGAGCCGCAGCGCCTCGCGAGCCAGCAGGTCGGACATGGGGTTTTTCTTCAGCGCGCTGGTGTAGGCCTCGATGGCATGCACCATGGCGTCGATACCGGTGGCGGCGGTCACCGCCGGTGGCAGGCCCAGGGTGAGGTCGGCATCCAGCAGCGCCAGGTCCGGCAACAACAGCGGCGAGACCACGCCCATCTTGGTGGTTTCGCCGGTGGTGATGATGGCGATCTGCGTGACTTCCGAGCCGGTGCCGGCCGTGGTTGGGACCTGGATCAGCGGCAGGCGCTGCCCCTTGGCATTGCCGACGCCGTAGATGTTCTGCAGCGATTGCGCGCAATCAGGATGGGCCAGCAGCGCGACCAGCTTGGCGACGTCCATCGAACTGCCACCACCGAAGCCGATGATCAGATCAGCCTTGTTTGCTTTCGCCTGCTCGACCGCGGCCAGCACGATGGCTTCCGGCGGATCGGCGACGACCTGATCGTAAACAGCGACCTGCAACCCTTCCGTCTCGAAGCCCGGCAATACCTCGTTGAGCAGGCCGAAGCGGGTGATGCCCGGATCGGTCACGACCAACACGGAACGCGCCTCGCGCTCCTTGCAGAGGCTGGCCAGGCGGCGCGACGAGCCGGGCTCGCAGATCAATTGAGCGGTTGTGGCAAAGCTGAACGGATGCATGGTGCCTCCTGTGTCGAATATGGGGCCCTCCTTGCGGAGGCGCTTCGTTGCCTAAAGCATCCCGGTTCTGCTCAGCCCCGGGCTGATGGGTTTCACCCATCCCACGAATTGCTCAAGGCGGCACCGGTGCCGCCCGTAGGATGGGTGCAACCCATCACTCGCTTGACGACGACCCGCCGCTCCCGGCTAAAACGCAAAATCCGCCTCCGGCAATGCCATCAAACATTCGGCGCCCCCCTGAATCGCTTCCCGATGCGCGCTCGCCCGCGGCAATACACGGCGCAGATAGAAGTCGGCACTCGCCAGCTTGGCCTGATAAAACGCCTCTTCGCTGGCGCCCTGCTCCAGCGCATCCTGGGCGCGGGCGGCCGCCTGCAACCAGAGCCCGGCCAACAACACATAGGCCGAGTACTGCAGGAAATCCACCGACACCGCACCAATCTCCTGCGGATCCCGGCCGGTCGCGGCGATGATGTCGGCCGTCAACTCGCGCCATTCGCCGAGTCGCGCCTGCACCTTGCTCGCCATGTCATGCAGCGCCGGTCGATCGATCTGCCGATCACAGACTCCACTGAACTCCGCCTGCAGTGCCGACAGCTCCGCACCGCCATCCCCCAGCAGCTTGCGGCGGATGTAATCAAGCGCCTGAATGCCGTTGGTGCCCTCGTACAGCTGGGTGATGCGGCTGTCGCGCATCAACTGCTCCATGCCCCACTCGCGGATATAACCGTGACCACCGTAGACCTGCACACCGAGGCTCGCGACTTCCTGGCCCATGTCGGTGAAGAAGGCTTTGACGATGGGGATCAACAACGCCGCACGCTTGCTCGCTGCCTTGCGATAGCTCGGCTCGGGATGGCCATGTTCGAGATCCAGCTGCCGGGCGCAATAGGCGGCGAGCATGCGGCAGCCTTCGACCAGGGTCTTCTGGGTCAACAGCATGCGCCGAACGTCCGGGTGGACGATGATCGGGTCGGCCGGTTTGTCCGGGTGTTGCACGCCGGCCAGACCGCGCGACTGCAGCCGCTCACGGGCGTAGGCCAACGAGCCCTGATAGGCCTGCTCGGCGATGCCCAAGCCCTGCAGACCGACCTGGAAGCGCGCGTCGTTCATCATGGTGAACATGCACGCCAGGCCCTGGTTGGGTTCGCCGACAATCCAGCCGGTGGCGCCGTCGAAATTCATCACGCAGGTGGCCGCGCCCTTGATGCCCATCTTGTGCTCGATGGCGCCACAGGACAGCGCATTGCGCTCGCCCGGCGTGCCATCGGCGTTGGCGATGAACTTGGGCACCAGCAGCAGGCTGATGCCCTTCACGCCCGCCGGTGCATCCGGCAGCCGCGCCAGCACCAGATGCACGATGTTCTCGCTCATGTCGTGCTCGCCACCGGAGATGAAGATCTTGCTGCCGCTGACCTTGTAGCTGCCGTCCGCCTGCGGCTCAGCCTTGGTGCGCAACAGCGCGAGATCGGTCCCCGCCTGCGGCTCGGTCAGGCACATGGTGCCGCTCCAGCTACCGCTGACCAGCTTCTCCAGATAAGCCTTCTTCAGCTCGTCGCTGCCGTGCTTGTACAGCGCCAGCACCGCGCCTTCGGTCAGGCCCGAATAGATGCGGAAGGACAGGGAGGCGCCCATCAACATCTCGTGAAAGTTGCAGGCGACCAGCTGCGGGAAGCCCTGGCCGCCGTACTCGGTCGGCCCGGTCATACTGGCCCAGCCGTTGTCGACGTACTGCCGGTAAGCCTCGACGAAGCCCTGGGGCGTACGGACTTCGCCGTTCTCCAGGGTCACGCCTTCTTCATCGCTGTTGCGATTGAGCGGTGCGATTTCGCCGCCGGTGTAGCGCGCCGCTTCTTCCACCACGCCGTCGATCAGCTCGCGGTCCAGGCCGTTGCCGAGCAGCTCGCAATGAGCGCTGGCGTCGAACAGCTCGTGCAGGACGAAACGCATGTCACGCAGGGGGGCCTTGTACTCCATGCTCAGGCCTCCTTCTTGTAGTCGACGAAGCGACCACCAAGGGTGGCCAGGCTGTCGATCAGTTCGGCCGGCTGCCAGTGTGGGCCGTGGCGCTCAGCCAGTGCGTTGAG
>NZ_AGSX01000086.1 GCF_000235745.1 Stutzerimonas stutzeri SDM-LAC | reverse complement strand
CCTGCAGGACGCCAAGGTGAAGGTCCATGAGCACCCCCCGATCCAGACAGTCCACGGCAACACCCTGGTCGGCGAAGGTCAGGTGCGCTGGCGCGGAAGACGCCTGATTGTCGCGACAGGTCCCAGCCCGCTGGGTTGGCTGCGCGAGTCGGGCCTGCGCGTGGACGGACGTGGCTTCATCGAGATATCCCCGTCCCTGCAGAGCCGCTCGCACCCCCATGTATTCGCCAGCGGCGATTGCGCCAGCCTGCCCGGCGCTATCCACAACGGCGTACACGCGGTGCGTCAGGCGAGCGTGTTGGCCACCAACCTCGCGCGAGTGTCGATTGGCCAACCGCTGCGCCACTACCATCCGCAAACCCACAGCCTCGCCCTGCTGGCTGACGGCCGTCATGGTGCGCTGCTGAGTTGGGGCGCAGTGGCGGCCGAAGGCCGGATGCTTGGCAGCCTGAAGGATCATTTCGACCGCCGCTTCGTGCGGCGGCACAGGGCTGAGGGCTGAGGGTGTCAGCCGAGCAACTGCTGCAGGCGCGCCTCCAGCAACTCGGGGAAACGCTTGAACCAGGTCAGATTGCGTGGCGATGGATGCGGCAGCGGATGCAGGCGAAACGTTCTGCGAATGCTCGTCGCCATCGCCAGCTCAAGATCGAAATGCGCAGTGAAACGATCCTCGCGCTGCCAGAACGCCTCGAGTTGCTGGCGCACTTCGCGTGGCTGCTCCAGACCAAACCAGAGAAACGCCTCACGCCCAAGCGTGACGATGTCGCGGCCCTGCCAGTGGTCGAGCAGCAGCTGGAGCATCAGCGGATGAAATCGGCGTTTGATTGCCATTGACCAGGCGCGGTTACCGAGCGGCTTGTAGGGCACTGTGTTGATCCAGAAAAAGCCATCGCCAATGGTCTGACTGGCCTCGAAATCCAGCATTTCTTCACCATGGACATGCCGATAGAGCGCACGTCGAACCAGTTGGCCCCCAGCACCAATGAACGGCTCACCGTAGCGCACCTCTTCGCGCCCCGGATCGCGGCCAAAGAATGCGATGGGTGCATCGGCCGGCCCAAGACCGATGATCGGCACCAACGGGTCCTTACCGAACGCCTTGTATGCCGCCTCATCGATGCCCTCGGTCTGCTCAGCCAGCTCTCTGAAAGCCATGCGCTGCGTAAGGTCGAGCGGCAACCGTCGTTTCATCGACTAGAGATCACTTTCGTCTATCAGCTTCACTTCAGCTGCCGAGATCGCGTAGGCGGCGTCGGCCAGGTCGTTGCTGACGGCTTCGACCTGCAGCGTGCCGTCGACCCAGAGCGGAGCATAGATATCATCCAGCATGATCCCGGCGGGATAGCGGACCATCACGATCTGGTTGGGCGGTGGTGGCGGCACATGAATACAGGCGCCCGGATAGGGCACCAGAAAGAACTCGGTGCTGCGGCCCCGGCTGTCAGTTTCCAGCGGAACCGGATAGCCGCCCAGGCGAATCAGCTTGCCGTTGAGCGCCGGCACGGTCTTGGCCGAATACATCACCGCGGGCAGACCACTGCCTTGCTTGAGACCGCCCTGATCACTGAAACCGTCGTTCTCCGGCGAGTCATGCTCGATTTCAGGCATTTCTTCCAACGCCTGACGATCCTCGGCAGGCATCAGCTCAAGCCAGTCGAGCTCCGCCGGAGCGGCATGGGCATTGGAAACGCAGCAAAGCAGGAGGGACAGAATTAAGAGGCGCATGACAACCGAAAGATGAGAGAACGGGGCCGCAGGGCGCGGCCCCAGGCAGATCAGTGTTTACGGCTGGTGACCATGCCGTAGATGACCAACAGGATGATCGCACCGACGACCGCGCCGATAAAGCCGGCACCTTCTCCGGCTCGATACAGGCCGAGCGCCTGCCCGCCGTAGGTGGCCAGCAGCGAACCGCCGATACCCAGCAGGATGGTCATGATCCAGCCCATGCTGTCGTTGCCGGGCTTCAGGAAGCGCGCGATGAGCCCTACGATCAGGCCGATGATGATGGTTCCGATGATGCCCATGGGCAATCTCCTCAAGTCCGAAAATAGGCGTTACGTATTTTCGGACCTGAGGATAGCCAGCCAGTTCGCCGCCGAAAGCAGCAAGCCAGACCGCCGGACAGTCAATCGCGCGCGATCAGCGACTCGACGGCGGTGATCTGCCGATCCAGCGTGGAACGGTCCGGGCAACGCAGCGTGGCATGCCCCACCTTGCGTCCGACCTTGAACGCCTTGCCGTAATGATGCAGGTGGCAATCCTCGACGGCGATAACCTTCTCCACGGCCGGCACTTCACCGATGAAGTTGAGCATGGCGCTCTCGCCGACTTTAGCCGTCGAACCGAGCGGCAAACCGCTTACCGCGCGCAGGTGGTTTTCGAACTGGCTGCACTCGGCGCCTTCGATGGTCCAGTGACCGGAGTTGTGCACGCGCGGCGCGATCTCGTTGGCCTTGAGCCCGCCGTCGACCTCGAAGTACTCGAACGCCAGCACGCCGACGTAATCCAGCTGTGTCAGCACACGCCCCGCGTAGTCCTCGGCCAGCGCTTGCAGCGGATGGTTGCTGCTCGCCACCGACAACCGCAGGATGCCCTCTTCATGCGTGTTATGAACCAGCGGGTAGAAGCAAACTTCACCATCGCGCCCGCGCACGGCAATCAGCGACACTTCCCCTGTGAACGGCACGAAGCCTTCGAGGATGCACGGCACGCTGCCCAACTCGGCAAAGGCGGCGGTCACCTCGGATTGCTTGCGCAAAACCTTCTGGCCTTTGCCGTCATAACCCAGGGTGCGCGTCTTGAGTACCGCCGGCAGGCCGATGCTGGCGGCCGCGGCATCGAGATCGGCCTGGGACTGGATGTCGGCAAACTCCGGCGTCGGGATGCCGAGGTTCTTGAACATGGATTTCTCGAACCAACGATCACGGGCAATGCGCAGCGCCTCGGCGCTCGGATACACCGGGACGAACTGGGAAAGAAAGGCCACGGTTTCAGCCGGCACGCTCTCGAACTCGAAGGTCACCAGATCGACTTCATCGGCCAACTGGCGCAGGTGATCCTGATCGCTGTAGTCAGCACGCAGATGTTCGCCGAGTGCTGCTGCGCAGGCGTCCGGGGCTGGGTCGAGAAACGCGAAGTTCATGCCCAGCGGGGTTCCTGCCAGGGCGAGCATGCGGCCCAGCTGGCCGCCACCGATCACGCCAATCTTCATTTACGCGTCCCTCGGGTCCGGGTTATCGAGCACGGTCTGGGTCTGCTCGTCGCGGAATGTCTTCAGCGCGGCATGATATTCAGGAAATTCGTGGCCGAGGATGCTGGCCGACAACAGCGCGGCGTTGATCGCGCCTGCCTTGCCGATAGCCAGGGTGGCCACCGGTACGCCGGCCGGCATCTGCACGATCGACAGCAGCGAATCGACACCGGAAAGCATCGAGGACTGCACCGGTACGCCGAGCACCGGCAGATGGGTCTTGGCAGCACACATGCCCGGCAGATGGGCCGCGCCGCCGGCACCGGCGATGATCACACGCAAGCCGCGTGATTCAGCCTGCTCGGCATACTGGAACAGCAGGTCGGGCGTGCGGTGTGCGGACACCACGGTGACTTCATGCGGAATGCCGAGCTTTTCCAGCATCTCTGCGGTGTGGCTCAAGGTGGACCAATCGGACTTGGAGCCCATGATCACGCCTACCAGTGCGGTCATCGTCGTGCCTCTCGTCGTGCGCTGCGCAGCGCTACAAAAACGACAAGCCACGCATCGGGAGCGTGGCTTGCATGCAGGGCAAACCAGCGAAGTTGCTGGTTCGAAGGCGCGGCATTATACCGGAAAGCCACGCGTGTCGCGCCTGCGGCTTGACAGTCGGCGACTGAACGAAGGCCGTGCATCTTCGATGCCGTAACGAATGTCCTAAGCGGGACTCTGCACACCTGCCACGCCAATGTCGAACCCGGCCCTGAACACTGCACCAAAGCCAGTCCTCATGATGGCCAGCACGGGCTTTCGGCCAGGTTTGGTGTGCTGCTCGCGTACGGTATACACGCAACTCCTGCCGCTACCCGCCACTCTCCAATCGACGCCATAGCAGCCGCACCGGCGCCTTGCGCACCAGCGCGCAGCGGTACAGCCGAATCTCCAGCGGCAGACGCCAGCTTTCGTCGGCACACTCCACCAGTTCGCCTCGCTGCAGTTCTGCCGTGATGCTCAGGCGCGGCACCCAGGCGACGCCAAGGCCTTGCAGCGCCATGCTTTTAAGGCTGTCGGCCATGGCGGTTTCGTACATCGTGGTGTAGCGCAGCCGGCGCTGGCGCAGCAGACCATTGACCGAGCGGCCAAGGAAGGCTCCGGCACTGTAGGCCAGCAGCGGCACGCTTTGCCCGTTGTTCAGGTCGAACAGCGCATCGCCCGCCGTATCGACGGCGCACACCGGCAGCATTTCGCTATTGGCCAGGTGTAGCGAAGGAAACAGCTGCGGGTCCAGCTGCAGCGCGGCATCGGGATCATGAAAAGCCAGCATCAGATCGCACGCCCCTTCGCGCAGCGCGTGTATCGCATCACCAACGTTGGTCGCCATCAGACGCGTGCTGGGGTTCAGGCCCAACGCGCGCAGCCCTGCGATCCACTGCGGGAAGAAACCGAGCGCCAGCGAATGCGCCGCGGCGATCTGCAGCACCTCGCCTTGTTGGCCGTCCACGTGATGCAGGTGTCGCAGCACCTCGCCCAGCTGCTCGACCAGGCTGCGCGCAGTGATCAGGAACAGCTGGCCGGCCTCGGTCAACTCCACGGGTGTGCGTGAGCGGTTCACCAGCGTCAACCCTAGGGTATTTTCCAGGCTGCGGATGCGTCGGCTGAAGGCCGGCTGGGTGACGAATCGTCGTTCGGCCGCTTGCGAAAAGCTGCGTGTCGCGGCCAGCGCAACGAAGTCTTCCAGCCACTTGGTTTCGATGTTCATGCGCGCTCCCGAAGCGGTTGGCGAAAGGATGATCATGATGCCGTGTAACGCTTCGCAGCGAAACGACGTCACATTACTCTTATGCCGATCTTGCATACCCCAGAGCCGAACAGCATTGGCCGCAAATGCCGCCGAGCGCCTATCGTAGCGGCCTTCGCGGCAAATGCCGCTTTTCTCTCGGAAGAGAATCCTCATGTCCTCCGCTGCATCATTCCGTCTGGAAAAAGACCTGCTTGGCTCCCTTGAAGTGCCCGCTGACGCCTATTACGGCATCCAGACCCTGCGCGCCGTGCGCAACTTCCACCTCTCTGGCGTGCCGCTGTCGCACTTCCCTAAATTGGTCGTGGCACTGGCCATGGTCAAGCAGGCGGCCGCAGACGCCAACCGCGAGCTTGGCCACCTCAGCGACGCCAAGCACGTCGCCATCAGCCAGGCCTGCGCGCACCTGATTCGGGGTGAGCATCACGATCAGTTCGTCGTCGACATGATCCAGGGCGGCGCCGGCACCTCGACCAACATGAACGCCAACGAGGTAATCGCCAACCTGGCGCTGGAATACATGGGCCACGCCAAGGGCGAGTATCGCCACCTGCACCCGAACAACGACGTGAACATGGCGCAGTCGACCAACGACGCCTACCCCACCGCCATCCGTCTCGGCCTGTTGCTGGGTCACGACACCCTGCTGGCCAGTCTCGACAGCCTCGTGCAGGCCTTCGCCGGCAAGTCGGGTGAATTCGCGCACATCCTCAAGATGGGCCGCACCCAGCTGCAGGACGCCGTGCCGATGACCCTCGGCCAGGAATTCCGTGCCTTCGCTACTACCCTTGGTGAAGACCTTGAGCACCTGCGCCTGATCGCCCCTCAGCTGCTGGTCGAGGTCAACCTCGGCGGCACCGCCATCGGCACCGGAATCAATGCCGACCCCAACTACCAGAACCTGGCCGTGCAACGCCTGGCGACCATCAGCGGCCATCCGCTGAAGCCAGCCGCCGACCTGATCGAAGCCACTTCGGACATGGGCGCGTTCGTCACCTTCTCCAGCATGCTCAAGCGTTTGGCGGTAAAGCTGTCGAAGATCTGCAACGACCTGCGCCTGCTCTCCAGCGGTCCGCGTACCGGGATCAACGAGATCAACCTGCCGCCGCGCCAGCCGGGCAGTTCGATCATGCCGGGCAAGGTCAACCCGGTGATTCCCGAAGCGGTCAACCAGGTGGCCTTCGAAGTCATCGGCAACGACCTGGCGCTGACCATGGCCGCCGAGGCCGGCCAGCTGCAGCTCAACGTGATGGAGCCGCTGATCGCCTTCAAACTGTTCGATTCGATCCGCCTGCTGCAACGCGCCATGGACATGCTGCGCGAGCATTGCATCGTCGGCATCACGGCGAACGAAGACCACTGCCGGCGCCTGATGGAGAACTCCATCGGCCTGATCACCGCGCTGAACCCCTACATCGGCTACGAGAACGCCACCCGCATCGCCGGCCAGGCGCTGCTCAGCGGCCGCGGTGTACTGGAACTGGTCCGCGAGGAGCAGCTGCTGGACGACGCCACCCTCGACGACATCCTGCGCCCG
>NZ_AGSX01000087.1 GCF_000235745.1 Stutzerimonas stutzeri SDM-LAC | reverse complement strand
GTCTTGCCATGGTCGACGTGACCAATGGTACCGACGTTCAGGTGCGGTTTGTTACGTTCGAATTTTTCTTTAGCCATCGAGACCGTCTCCCATCGTTGAATTGAGCTAGTCACGCCACCATTAAAACAAAGGCAGATATTCACATATCTGCCTTTGATATTGGAGCTCATGAGCGGATTTGAACCGCTGACCTCACCCTTACCAAGGGTGTGCTCTACCAGCTGAGCTACATGAGCGTATCGTATTGCGTCACACAAACATGGAGCGGGTAGCGGGAATCGAACCCGCATCATCAGCTTGGAAGGCTGAGGTTCTACCACTAAACTATACCCGCGCTAGCCGGAGCTGACGCTAAAACTGGTGGAGGGGGAAGGATTCGAACCTTCGAAGTCGATGACGTCAGATTTACAGTCTGATCCCTTTGGCCGCTCGGGAACCCCTCCAAAACGAGGCGGCATTTTCATTGCCAACCTCTAAACTGTCAAGCGTTTTCTCAATAAAATCTTGAGGTTAGCTCCTTCGACAGCTTGCCTACATTCAGCCTTGAAGGCTGCACTGCAGAGCGGGCGCCATTCTATGAGAACTATTCCGAGTTTGCAACGCTTGAACAGGGCATTTGTTGATGCTCAAGCTCCGGAAAATCCTTTTTTAGATCGCTAAGCAACGAACCGCTCAGGAGATGCTGTCGCGCTCCCGCTACTTGGACCCAGTAACGCCTATGGGTTCTAGGCAGCTCGCGGATCGATGCAGCATAAGCGATACCCTGCAGACGATTGACCACGCTTTCCGCAGAGTCCTTGCGAGAGAATATACCTAGAGAAATCCCGTTAGACAGATCACCTACAGTGATTATGTAGCTGTCAATATTACGAGACTGCAGCTCCTTCAGCTGACGTAGCGATGCCTGTCGAGATACAAGCGGTGGTAGATACACCCAATAGTCGATACCTGCAGCCTCATCCATAAATTTGACGCGAGAGTCGATATCCAGGCTCAGCAGTCGCTGCTCAATGGCTAATGCGATCGACTCCTGGTCGAAGCCACCAAGGAATAGGCAGCCGGATTCGGCCTCATTCGAGGGGTTACGATGCGCCAATGGCTTCGTTTCGCTCAGCAGCTGTATGTCAGACTCTGAAGAAGCAGCACGAGGCGCAGCCACTTCGTCTTCAACGCTAAAAGACCGCCGATTGACGTTATAAAAGTAAAACAG
The DNA here is from genome assembly GCF_000235745.1 of Stutzerimonas stutzeri SDM-LAC. Classification (GTDB taxonomy): domain Bacteria; phylum Pseudomonadota; class Gammaproteobacteria; order Pseudomonadales; family Pseudomonadaceae; genus Stutzerimonas; species Stutzerimonas stutzeri_H. The sequence continues at coordinate 1,877 of NZ_AGSX01000087.1, read as the reverse complement.
GAGATTTAGCACTACCAGCAACATCAAAAGCCAGCGCATGGATACCTCTTTAGGGGCACGCTAACGCAAGCCCGCTGAAAACCAGATCCGGCACGCATCTCACCCCAGGGAAATCTGCAACCAGTGCTGCGTCCCCGCCAGTAACATAGATGGTGAAGTCTTTACCTAATTGATCTCCGGCGAAGCCAATCTGGCTGGCAACATAGCTTCGCAACATGATCAAACAACCTCGTTCGACACCCTCGACCGTGCTTCTACCAGGGGTAATATCATCCAACGCATTGGATGACTCCGCTGGCTCGTACTGGATGCGACGAGTGTGAGCGAGCAACTGCCCACGCAGAAGCGCAATGCCCGGGGCAATATAACCACCCAGGTGCCTCCCATCAAAGGCAACCAAATCTACAGTGACGGCAGTGCCTAGGTCGATGACCAAACAGGGCCCACGACACATATGATAGGCCGCGATGATCGCTAACCACCGGTCCAAGCCCAAACGGTTTTGCTCCCAGTAGCCGTTAACAACCCCAGCGATCTGCTTTGCCGGACACACCCTCTGCACTCCCACGCCCAGCGCACCCTCAAGTTCTCCTACTAACGCATTGGTCTCCGCGTCCCCCCTAACACTAACTAAGCGGCAACGATTGATGCCCCCTAGACTTTGACTGAGCAATTCCTGAACTAGCTCCATCGGCTGCCCTGCGACACCACTCACTAGCAACGCCCCATTGGCATCTGCGATGACGCGCCATTTAATGAGGCTATTGCCACAATCGAGCTCAAGAATCATGGTCTAGCCTCACGCTTAACTCCCCGCCACTAAAGCGCTGCTCCCCTTGCCCTTCAATCCAGAGACGCAGGGCCCCCTGATCGTCTATGCCCGTCATCAGCCCCCTGATCTGCTGGGCGCCGGTACTCAAGACACAGCTCCTGCCGTGCCAGATATTGTTTTCTTCCCATTCTTCCCGCAACGAAGAGAAGCCCTCGCGAGAGTGTCGGCCTATATAGCGACACAAGGATTCACTGAGTAAATGCGCCAAATCGGCGCGACTCGCCAGGCGCCCCGTCTGCTCCCGCACAGTCGTCCAAGGCTGGTCGATGCTGACGGCGTTCGACCCCATGTTCACATTTACTCCAATCCCGATAATCACATGACACAGATCCGCCGGATCGCCATTCAGCTCAATCAAAATGCCCGCTATTTTCCGCCCGTTCGCATATACATCGTTCGGCCACTTAAGCCCAACGCCCTGGACACCGAAGCGGCGAAGAGCATCGAGAACAGCCAAACCAACGACTAGACTCAATCCAGACAGCCCCTGGAGGCCGTCGGCTACTTTCAGCGCCAAGGAGTAATACACATTTTGTCCAGGAGGGCTCGCCCACTTGCGCCCCCTACGCCCGCGCCCTTCAGTCTGCCCCTCAGCCAATACTACAAATGGTGCCGGCACGCCTGACTGTAGCAACCTCAACGCCTCAGCGTTGGTAGAGTCGATTGTCTCTCGCAGGTAGAGATTCCAGCCGAGGCGAGCCAAGACGGCAGAGCTGTCTTCGTAATTCAATAGCGAAAGGGGTTCGGCTAAGCGATACCCTCTACCTGGCACTTTGAATAGTTCAAGACCAAAGTCACTCTCAAGTCGCTGCAGATATTTCCACACCGCACTCCGACTTACACCAAGAGCAGCTCCTAGCTCTTCGCCAGAATGAAAATGACCGTCACTGAGCAACCGTAGCAAACTATTCATAAGCCCTCCAGCAGGCGGCAGTCATGATATCGATACTGCTCAAGGCCATCGATCTTTTTTCCCACGCCCAAAGACAAACCCCCGGCCATCTTTCGATGATCGGGGGTTTGGTGTAGAAGCTTGACGATGACC
>NZ_AGSX01000089.1 GCF_000235745.1 Stutzerimonas stutzeri SDM-LAC | reverse complement strand
GATCAAACTCTTCAGTTCAATACTGCTTGGGTTTTGAGAAAACCCTAAACTTGGCTCAGCAATCGCAAATCTCTTCTCCTAAAAGAAGAGCACTCAATGATTTCTCGCTGAGTATTTGTGATGCTGATAATCTTGCTGACTATCAGTCTTACCTCACAAGCACCCACACGAATTGCTTGATTCAGTTGTTAAAGAGCGTTTCGATCAAGCCTTTCGTCTCAAC
>NZ_AGSX01000090.1 GCF_000235745.1 Stutzerimonas stutzeri SDM-LAC | reverse complement strand
GTTGAGACGAAAGGCTTGATCGAAACGCTCTTTAACAACTGAATCAAGCAATTCGTGTGGGTGCTTGTGAGGTAAGTCTGGTGGTCAGCAAGATTATCAGCATCACAAATACTCAACGAGAAATCATTGAGTGCTCTTCTTTTTGGGGAAGAGATTTGCGATTGCTGAGCCAAGTTTAGGGTTTTCTCAAAACCCAAGCAGTATTGAACTGAAGAGTTTGATC
>NZ_AGSX01000091.1 GCF_000235745.1 Stutzerimonas stutzeri SDM-LAC | reverse complement strand
GTGTCCCGTCCTGAATAAGGTTTACACCTTTCCCCCGAGCCGTTGGAGAACTCGATGGAGCAAGGTGTTAAGCGAACGCAGCGTGATTACTCGCTGACTTTTAAATTAGCGGTGGTCGATCAGATCGAAAAAGGCGGGTTGACCTATAAGCAGGCCCAGGTGCGGTACGGCATCCAGGGCAGATCGACGGTTCTGGTATGGTTGCGCAAGCATGGTCGGCAGGATTGGAGCCAAGGGGCATCGATTCGGACCGACAGGACGACGATGGTGGCCACCCCCAAAGACCTGACGCCCGAGCAAAGGATCAAAGAGCTTGAGCAGCAGCTTCAAGTCATGAGCCAGAAGGCCCAGTTCTTCGAGTCGGTAGTCGACGTGCTGGAGAAAGACTACGGTGTTTCGATTGTAAAAAAGCGACCCGGCAAGTCCTCTCGCAAAGCCAAGTCGAAGGACTGAGCATCGTCAGGGCTTGCCAGTTTCTGGGCATCAGTCGTCAGGCCTATTACAAGCGCAACCGCGCTGACGATCAGCGCCGGACTCAGGGTGAGCAGGTCGCTCACTACGTCCAGCGAGTGCGGCAACGCCAACCGCGTATAGGCACACGCAAGCTGCATCATCTCTTGAGTGAGCAATCAAACGAACAACTCAAGGTCGGGCGTGATCGTCTGTTTCAGATACTGGCCGAGCATCGTCTGCTGGTTCGACCCAAGCGGGCATACCACAAGACGACCCACAGTTTTCACCGCTTCTATCGTCACCCCAACCTGCTTAAGCCCGGTCCTGAGCAGACCACCCCAGTGGCGCCAGAACACATCTGGGTTGCGGACATTACCTATCTTCCAAGCCAGAGCGGGCCGCTTTATCTGAGCCTGATCACGGACGCCTACTCACGCAAGATCGTTGGTCATCACGTGCATGAGGGGCTTCATGCCGAGTCGGTAGCAATGGCCTTCAGGCGTGCGCTGAAGCAGCGGCGAAGCCGCCGAAACCTGATCCATCACTCCGATCGTGGAATCCAGTACTGCTCGTCCCTATATCAAGCGCTGCATGCACGCCACGGCGTGCAGTGTTCGATGACGGATGGCTATGACTGTTACCAGAACGCGCTCGCCGAGCGAGTCAATGGCATCCTGAAAAACGAGTTGTTGCTACAGAGCCCCAGCAACCTGGATCAGGCTAGGTCAATGGTCCGAGAAGCGATCCAAATCTACAACTCGGAGCGTCCGCATCTGTCTCTGAAATACAAAACGCCCGATGCGGTGCATCGGGCGTTCTGAATACCTCAAATTTAGCCGAAACGGTGTAAACCTATTTCAGGACTAGACA
>NZ_AGSX01000092.1 GCF_000235745.1 Stutzerimonas stutzeri SDM-LAC | reverse complement strand
CCTATGTATTCAGTGTGTGATAACCATCTTATGATGGCTGGGTTCCCCCATTCAGACATCTCCGGATCAAAGTCTGTTTGCCGACTCCCCGAAGCTTTTCGCAGGCTACCACGTCTTTCATCGCCTCTGACTGCCAAGGCATCCACCGTATGCGCTTCTTCACTTGACCATATAACCCCAAGCAATCTGGTTACTGTCTATAACGTGAAGACGACATTCGCCGAAAATCCGCATGTTGCTCTCTCGAGCATCTCGCAAATTTTACCTTGACTTGAATAATCACCAGTGAAAGTGA
>NZ_AGSX01000093.1 GCF_000235745.1 Stutzerimonas stutzeri SDM-LAC | reverse complement strand
ACTAGTATGGCCCGGGGGATCCTTAAGTCGTGTCCTTCTCCTACGATCTTGTGAACGATGGATATTTTCTTTCTAAACTTTAAACAAACAGTGGAGAGATGTTGTTGTGTGTGGAACGACGCTTAGCCTACCGAGGAAGATCCAGACTACAATAGAATATGTGGCCAAAACTCTCCGCAACTTCAGCAGCAAAAAGGATATTATTGACATAACCTCCTCACAAAAAGTACACAAATGGCTAAATAACAGAGCCCCTCTTTTTACTAGGGAAATGGTGGATGTGGACTTTAGAATTTAAGATAATAAAGCTCTTGATCCCAATGTTATTTCCATGTGA
>NZ_AGSX01000094.1 GCF_000235745.1 Stutzerimonas stutzeri SDM-LAC | reverse complement strand
GTTTTCCGCGCATGCGCGGAAAACCAGGTCGATACGCCGAGTATTCTCATACGGATTCCGCGCATGCGCGGGTTGGAAGCGCTGCAGCTTCCAAAGTCGAGATCATCCCCCTCCAGGCACTAGACATAGGGCCGCCCGCTCACTATTCGATAATATTTTCGGTGCCTAGGCATATCGAACTGGAATCGGTGCACTTGCTCTGAGCACTACCTCATAGAGCGGTGAATTTCTCGCCTGCTCAAAATGGAGGAAATGCACATGCGTAAAAGCGACTGGAAAGCCCAGGTCGGCCAGTTCAGCGACCGCGAAATAGCGAGGAGGTTTGGGGTGGGAGCGACTACCGTCCGCCGGTATCGAAAGGCCAACGGTATCGCCGAATTCAGCTTCAAGCTAGAACTTACACAATCGCTGATTGAGCGGCTGGCAGTACAGACGGACTACAGCCTATCCAAAGACCTCGGTATTCCCGCAAAAAGTATTAAGGAGGCTCGAACTGAGCTTGGTATTCCGGAGCCAAAACCCCTCCGGCCTAAGTTCCAACCGCTTGAGGAAATTTGGAACGAGCAAACGATCGCGCTTCTTGGCACTATGCCCGACTACGAGTTAGCCGATAGGCTAAAAGTTAGTAACTACCCAATCAAAGCGAAACGAAAAGAATTGGGAATAAAAGCATTTGAAAAATCATATCCAAAAATCACTGCTAAAATTGCAGCCGAGTTTGGTTTGACCTCTGACCGTATTTTAGCCGAGCGCCTAGGCGTTTCCCCCAGCTATATCCGTAGAGCGAGACTTAGATGGCTGGCGAAAGACGAACGACCTACCGTATAATTTTCATTAACTAGCTAACCCAAAGCGCCGTATGCTTTGCATAGCGGCGCGACTATCAGGTGTTATCCAGCCCGCCTCGGGAGCACCTAATTTAAAAATAGCGCTCTGGCTTATGCAGGTACAGTGCATCCATTAATGTCGAGGCAGTTTTAATGAAGATCAAGCCGATTCGTACTGATGGTGACCTAGCTACCGCTTTGGCGCTTTTGGAGCAACTGTGGGGTGCCCCGATCGGTACGCCAGAGGGTGATGCGCTAGAAGCGCTCGCAGCGTTGATCGAGAAATATGAAGACGAACACTATCCGATCCCACGTTCTGATCCCGTCGAGGCCATCAGATTCCGAATGGAACAGCATGGGCTCGGAGTGATCTAGCGCTCCCTGGGCATTCGCTCCAACCGACGCCATCCAGCCGCGCGAATCCCGCAATCGACAAGATGCTAGAAGCCTAGGGTCCGTAAGCCTCGCGATGGAGTAACAGGCTGATCACGACGTCCGTGATGACATCCATTTGATGTTCTCACTTCCAAGCAACCTACGGCTGCTTTCGGCCAATAGCCGCCCTTCGCATAGGATCGCTCGCCTCCAAAGCTGAGAGCGTTGGCTCAAAATCATCATCGTTGTCAGAGGTTTATCAGCGCATATATCAGGTGAAAATAAACCAGCTACAGTTGGAGTTCCTTTCCGAATCTAGTAGGCTTTGAAAACCGCCACTTATCAATCTAATTAGGGTATCGAAATCCTCATGGATGACAGCTACGAGATTGGCCATAGACTGATTGTCGTGGTCCCGGATAAAACAGCTGAAGCAATGCGCGAAGTCCAGATGGCACAAGTAGCACCTGAAGAGAGCTTCGTAAAAAAAATCGCTAATTCAGTCTTCTCTTTTTATGGTGAGCCGTTTGCAATTACTCTCGGCAAGCAAGCCGTAGAACTAATCAAAACGATCATGGATGCTCTAGATAAAGGGGCTGATCTCACCACTCTTAGCTATTCCGAATCTAAGAAAATGAATCTTATTTTTCCGCCAGGTCATCCGCGAGAAAATGTTGTTTACGCTCAACATCCAGCAAATCATCTGATGTACTACACCGCTAGCTCGTTCCACCGTCAGGCATTCGAGCATAAGTTTGCGGAGGTGATAACTCTTCTATCGAGCCTTGGCGCTAATGAAATTAAGGTTGAGCATATCAGCGGCTGGGATCAAGAGTTTTCAGCTGGTCTCGGCGTTACAATCCCGACTGGAGATTCTGCTTCGATCGGCGCCGGAAAAAATGGAGCAGAGAACTCCGCAATTATTTTTGACGCAAAATTGACAGGACATGACGATCCATCAATCCCTGAAAATTTGACTTGGTATCCTCACGAAGCTCTTTGGCAGACTGTTGCTACCGCTCGCGTAAACAACGGATTAAAGAATTTCAATCTGTCACTAACGTACTCGGACGATTACGGGCTGAATGCTGGTTTTAAAGCCACTATAAAGGGCACCGGATTAGATTTGGGCGGAAAATTTGAAGAGCATCAATCTACTGTTTGGAAAATAACCGGTACTTTTGGACCAGAAAAATTACAGTAAAGCGCAGTGATTTGACTCGTTGTTTGGACACAAAGGAAACGGATCTATTCATAGGGCAATCTGCTTTTGGCTGTTTTCAGTCGATCGTAACCGACAGAAATCGGCCAAAAGCAGCCTGTCGCCTGCGTCAGCTTTAACAGCCAATATAAGCCCTTCGAGAAATGAATTGCGGTGTCTACGAAATCAGGGGCAATTCAGCCCCATGTGGAGCTCATTACAACCTCCAGATTAAGCCAACTCCTAAGCACTGCCCATTAGCTCGCAATTTCTTGAATCGCTCCTGCTATTACTGAGCTCCAGTGCGGGGCAAGAGGGACGCACGTGAGGTGGAAAATAAACCAGCACGCGTAAATGCATGAAGGCTCATAGCATTGGGCCGTTGAGAGCTTACCGTGCGCCACTTCGTGCCTTAGCATCGGGCCACCTTTGAGGTTGAACAGGATGTGGAAGATGTACGTGTTATCTACCCCGAACACCTGCTCTATCTCTTCCCAGTAGTTCTTGAGCAACAGCTTGAGCGACTGATCTTCTTGGGTGAGATCATTATTCAGCTTGGCGGTATTCGATCTACGGCTGCTCAGCACATATCTGAGGGCGTTCTCAAGCTGTGGTATCAACAGGTGAGCTGCCGATACCATGTCCCCCTGTACAAGCTTAGAAAAGCCCTGGGAGAAAACTGCCTCGAACCCTGGCGGCACGAATTCACTGCTAGAGACAATAGGCTCAAAATGCCGATCATCAATGAGCTGACAACGGCTCATCGTAATGCACGCAGGCCGAATAAAAGCCTCTGTCGCTATGTGATAATGAAGTCCCGCCTCACTAAGGCTTTCATGATCAAACCACTCCTCTGGCGGTTCACTGCCATGCGGCACATGCGCTGCTGTCGCGATCACCTTTCCTCGCTCATCGACGTAGGACTTACCGGACATCGACGAGAAGAAGTATTTGTCTCTCTTCGCTAAGCAGTTCTTATGGAGGGCAACTTTGTCTGGGGCACGGCATGTGAATGCCAGTCGAAGCAGCATTTCGTGAACATCAAGCGGCTCAAATTCTTCTATCGTCGCCCGGCGCTCATCCGTTAAATCCATCGGCACACTGAACGAGCCAAACTCGGAAAGCGAATCCTCCTCATGCTGTTGGAGCTCCGTCTTGAGGGCCTCGATTCTCTCCGCCGGGCCGCCAATTGCACGGAGTTCACCAATAGCACTGCGTGTCCATGAGGCTTTTGCCATGGCGGTGCTGACTGCGTCCCGCATCCGTAGCGTCTGCTCGACCGCATTCACCTTGCACCTGAAAGCAGACTCCTTGTCGTCCACCTTAAGATAAGCACGAGCCGCATGGAGCCACACCCTCTTCACGGCATCGGCATACAGCCGATCTTTCGTGGCGTTGGCCATGTCTTCAGCGGCGCTAGCAATGTCTTGCCACCCAAGTAACCCACAGGACTGGGCAATGGGTGACAACCTCACGAAGGCGACGAGGCACTCATTGTCCTTGGCCGTTTCATAGGCCAGCTTCAGCACCGCCTTGGCACTGTCTGGGATCTCTTTGCGCTTGCCAGCAGAGGCGTAGATCGCGAATGCCCGATCGATGAGGTCAACCACCTTGAATGGCACCGCAAAATCCGACTCGTATTGATCGAGCAGCTCTCTTTTGAAGAAGAGCTCTACCGTATTCAAATACGAACTGGCGGCAAGCGCGGCGACAGTGTGGAGCCCTCGGTTGACGTACCAGCAGCTATCAGCGATTCGGGCCCGAAGCAGGGGGTGGTCAATCTGCTCGGCTATCTGGACAAGAACTCTCTGCTGCTCGCCCAGGTAATCACTCGGGATAAGCGTCCGCTTGCCCTTAAAAATGATCTGGGGAGAGAAGGTATCTGGCCTGCCGGGATTGAAGTGGTAGCTACAGACAACCGCCAAGACGTTGAACGCCCTAAAAGCAGCGGCATCGCCAGCGTTTGCTGCGGTCTGAGCCGCCTCTCTAAACGCCCGCTCCAGCGTATGAAAGTGCAACGAGTTGCTCATCGCCATGATTGAGGCTGGATTGATATGTGCGAAATCGTCCAGAGTCGCCAGATCCATCAGCGACTTCTTCTTATCTTCATCTTTGTTAGACACAAACGCACCTCACTCGCCCAGGTTGGTTTACAGGGTCTCTTCAGTGGCCAAACCAGCCATAAATGATTCTAAACACCTGTTGAATTCTGACAGAGACAAATGAGCAGTAGCATCATTCCTCCTGAGCTTGCTTCTAAGGCCCGCCAGTTCCATTTCTAAGGGCTTTTGCTCATTCAGTAAATCCTGAACTCGATCTAGGCAGGATATTTTATGTTTATACTGCCTACTAAGCTCGACGAATTTCCAGTACTTCCCTTTAGCAATATTGGTCTTCCTTTGCCCTAAGTGTAAAATTGACTTCTCACCATACGCACTCAGATTTAAGTAGAAAATGATTTGCTTCTTAAATACTTCGTGAAAATTTTCCCCCGTTATATGGGCGTCGCTACCACTAAATAACTTTTCAATGAACGGAAAGTTTTCCCGATTCTCAAGCCTGAAGAACATGGGGCGCGATAGCAGCGCATTCTGACGGATGGATATATTTTCAAATTCCAGAAAATAGTTATATACCTCATGCATGAGAGTATTTATCTGATCACCTATGTCCGCTAGGTTTTTTTCGCCTCTCTCAATTTTGTCCTTGAGGCTCTGTGAAAACTTGCCGATGTCGGACTTTCTCTCCGACAAATCGTGCGCATAGCTGGCCAAAAAATCAGATAATGACTCACTTCCGGACTCGGATAAAGATTTGGCAGCCGCCAACATTTCATCGGCTGCGCCCTTAAAATCACAGTTCCCTATCTTTAGGTTTACTGACGCCAACTGCTCCTGGTTCATATTGTTCTTCCTTGGTCATACATTCATGAGGGAGGGGTTGCTTATATAGCAGATTACCGACTGAATTGTGCAGTGAACCGCAGGAGCCCCTGTATACCGGCAGTTCCAGGCAAAGCACCAAGCTCGAATCAAAGGCGTGTGAAACCCGAAAACTGAGATCCCGATGCAGAAGGTCAAGCTGACAACGGAGATACCACCCTGAAGATTTTGAGTGTCTACTTCTGGCCGATAGCTGTCGCTCAGCAATCCCAAGCGACGCTCATCTCACTACCATCAACTCATCCCACCGCGTCGTGTACCGCTGAGACATCATCTCGCGCCGCATCGCCCACTTAGGGGCTGCGGGAATACGACCGAGTCGCACTGTACCCCTGCCCTCTTGGGCGTTGATCCGGTCGACTACATCCATCAGCCGATCGGCACCCAGGCGAGGTGCGGCTGCGAATAGGTCGTCGGTAAATTCCCCACGTTGGCGAAGGTCCATCAGCAGCACCTCGGCTTTGCTGTAGGCGTAGCCGGGGCGGTAAATGGCATCCAGGCCGCGAACCGCCGCGGCGGCAAGCACACGGGTGTCGTCGGTGGGGTACGGCAGAGGGCAGTTGATGGCGTTGGCGTAGCGCGGCTGGTTGGGGTTGTGCATACCTGTGCGGATGGCCACCTGCAGGGTGCCGGCGAGGCTACCCTGGGCGCGCAACTTTTCCGCCGCCTTAGACACGTAGGCGGCAACCGCCTGGCGGATCGGCGGCAGTTCGCGCACCCGAGCACCAAACATCTTGCTACTGCAGATCATCTGCCGCGGCGGCTCTACCTCCGCAAGGTGCAGACACGAGATCCCGCGCAACTCGCGAGCCGTTTTTTCCAACACCACACTGAACTGCTGGCGTAGTGACGCCGGGTCGTACTGCGCCAAGTCCCAAGCCGTCTTGATGCCCAGCGGCTTAAGCCGCGCGGTCAGCCGGCGACCGACGCCCCACACTTCGCTCACCTCGGTTATCTGCAGCAGTCGATCGCGCCTAGACGGGTCGCGAAGGTCAATCACCCCTTCCGATTTACGCCAGGTCTTGGCCGCCCAATTGGCCAATTTTGCGAGCGTCTTTGTGGGCCCGATGCCAACGCCCACTGGGATGCCGGTCCACATCAGCACACGCGCCCTCGCCTCGCGTCCTAGCGCAGCCATGTCACCTGGCAGGCCGGTCAGGTCGGCAAATGCCTCATCAATGCTGTACACCTCCAATCGCGGAAACATCCCCTCGAGCGTGGTCATCACGCGCGCACTCATCTGCCCGTAAAGCTCATAGTTGCTTGAGAAGCAGACCACTCCCCAATCCCGCAACTGGTGGCGCCATTTGAAATACGGTGCGCCCATAGGGATACCCAAGCGCTTGGCCTCGTGGGTGCGAGCAATCACGCAGCCGTCGTTGTTGCTCAGCACCACAACGGGCACGCCGTCTAGCCAAGGTCGGTAAACCCGCTCACAGCTGGCGTAAAAGCTGTTGCAGTCGATCAGCGCGAACATAGGCTGTGCAGGTTATGCGTGGCCACGCCCCACACATGCAATGATTCGGTCACGGCCACTGCCCTGTAATCAGGGTTCTCGGGCTGCAGCCTCACTCCCGCGGCGGAGATTTGCAGTCGCTTGACCGTCATCCCGCCATCCACGTACGCGACAACGACGTTGCCCGACCGCGCCTCCAGGGCGCGGTTGACCACCAACACGTCCCCGTCATAGATCCCGGCGCCGATCATGCTTGGCCCGCTCACCCGTACCAGATAGACGTTGGGTGCCCGCAGGTCGACCAAGTCGTCGATCGACAGGGTTACCTCCTCATAGTCGGCAGCGGGTGATGGGAAACCCGCCGGCACTCGGCTGTCCACGTATTGAGAGAAAGTTTTGGCGGGGCCGAGACGCCCCAGAATAGTGACCCGCATTCTCGTACTGCTCTGCGATAACTGTATAAATATACAGATATCAGAGCCGCATCGCGCGGGTCAATTCAACGGCGATGACCGGAGGGCCTATGTGTGGACGATTCACCCAGTACCGGACGGCGATCGAGTACCTCGAGGCGCTGCGCTACAACGTACCGCCCCGCTCCCGGGTGCTCGTCTTCTTTGGGTGGGCGAATCGACGCCGCCTCGTGCGGCTACGAGACAGCCGCACAGAATGAGTCATGGGGCACCACAACCCTCCGGAGACGTTCGCGAATGAATCCGCAGCCATTGCCGCGGGCTACAGGATGGCAGCGACTGTCGCCAGTTTCCGGTCAGCGCTCAGCTAATTCCGGTCAGGTAGTCGACCTCCCTGTCGGCTCTGGCGGGCAGCCGATGCCCTCAACAGCGCCTGTGGGAATGCTGCACGAAAAGTCCGTACCCCAGCAACGGCGCGGGTTGAAGCCATGGTACAACCTTGACTGCATTCTCGGGGCGCTCATGAAATTCCTGTGGGCGCGACTTGGCTCCATCAAGGTCCTGCGTCGAAATCCGTAAGTCGGTGCGTAGCGCGCCACGCTCGTTATAGTGGAAGGGTTATCCCATAGCGAAGCCTAGGTCTCTAACGTGACTTTTAAAAATGAAGATGAAATTTCAGCCCCTGATACTCCGCTTGCAGGCAAGGTCGCGCTGACCTTTTTCTTCAACCTTATGAAGAAATGGGGATGCTCTGAGGATGAGCAGAAGGTTTTGCTCGGAGGCATCGGCGACGCCGCGTACCACGAGTACAAGAGGTTGCCAGAGGTATGCCTGTGCCACGATCTTCTGGTGCGGATTTCCTACCTGATGGGGATCCACAAATCCTTGAGGCTGATCTTCAGTAACCATGCCGACTACGTCTATCAGTGGGTAAAAAAACCCAATGAAACGCACCCTTTCAATGGCCAAAGCGCTCTGCAGTTCATGCTGTCTGGGCGCACTGCTGAACTGGCCGAGGTGCGCCGCTACCTAGATTCGGTACGGGAGCTACCTATCTAAATAAAGCTTTTCGTAACGCATCGAAGCATGCTGGAATTTCTGTCGGCGCAGCTACGTCTCTTGAGCGAATCCACAAGAAAAGCAGCGTTTAACTGAAGGGCCGCCCTAGGTAACCTTTTTTGGCGGCATCGAACCAGCCAAGCGGCCCCCCGGCTCCATATCTAGACCCGCAGCGCCGGCAGCGGCGGCAATAGCTAATAAGCGCCCTTGAGCACCATGGCGCTTAGCCAACACCAAGCGCGCTTCATCCTGGTATCGAGCTATCATTTCAGCTTTAGATTCACGTTTCCGCTGTTTCATCGAAACCTCACGTTGCTCCGATAGCATACTACGATAGCTGCCGCTGCAATGAAGCGCCGTGATAGAAGACACTCAGCATCTGCCCTAACCAGCCGCTGACTCTCGTTCAGTCTTTCCAACGACTCAGAGCGCGGAATCACGATTACGCCCCTTTCTAGGCTCCCGCCATTCTGCCCACTGGCATAGCCCACGTCGCGATTACCAGGACCACCAAGGCCCATAGCAGCCATTGCTGGGCTTGGTATTGACCGCTTTGCCAGAGACCGGCGCCACCGCCAAGCATCGTCACACAACTATCTCATCAGCGTGCTCTCGTTGACTACATACGAGATATCACGACAACGGGATGCTCGGCTGTGCTATGGCCTAGCTAGGGATTTTTCGGCTCCCAGATTAGGAAATGAAGGAGGACACTCCGCAACTATCACCTTCGCACGCATCCCGCGGTCGAGGGATGCGCCATTCATTTTTATCGCGCCCCCTCTGGCCCTTTGACACGTTACAACTATGCCCTCCACCAATGGGGGCGATAGATCGCTAAGCACACGTGCGCAGCAGCGTGACGTGCAGGGCCGATAATCGAGTTTTAGCAACCAGTCTGAAGGTTTGCTTCGTTTTGACCAGCGGGATATTGCAAAACGGGAGGCAGTGCCCGAGCATTATCAAAATGCCACCATGGCCGACTAACAAGGCCAGACGACTATTTTTCTTACCACCACGTCCTTGCAGACACTGTGCGAATGGCCCAGCGCAATAACGCCAGCCATCTGCCGTATCGCACAGACACTCTCTAGAGCATCTCGTCGGGGGTTCCGGCGACGGACGTCTTCTCAAGGAACAGAGCATGAAATTCAACAAACTAGGCCTCACCCTCTCCGGCGGCGGCGGCAAGGGCGCCTACCAGATTGGGGTCTGGCAGGCCATGCGCGAGCTCGGCCTGGACAGCCAGCTGAGCGCCATAGCCGGCACCTCGGTGGGCGGCCTCAACGGAGCCATGTTCGCCCAAGGCAAGTTCAACCAAGCCCGCGACATGTGGCTGAACATCGAGAGTCGCAACATGCTGACCGTGCAGGACGTTCCCGGTCTGGCCGCGCAGCTGGCATCAATGGCTACAGGCAGCGTGATGGCGCAGGCTATTAGCCACTTCGTCAGCACCAAGGGCTTCTTCAAGCAGGACGGACTGAAGAGCATGATCAGCGAGGGCCTTAATTCCGGTCGGTTGGCCTCCTCGGCGCTGCCGCTGACCGTGGCGCTTCATAACACCGAAGCCAACCGAGTCGACTACTTGGAGGTGCGCGACGCGCATACCGCCGCAGAGATGCTGCTCGGCACCGCCGCCCTGCCGATGATTTTCGACGAGGTGCGCATTCAGGGCAGTATCTACAGCGATGGGGGCTTCTACTGGGGCCTGCCGCACAAGAACGTCGACAACACCCCGATCATTCCGCTGATCAAGTCTGGTTGCGACACCATCATCGTCGTCTACCTGTCGCCCGATGATCTGAGCATCGACCCGCGCCACTATCCGGGTGTGCGCATACTACCGGTGGTGCCGACGCGCAGTCTCGGGGGCGTCAACGCCACCCTCGACTTCTCCAACCAGGGTGCCGCGCGGCGAATGGAGCAGGGCTACAACGACGGCCTGCAGCTGTTCCGCCACCTCGAACTCTTCCTCAGCAACGAGGCCCAGTACGAAGCTCTCTGGGAGCGTGCGCGCCTGAGCGCAGAAGAAGAACGCAAGAGCGCCCAGCAGTTGCAGGCTATGGATCGCCAACACGGCCAGACGGTCTACGACATCCACGACTTCGACCGGACGATCCGCAGCGACGACTTCAGCCAAAAGCCCGAGCTGGCCGACGACGATGAAACGCCGCTGGCGCTCGACCAGCTTGCCCTGGAAAACACCGCGCTGCTCGCCGACATCGAGCGCTGTCAGATCGAAACCGCTGTCGACAGCTTCATCGCCCAGAATGCTAACAACCGCCGCAAGGTGGAAGGGGCCGTGCTGGATGCCCTCAGTGCCCTGTCGCCGGTCACCGGACGCGCTAACCATATGCGCGAGCAGGGCGTGCTGTCGCGCCTGTGGGGCACGATTACCGGAAAAAGCCAGCAGATCGCCGCAGAGAACGACCGCGACCTGGCCCAGGCGCAGTTCGCCGCCCTGCGCTTGATCGCTGCCGTGCAGGAAAAAGGTGCGGTTACTCTCGAATTCGCATGCGCCCTGCAGAACCGCCTGAACAGCGCCTTCGGCGAGATCCAGCGTCTCGGCAAACGCCACAACCGCGACCTGCGCCGCGTCTACCGCTCGCTGGCCGGGGTGTACTGCAAGCTGCGTGAGCGCCTCAGCCAACATGAGGATCGCCTTAGCACGCTGGAGCGCCAGGGCCGTCTGCATAACTGGCTGCTGCACCCCAACCGGCCGCGCCTCGACGGCCAGCCGCTGGCCAGGCTGCCGGTGCCGCTGCGCCTGGCCTGCATCGCCAACGATTTCTACCTGCTGACCGAGGGCAACTGGTCGCCGGCCGAGCTGGTCAGCCTCAAGGAGATGTGCATCAACACCGGCCTGGATGACAGCCAGCCAATACGGATCGCCGATTTCTGCGCGCAGTTGAGCGAACAGCCCGAGTGCGCGCGAACTATGACCGAGCGCCTGGTGATCCTGCCCGAGGCCGACCGGCAGCCTGGCCAGCCGGCCCGCTGGCTGCGCGACCTGCGCAACCAAAGCGCCGAACCGATGAGCAGTGAACAGGCCCTGACGCTCTGGGGCTATGGCTCCGCCGCCGAGCTGCCGGCCTGGGACTTCCTGGCCGAGCTGCTCTATCACCTCAAGGTCGCGGGCTTCTCGGTGGTGCACGGCAGCGACCTCAGCCGCTTCAAGGCCGGCTGGCTCGACCAGCTCAAGGTACTCGACGAACTGGTCGGCGAAAAGATCCTGCCTAACGGGTTCCGCGGCGAAATCGTCGAGCTGCGCGAGGCCATTAGCGGCTTCCATCTCAAGGTGCCGCTGATTGGCAAGTTCAGCGTCGGCAAGTCCACCCTCCTCAACTGCTGGCTGGGCGAGGACATCCAGAAGGACGACCTGGGCGCCTGCACCAGCCTGGCCACCGAATTCCATTACGCCCTGCCGGGCGAGGAGAAGCTGGTAATCCACTGGCTGGACGACTTGCACAGCAGCGGCCTGCGCCGCGAGGAGCGCGAGCTGGCCGCCTACCGGCCGCTGCTAGAAAACCCGCGCACCGACGCTCAGCCGCCGTTGTTCGTCGAGCTTCACCTCAATCGCAGCGCACTGGCCCGCCACCCGGATCTGATTCTGGTCGACACCCCCGGCTTCGGCTCCGGTAACGGCAACCACGAGCGCGCCCTGCAGCAGTACATTGGAGAGGGCGCGGCCTGCATTCTCTGCGTAACCCGCAGTAGCCAAATAGGCATCGACGAGCTGGGCTTCATCAACCGCCAGCGCTCGCTCGGCCAGGAGTTTTCCCTGCTGGTCTGCCAGGAGGCGCTCAACACGCCCAGCCAGCGCGAGGCGCTGCGACGCCAGCTGGCCGAGCAGGCCGGCCTCGACCCCAGCCATCCGGTGCGCGGCTGCTCAGCACGCGAGGGCGACCTGAGCGGCTTAGACGACCTGCTCGCCCAGCTGGAAACCCGCAAGGCCGCGCTCTTCCAGCAGCACCTGGCGCCGCGGGTGGAATACCTGCTCGGCCGGGCCGAGCGGCTGATCCGCCAGCAATTGGCCCTGGACACCACCCGCGACGACCTGCTCGACCAGCGCAAGCTGCTCGAACGCAACCGCGCCCGCTTGGAAGAGAACTACGCCAGCGAACAGGAGAGCCTGCTGCGCGATTGCCGCGGCCCGATCACCCGCCAGGTGGTCGCCACCGTCAACAGCTACCTGCGCAGCCGGCGCAGCGCCTACGCGCAGATCCTGCTAGGCGGCCAGAGCATCGGTCCGCTGCTCACCGCGGATGCGCGCAACGCCTGCCAGCTGGCCGTCGACCAGAACCTAACGCCGCGTCTCAAGGATGCCTGCCAGAACCTCGGGAGTCATATCGAGCTGAACGCCTTCGACGGCCCAACGTTAGCCGGCGACGGCCCGATCGGCATTGCACAGGACCAGAGCGTCGTTGGCGCGACGTTGAGTGCCGCTACCGGTGCTGCAATAGGCAGCATGATTCCGCTAGTCGGCACCCTGATCGGCGGCCTGCTCGGCGGTGTGATCGGCCTGTTCGTCTCGGGCACCAGCAAAGAGAGCGAAGCTGAAGGCCGTGCTAACGAGGCCATTGAATCGATCATCGGCCAGTTGCAAGCAGCGATTCCCGAGCTGCTGGAGAAGCACGCCGGACAATTCCTGGCCGCTATGCGCGACAGAATTTCCGCCCAGCTCGATGTGCAGCGGGAGAACATCGAGCGCATCGATCAGCAACTGAGCGCGGATGAGCTGCGCAAGCAGCAGATCAAGGAACGGGGCGAACAGGCTCTCGAGCGGGTGGCCAAACTGGTCGCCCAGCAGCCGGCGCTGGCCGCCTGACAGGAGCATTTAAGCATGTCCCTCGACTTCAACTTTTCCCTGGAAGAGCTGGAGGCCGCCGAGGCGGCTACCGCCAACCCCTACCTCAGCCACCCGGCGCGCGGCTTGCAACTGCTCGCCCGGCTGATCGGCCATCCCGCCCCGGAGGCCGTGCAGGAAGCCCAGCGCGCCCAGCTCGCCCGCCTGCACGCCCTGATTCACCAGGACTTTATCGCCCTCACCGCCCGCGGCAGCTACCCCGGCGAGGCCCAGGCCCTGCGTCACCTGCTGGCGCTGGAGGACGCACTGGAGAACCTCGCCCTGTTCCCCGACCTGGCCAGCAAGAGAGTAGTCGGGGTCGGTGGCGGATTCAGCGCCGGCAAGTCGCGCTTTCTCAACACCCTGCTCGGCGTCGACCTGCTGCCCGAGTCGCTGGAGCCGACCACCGCGATTCCCAGCTTCATCACTCGTGGCGAGGCCAACATAGTCGCACTGAACTGCTTCGACCACCGGATTGCGCTGGACCGCGACGCCCTGCAGGCGATTACCCACGCCTTCAACGACCACTACCGCGGCAGCCTCGGCGAGGGCTTCGGCTTTGCCCATATCCTCAAGCTGCTGATGCTGCACCAGCCTCACCTGCCGTGGGACGGCCTCGCCTTTCTCGACACCCCTGGCTACAGCAAAGCAGACGCCGAGGGCGCTGCAGAGACCGACCAGAATATCGCCCTGCGCCAGCTCACCGAAGCCGATCATGTGCTCTGGCTGCTCAGCGCCAAGAACGGCTCGATCCGCCAGGACGATTTGGACTTCCTGCGTCGCCTGAACCACCCGCAACCGATCTTCTTCGTCGTCACCCAGGCCGACCTGGTCGGCGAGGCGCGCATCGACGCGATCCTCGAGAGCGCCCGCGCCGCCATCGAACAGGCGGGGATTCCCTGCGCCGGACTAATGGCCTGGGCCGCCCCGCTGGGCAGCGAACATGGCGGGCGGATTGCCGGTGACGATGTCCGTGTCTGGCTCGGTCAACTGGACAGCCGGCCCAAGTACACCCAGCACCGCCGTACCTGCGAGCAGATACTGGACGGCTATATCCGACACAACCAGGACAGCCTGGCGGACAGCCGCAAAAAACTCGCCCTGCTCAACACCCTGCTGCCACTGGCCGATCAGTTGCCGGAGAGCGAGCGCAGCACGCTACAAGGACTGATTCGCGAGCAGCGTCATAGCCAGGGGGCTTTCAAAGAGCAGGTCGAGCAATTTATCGCACTAAAGGGCGAAATACTGAAGCTAGTCGGGGACATCGTTGGCGAGGTGGCGGTAGATGCGCCATCAAGCGACGAGATTTTTCGGCAGGCGATCCAGCATCATGATCAGCAGCAGTACGAACTGGCTGCTACTCATTTCCTGCAGGCGGCGATGCTTGGTCATGCATCAGCTCAATTCAATTTGGGTGTGTATCACGCGAATGGCGTTGCTGTTGCCCAAAGTGACGAACAGGCCGTCGCTTGGTATAGAAAGGCGGCTGAGCAGGAGCATGCCAGCGCACAATTCAATCTTGCCGCACACTACGATACGGGAATCGGCGTGGCACCGGATC
Organism: Stutzerimonas stutzeri SDM-LAC; assembly: GCF_000235745.1. Classification (GTDB taxonomy): domain Bacteria; phylum Pseudomonadota; class Gammaproteobacteria; order Pseudomonadales; family Pseudomonadaceae; genus Stutzerimonas; species Stutzerimonas stutzeri_H. The sequence goes on along the minus strand of NZ_AGSX01000094.1, from coordinate 48,813 downwards.
AGTACCAATCTGCCAAATGGTATAGCAGAGCAGCCCGGCAGGGGCATAAAGAAGCTCAATTTATCTTGGGCTTAGGCTACGCAAACGGTCAAGGGGTACCGCACGACGAACAACAAGCCATCGAGTGGCTCCAAAAGACTGCCGCGCAGGATCACCTTGAAGCGCAATTCCATCTGCTCCAACTCTCAGCGAGCAAAGGAAACATAAACTCCCAGTATGCGCTGGCCATCTGCCATGAGACAGGCCGAGGCACAGCTGAAGATCTTGCACAATCGGTTCACTGGTATAAAGAGGCCGCCAAGGCAGGACATCCTGATGCACAGCTCAATATTGGCAAGCACTATCTCTCTGGAGAGGTCCTGACAAAAAACTCCGCTCATGCAAAAAGTTGGCTACGAAAATCTGCAGCCCAAGGGAATCAACGGGCCAACGCTCTATTGCAGAAGCTGGAAGAGCCAAGCGGACCGCTCTGGTGGCTTGTAAACAATCAACGAAAATAGAATTTCGGATCAACAAGAAGTAACTTCATGCAAGGATTCCAGTCCATTCTGAACAATTTGCAAGCCCATGCCTCCATCCTCGATGGCGAACAGCTCGGTAACTTGCAGGTGCTGATCGACGGGCTGCAGAACAATCTCCAGTCCGTACGCGAGGAAGGCCGCAATTTGCGTATTGCCGTGATCGGGCAGATGAAGGCCGGCAAATCATCCTTCCTCAATGCGGCCATCTTCGAGCGCGACCTGCTGCCTAAGGCCGACACGCCGATGACCGCCGCGCTGACCAAGATCGTCTACGCACCGAAGGCAAGCGCCGAAGTGGTGTTCTACAGCGCCGACGACTGGGCTGACATCGAGCAGCGCGCCAGCGAGTATCCGCGCTTCTACGCCGAGGAAGAGCGCAAGCTGATTGAGGAGCGGCAGCCCGCGCAGGCGAGCCCCTTTGCCAAGGCGTGCTCCGCACCACCGCACCAGCCCATGTCCGAAGAAGTCAGGCAGCGGATTCCCGAAGCCATCAAATCCTCGGTGGAACTGGTGGAAAAGGCCCGCCAGCAGCGCCTCGACGTGCAGGAGTACCTCGGCAAGACCCATACCCTGGAGAACATCGACGGCGCCGCGAATCTAGCCGATGCCCTGCAGGACTACGTCAGCAGCCACGGCAGGTTCACTGCCATCACCAAGATGAGCGTGCTGCATGTCGACGACCCGCGCTTGGAAGGGCTGGAAATCATCGACACCCCCGGCTTCAACGACCCGGTGGTGTCGCGCGGGCAGATCACCCGCAGCTATCTTGGCCAGTGCGACGTGATCTTCCAGCTGTCCAACGTGGGCCAGTTCCTCACCTCCTCCGACATGTCGGTGCTGCGCGAACAGCTGCCCGAGGCCGGCATCGACGACAAGGCGGTGTTACTGATCGGCTCGCAGCGCGACCTGGCTCTGCGCCAGGATCGCGGCATCGCCGCCACCGCCAGCAAGCTGACCGAGCGCCTGCCGCCCGAGCAGCGCAGCGGCGCCCGCGCGGCGGCGATGATGCAGTTGCTCGACAAGAAGCTGACCGGGCTGGCCAACCAGACCCTCGACCTGCAGATCAACCAGCCCGGCCAGGACGAGAAGACCCGGCGCATTCTCGGCGCCGTCAAGCAGACCGCACCGCGCTTCGTCTCCAGTTGGGCGTGGATGATCGCCAAGCAGTTCGACAACCTGTCCGACAACGACCGCTACCATCTGGACCAGCTGTGCACCGCCACCGGCTACCCGTTCGCTCCGGATAGCCTGCGCCAGCTCTCCAACATCCCGGCCCTGCGCGACGAGCTGCTGGCCCAGCGCCAGCGCAAGCAGCAACTGCTGGCCGGCAAGGAGCAGGCGCTAATCGCGGGCGTGCGCGAGGGGGCACGCGAGCGACTGCAGAAGATGGCCGAGGAACTGGCCAGCCGCAGCGAGCGTATCCGCAGCGGCAATATCGGCGAGCTGGAAAAGACTGAGCAGGACATGCTCAAGCGCATGAGCGGCGGCAAGACCAGACTGGAGGACGTGTTCGACGAGCAGTTCGTCAAGGCCAGCCAGCAGTTCGCCCTGCTCAAGACTGAGATCCGCGCCCAGGCGCAGAAGTACAGCAAGGTCGAGGTGCTCAAGGAAACCAAATCCGAGTCCTATGAAGTGTCCAAATCGCGCTGGTACAACCCGTTCTCCTGGGGCAGCAGCGAAACCCGTTACCGCGACGTGGTCACCGTCTACGCCAGCGCCCAGGATGCCATCGAGCAAGTCGAGGCCTTCGCCATCCAGACCACCCAGGCGCTGCAGAAGGCCATCCTCGACTGCGTGGACCTCGACGGTCTGCGCCGCAAGGTCGGCGTGGCGGCCATGGACCTGTTCGATACCGGCGATGCCGGCTTCGATGCCGAGCTTATGCTCGCCGAGGTCAACAAAAGCCTGCGACGCATCACCATTCCGGACGTGTCGTTCGGCGATAAGAACTACGGACGCGACATCGTCAAGTCCTTCGGCAGCGACCGAGTTTCGGAGAACCAGATCAACGGCCTTAAGGAAGCCCAGCGGGTAGCGGTGGCGGCAATCATCGCCGACCTGGAGAGTGAAGTGGAGCGCAAGGTCAAGGCGATCGGCGACAGCCTGGAAAGCACCGGCAAGACCTTCGTCGAAGACATGACTTCCGATATTCAGCGAGCTCTGACCCAGCTACGCGCCGACATCCTTAACAAGGAGCACACAATCCAACAAATTGCTGCCGCCCATGATGTAGTGCAAGTGGCGCTTGCCACCGTTAGCGAGCCTTCCGCTGTTGGGTTATAGCCTACGACGAACGGCTGGCCGCTGGCGGCGACCCTCGCATAGCTATCCGAGCGAGGTATTCCGAACACCGCGTCATACACTCGAAAGCCCCGCTGGGCTCTCCTAAAGGTTTAGACGCTTTGCTTGATTCATCGTGACGAATGCACGAACGGGGTAGAGGCACAGCTGGGGCTGCTATTGCGGGCATGGAGGCCCTCGCTCTGCGCTTCTTCCCTGAAGAAGCGCAGTCAAGCCATGAGCCCTGCAAGACCGTCAGTCGGAAGCATAAAGAACACGGTACCTTCGCTAAAGTTTGTCCACTAAATGTGCGGATCTTTTTTCAGGTTGAGTCGCAGCTTATTGAAGCTGGTACATCTGCCGCAGTGATTCAAGCCGCTGCTTGATTTCGTCCACCCAGATCTGCGGCGAATGCACATGGATTTGGTCGTTAAGTCCGAATACCCACCAAAGCGTTTCTCTGTCCAGCGGCACGTGTGCGACCAGTCGGTGCCAATAGCGATCTGGAATCGTCTGAATAGTTTGCTCACTACTAAGAGGCGTCTCTCTTAGCAGCGAGGCAAGCTGAGGGTGTATATCCGCAACTAGCTCGACCCGCTCATCGGCCTCGCGCAGATTGAAAACACCGCTTTCGATGTAGCGATCCACATCGAAGTCCTGGTGCGCATCAGCATCGACATCGAGGACTTCAGCTTGCTTGATACGGTGAAGCGCGAACTGCCGGATGTCACCGTAGCCATCGACCGAGCCGAGCAGGTAACTGATAGAGTGGCGAGAAACCAAGCCCGCAGGATGTATTAGGAGGCTTGAAAGGGTCTCCTTACTACGACTGAAATAACTGATTCGCAGCTGCCGTCGCTCCAGCAACGCCTCAGATACATATCCCCAAATTCCCGGCGTCAACTGTGCCGGCAGAAGCGTCTTGCCATTTGGTAACGCGCGAACGCGGTGTGCCCAGTCCGCGAGTTCGTTGCGACTCAAACTGTCAAGATAGTTTCGAGCTCTGCGGAACTGCGAGCTCAACTGATCAAGTACGCCTTGTGGAAGAAGCATTGCCAGATGGCTTTCGGACAGGTAGAGCGCCAATGCAGTTGGCGTATCCATCTCGATAAGATCCAGCGGGACGTCACGGGTAAAGCTCCATCGAAAGGGCGTCTCACTGTCGTCACATTGCAGGGAGAACGCCGTGGAGAGACGATTGAGATCGCGCTGAATCGAACGAAGCGTGACGGAGAAGCCGCGATCTTTGAGTTTTTCCTGCAAGGTAGGGGTGGAGATGCGGCGGGGCTCTGTTGGAATCAGCCGTAGCAGAGCAAGAAGCCGGTGCAGCGTATCCTTCGCTTCAGACATGAAAAGCCTTGTTTAAATCGCAAGTGCGCGACATCACCGCGTCGTATATCTAATCGCGCCGAAAAAAATGAGATCATAACGCCACCACATGGATGCTGAATAGTGAAGACAAAAAACGCCCAAATAGTACTTCGCGGCTCCATAACTCCCGCTTTCCTCTCGATCCTCGCATGTCCAAGCGTCACGCCTTACTCAAAAAACCGGCACGCACTATCCATCCGATTCGCGGCGTGGCCATATGAAACCAGGCGGAGCAACCCGCAAAGATGGACGCAATCTTGAGGCGTCCCGTCCATCGCTGCTTCAGCTCAATATTCGGGAAAACTGCTCCAGCCGCGCCATGAATATCTCTCTTTGAGAAGCCGGTCCATGGTCTATCGACTCATTCCCGCAGCGGGGGCAATGAGCGAACCAGTCGCGCCCAACGACAAGCGCATCACTCTGAGGGAAAGTCGTTTCCTTCCAAGAACAACGAGGGCATACGAAGGTAAAGGGATGGGGTTGTACAGGCATATCGAAAACCTCGCGGTTTATTGGTGCCCTCAAACTAACCGAGAGCGGCGACAGGCTGCGTCGCAGGGTCCACCCATGCGGGGCGGCCGCTTGCCCGGGCGGAGATCCGTTGCATTTAGGTCGATCTCTCAGAGCTCTTGATGGCGTAAGCAGCCAGCATCCAACCGTATCCAATGCAGCGAAGCCTACAGGCACCGCTACTTCCAAAAACTGGCGATTGAGAGATCCGCGGAGGCGTACACGGCGTTTCGCCCTGGTGGACTCCAACGGCCACCCATCATGTACGCACCGATGCCCTGTCCCAGGTGTCCTTGCAAAGCTCGCGGTCGAGGCGCCATGCGTACCAGCCAGACCAGTGAGTTGGATTCACTGATAGACCCTGCATTCGATACGTTCCAGATAATCCTCGACTGCCTGAAACCCCAACGGATTGTCGATAACGTCCAGCGGCACGTCGCCATCCAGGTGCCCCGAGGTCGAAGATTGAGTAGGAGCGTTGGGGCACGCATCGGCTGCACTTCACTGGTAGACGCCGCGCTCGATGCGCTGCAAGTAAGCCTCGACGGCCTGCAACCCTACCGGATCAGTGATGATTGCCAATGGCAATTCACCATTGAAGTACTTGCAAGGTCGGCCAAGCCATTCCTCGGCCAGTTTTTGGTTACCAAAGACGGCGATCGCCCGCTCCAGCACTTTGTTGTACTGGCCTGAGCTGAACGGAACCGACTGTTTCTTTACTAGACGCTGTTTGCGCATCCGACCTCTTCCTAACCTAGAAGAATTCCACTTCATGAGATCTTCCGAATTGAAAGCTGCAGAGTTTTTGCCGCCTGAAGATGCAAGGTGATCCAATAATGTTCAACGCGCGCCATCATGATTACGCCCTTTTTTGGAATCCCTCCATTCCACCCACTTCGCAAAACCCCACGCCGCGGTTCCCATTGTCAGCAAGGCCCAGAGTAGCCATTGCGGAAATTGGTACTGGCCGCTTAGCCAAAGACCTGCGCCTCCGCTAAGCATCGCCATAAAAAACCATCTCATCAGCTGTTCTCCCGTTTAGATACGAACTACCAAGATACCGGGTGCTCGGCTGTGCTAACGCCTGCGCTGAAAATTTGGTGAACTCCTAGATGGGGAATTGAGAACGGGATCCGCAGGTCAGCGCCAACCTTTCCAAGGCTTGAAGTCACGTCGCTCAGACCAGGGCAAGCGAGGCTAAATCGTGAAGTCCTCGGCGCCTATAAGCCGGCATTTCGGGTCAGCAGACCGCAGCAGAGGCAAGACCTTATCAGCCGTTTCCAGAATCCGAGTCCGGAAATATTTCATTCACCGCTTGGAGCGGTCGAGATTGAGCCTCTGTAGTAATTGAGGACTGAAACGGCGACGGCGCGGCACCCGCCTGACGAGGTTTTTCAGAAAACGGGAATCGACGTTGTAAAGACACGCTCCCCTCACTCCAAGTGCTCATTTCCACCTTGCGCAGAAGCTGCATGGGTGAGCTTTTATGCCGCCAGCAGAGCTGCACGGCGCGTTAGGGCCAGACCGTCCGCTATGAAGCCGTCCCGCGTGGAAAGCGATAGTTATCAGTTTTTCTGTGGTGGGAACTGCAGAGTTCGCAGCGTCTGAACACCCTAGATCATCTAGCCCTGATCGCGCCTTTTCTCTGCGGCCCGCCTTCAACCCTCTTGGCAAAATCCCCCTTCGAGGTGCTCAGTACCAGCAAGCCCGAGTAGCCTTTGCAGGAATTTGCATTGCTGCTTAGCCAAAGACCTGTGCCTGCGCTGCATCACTGGATAAGCCTCGGTTTTTGAAAGGCCGATGCGATTGGTGTCAGAGCAGTGGCAGGTGCCAGTCCTAAACGGTGGTTACAACGCTCCGAGCTAGCGTTTTGCTATGCTTTCGATCTGCGCCGCGGGACTTCGTTGGCAACAGCTCACCGTTGCCTCCCCCTGCGGACATCCATTTAACCGTTCCATGAGTCATGATGCAGCATAAAGTGGTGATCGAAGATTGGGACGGCGACGGTGCTGTTCGGCTTCCTGACGAGGTCTTGCAGGAAATGGGCGTCGACGTTGGGGACACGCTCTACCTCCTTGAGGAGTACGTGGGTACAACCCGCTGTTTGGTGCTCAGTAAGTCACCGCGTATTCCCGATCGCGTGGATGAGCTGGTTGGCCACTGGGAGTCGTTTGGCAAGGTCTCCGCCGAGATAAACGCCAAGGACGAGTGAGCTAGCTGCCACACTAACCTCGACGCATGCACGGCCTTGGCCCCTGCGAGGGTAGAGTTCCTCCACCAGAAAAGCATTGCTAACGCTGGGCCCTGCGCACTCCTGTGTTGCCTATTGATGTAAAAGCAACAGCAGAGGGCAACATAACGGGTTTGTGTGGACGTGGGGAAGCCCAATGCGGGAGGCCTTACGGATAGTGTTAATACCTATGACCATGCTGGGCTAAGTCGCTGCCCATAGGCCGCCAGCCGCTTTTCGAAATTCAAGTCCGGTGAGAAGGCGGCAGGGCGAGCTAGGGGCTGGCTAGGTGTCAAAATCGCTGGAGCCCATTTCGTTTTTCGTGCCCTAGATAACCACCCTCAGATACCGCTAAACGCTATAGACTGCAGGCAGCGAGATAAGGCCAAAGCCTTGCAGGACGGTACTTAGAGACATTTTTGAACCTTTGCCGCTAGCCTAAATACCTGTACCGCATTGCCCTCCGAAGGAGGGGTCGTGGGTTCGAATCCCGCCTGGTGCGCCATATAAAACAAGGGCTTAGGTGAAAACCTAGGCCCTTTTTTTTCATGTTTCCAAAAATGTGTCCATTCTGTGCCCATCCCAACCAGCATTCGGAATGACCACTGCCCTTATCTGCAGGGCGTTGGTGAACACTAATGGCTTTTATGAGGGGTAGCGCGGAAAGCGTTACTCAGCATCTCCAGGTAACTCAGTTACTCCCTTTAGTAAATCGCCCAATTCGCACCCCAGATACTCACATAGCAGATCAATATGATCCGTCGACGTGTTGTAGCCGGGCGTGTCGGCTATGCGGGACAACGTGGCTCCGGAAAACCCATGGCATCACTCACGTCTTGAAGGGTGATTCGCCGGATTCCGTGCTGCAGGAAGATATCCACTACTTCCGCCCTTTTGGTGGTCGGTAAATCCTTTTCATCTGGCAAGCTGTCGAGCGCGACATGGTGAAGTTTTCGCGGGCAATTGCTTCGGCATCCCAATGACCAATGGTGGTGTTTGCCATGGGTAAGATCGTCGCGCGAAAAATAAACGGGGAATCTGTTCTTTGATTTCCGCTATCTGGGCAAGCGGTGTCGAGAGCGAACCACGCTGGCCAACACGCCAGCCAACCGTAAAAACTGCAGAAGTTTCTCGATCGAATTGAGGCCGAGATCACCCTTGGCACCTTGGATTGCAAGAGTATTCCCCCTCAGGGAGTCAGGCTCAGGTAATCAGCAGGCTTAAGGCCAGGCGTGGAGATTCGAAATACCGATGTTTTTGGACTTCGCCGAACTCTGGTTCGACGAGAAACAGATGGAGTGGCGGCAGAGCTATATCAAGACAGTGCGACTCACACTTAAAAAGCACCTGCTACGACCTTCGGCAAAAAGGAGTTCAGCGCCATCACCAAGGCAGACATCCTGGCTTTTCGCTCGGCACTCGGCAAAGTCCCCCGGCAGAAAGGTCAGAGTCTGTCAGCGACGCGAATCAACCACATCATGACGCCATTGCGCATGATCCTTAATGAGGCTGCTGACCACCTTGAGTTTACGTCACCCTTCCTCGGTATCAAATCCCTGAAGATGCCCAAAACGAATGCTGGCTAGTGTTGCTAGCGGGGCGCTAACAATGTTTTTACATTCCGGCAGCATTTAGTAGTGGATTCCCACTTTGTCCGGGTGCCCCGCCAGTCTTATACGCATTCACCACAACACCTCTTTTGTTGAATTCAATGACAGTATTTTCGAATTTATTTTTTTCAAATGGTAATGCCGGGATGAGAGTATAAGTATAAGTCCAAACTTCTTTACCAAGTACCTCCGCTCTCTGCGGCGGATTTCCAATCATAGCGATCACGTCGGCCTGACGTGTTTTACCCTTTTTGAAAGAGTCGATCTGTTGCTGGGTCACATAAGTGCCAGTACTATAATCAAGACCTGATGCGACGTTCTTAATCTGTGCACAGCCACTCAGTAGGGTGGCTGACAAAATAGCAGCAACAAAAATTTTGATTTTATACAAAATACAATTCCTTTTAGTCAACAAGACGCGCAATGCAAATCTCCACCGCTCGTAAAATACTGGAGCTTTGCGCATATATGAGCTAGCCATTCAGTGGTGTTTCTTAATCACCTTCTGAATGAGAGCCAAAGAGTTAATACTTAAAGTTTACATCTAAAGGCGCCAAACCATCGGTGCGTGAAGATTTTCTCAGCCGCGATTATTGAGCGCCTTATTATCTAGCTTAGATTAGAACCAAGCTTTCTTAGCAAGAACATAGGTCTGCTCAAAATCTTCTTCTGATTTCGTAAGGTAGATAATGAATTCTACGAAAGCGATTAGACCTATAATGAAAGATGGAATCCCTAAGATTATAAATCCGAACACGAAGACCAGCAGCATGATCAACCCTTGTGTTTTATATCCGAGGTAAAATTTGTGTGCTCCGAAAGCGCCTAGGAAAAAGGCTAAGAGTGCGGCTGTTAGCTTTTTCGAGTTCCCATTGGCGGCAATCTTGATAAGATAGATCGCTTCGGCTTCGTGACCATTAACTGAAAAGTCTACTTGGCTCCCCGCGCTAGGTAGAGCGGCACTTTTCCAGTGTTCAACATTAAACGAATATCGAGACCCATCATCACCGGAAATCACACCGTTGCGGCTTTCCACATTATAATCTAATACTTTGCCTTTCATTTATAACTCCTTCCTTGGCTCGCTTGTCCAACCAAGATCTACGACATTAACCGTTACGAGTGATCCACGACATTTACGTATTGCACGCCCTTCATGGTAGCACTAGGCTACCATAGCCGATACGCCAAGATAAACATTAAAAAGGTCGCAGCAGGAATGACGGTTACACGTCCGTAATAGCCGACCTCGCTGCGGTAGCACCCGTTGGCTTGAAGCTGATCGACTCCTCTACCGATTTGCGCGCAGAAGTTGCCGCTTCAGTTGTTCGACTTGGCCTTCTTCAGCCCTCAGTAGAGGCAACTGCGGAGCTCAATATGTTGAGATACCTCTACAGAATCTCGGCGAGATTATCCGACACCTTGAGGAAGAAAAGGCGGAGCTAGCTGCAGGACCAGCATGGCACAAAATGAACTGTTCATTGCTAACCATGCCCCGCTCATTGTATCCATTGCCAATTCCATCTGTTCAGTGACCACCAGTACGACGTCGAATTGAACGATATGTCCACTAAGACGACACGTCGGTATTGTTTGCTTGAACAGGTAGAGAAACGCAGTAGGTTATTCCTACGGTTCGAATGAGGTAAAAAAGCGGAGCTGCGTCTTTGAGCTGGCTATGGGTGCTGAAACCGAGGTGCTCGGTGATCCGTCCTCGGACGCCGATCTGTTGTCGGGCGTGACGACAACCCTGCACCTGCGGTTTCGTCAGCTGAATTACGGTCGTGTAGCGAGGCTGCGGTGGCAATTTCTACAGCGCACAGCGCCCCCGCGTATCGACGTAAGCAACGTAGCGCAGAACTGTCGTCGGCTTAGAAAACAAGTTCGCTGAATTTTCGAGCGCTTTGTTTTTTCTAGACTAAGCAGGCCCTTCGGATCAGTGCCAAAAAAAATGCTCCGTCGACTGGTTCACGGTAGCGGTGTGATCAATCTCTCTGTAAATTCCGTGCGCGACATGTGCCTATTGGCCGCCAAAACATATCGACAGGGAACCGTCATGCACCATTCGTTTCGCCTAACCGCGCTCAGTTGCGTATTTCTTACGATTGCCGGCTGCAGCAATCAGCAGATGCAGGGGCTAAAAGACTCTGTCACCACCATTGGCAAAGACTATGGCATGCCGGTCCTGTGTGGGGTCGGAATCATTGCTGGTGGTGCAGCAGGGTACGCGCTGAAGGGCAAAGACGGAGCACTTATCGGTGCAGCAGCCGGCGGCGCAATTGGCTGCATCCTGGGCCATGCGTGGCAGTCCCGCCTTCAAGAGCTGGACCGCATCGCCAAGGAAGAAAACCTGAAAATCTCCACCGAACAGCTAACGGTGGCGTCCGGCGCAATCGCCACCGCCGTGCCAAAGGAAGCGGGTCTCGTTACCCAAATCGAAGACAGCGGCATGTTTGCCAGCAACTCTGATCAGCTGACCGATAGCGGCACGCGCGCTGTCACCAAGCTGGCACAGATGTATGCCAAGCCCACCGAAACTGACCCTCAAGCGGCCACCGAACAGCTCCAAACGCGTCGCCTGCTCGTGGTAGGCCATAGCGATGCCACCGGCGGGGCGACGTACAACCAAAAGTTGTCCGAGCGCCGTGCACGCACCGTGGGCAAGGCATTGGTTCGTGCGGGCATTCCCTCCACATCGATCTTCTACCAGGGCGCGGGGTCTTCGCGCCCAATTGCAGACAACAGCGACCCGCTTGTGCGGGGGCAAAACCGTCGCGTGGAGATTGTAGAACTGGCCAACGAGCAGGCCTTGGCAATGCGAGCGCAGGCTGAGGCAGGCAATACAAAGTACCTGCATTACGGCACATCCACGACCGCCAAGCCGAAAGCAAACAGCGGGCGGACAGCAGAGACATTTCAATCTAAAAGCGCACCGGCGATTGTTGAGAAAACGGCCTCCAAGATGCCTGCGTCTCGCAACGTCAGCACTGCAAAGCAGATCGCCAAGGCAGAGCCTGCGATCGATTTTGCTGGCAAGCCGGCTCAAGCGTACAACTGGTCCATGGCTCAAAACATCAAGCCCAAGCGCAGCGGTTTCGAGCTGATCAGTTCGGCACGCGCCAGCGAAATGCCAATGGCCAGCTGCGAAACCGACATGCCACGCAACGCCGGCGAAGTGCTGAGCATGAAAGACGACAAACCTTTGCAACGTCGTGCCACCCGGGACTATCTGCCGGGCTACAACAACCGCGTGTGGGCAAACACCGTTAATGGTCACTTGGTCACGGTATCCCCCGTCTCGATCCTGCGCGAAAACGCACAGGTGGACCGCCAGCCAATTCTGCAAGTGGTCAAGGACTATGACCAAAACAGCAGGAAGGCCCAGACAATCAAGGCCGTCGCCAATACCTACGAAGGCGAAAGCCAGGTGCTGTATCGCGTTTTCGCCAGCGACGCCAAGGCATCGGTGTCGTGCATGGATCTCGTATTCAGCAAGGGCAACGCCAAGGTTACCGAAGGTGCTCTGTACTATCCCGCCGGCTCTGAAGCCTACATGGCTTCGTTCATGCCCATCCCTGCTACCAAATAACCCCAGTCACGGAAATCCGAAATGGAAGACTTTTCTCTAGCGGCACTCAAATCCTTGATCCTTGCCAATCAGTTGATTACCGCGGGCGTACTTTCGCTGTTGGTAAGCGCCGTATTTGTGTGGAAATATTGGGAGCAGGTTTCCTACTTCTTGATTCGCGTATGGCATAGCTTTCCGCTCGTCGGCACTGTGGCTCGCCTGGCTCGCAAGCCGTCGTCGGTCGACAGCGATGGCTGGATCAACCATGAAGTGACCTTGGCTGGTGTGTACTACCGAGAATTCAAGAAATATGTGAAGGGGCCTGATGCCTACAATGCTTCGCTCGACTATCTGGCCAAGGCTGGTGAAGCTGGACGCCCTCCGCGTCCGGCGTGGGTGCTGTTTCTGGTCGTCGGCCTGGTCCTGATCGAGGCGATGGGTTTTGCCTACGTTCTCGCGGGCTGGATGAACATGGATGCCTCGACCAATGATCGTCACTTGCTAACGGCTGGCACCGCAATCCTGCTGGCCGTGGCTTCGGCGATCTTTGCCGAGGCTGCCGGCCATACGGTGCACCACAACACTCTGATTGCCCGTGCTCGTCATTGGTGGCAGGGAGAGGAGCCGAGCAAGCGTTCGCGTTCTCTGAAGGCCAACAAGGCGATCAACCTTGAAGACTCGTTTTCGGACAATAACAGCCCTGACTACGAGCAACTGCTGGCCCGCATGAAGGACGTCAACTCCAACGTTTCGCGCAAGTTTCTGTGGCTGATTGTCTGCGGCGCCTTTGTAGCCAGCATGGCAATTGGTGCCTTCGTGGTTCGCTCCGCCACTCTGGATAGCATCGAAACCGAAATGGTCAACGGCATGCGTGCTGAGGCTTCTGCACAAAGCGACAGCAGTATCGGTTCGCCATTTGACCTGCCTGATGAATCCCAAGCCATTAATGACGAAGCTGAGGACGCAACCATTACAGATAAGATGGAGGCGATCCGCCAGGCGAGCCTGACCACCTACGTCATGCTGTCATTGATCTATATCGCCATTCAGGGCATCAGCATCTGGCTGGCTAGCAAATATTATTTCGCCGGTACGCATTCCTACACAGCGTGGCGCCTGACACACAAGTACGCGACGGCCGAAGAAATGATGGATGCTATGGACCTGCACCGTACAGCCATTGCCAGCCACGCCGACGATAAGCTGCGCCGACTGCAGACGAAGCTTTCGAGCCGCGACCACACCAACTCCGGGGTGCTTGCCGCCCTGGAAGGCGAAAGTTCGGCGCACCGCAACTTCTTGGCCTATGTCCAGTACAAGGCCGGCAAGGTCACTCAGAGAGCTGCGATACAGCCAGTTCCTCCTGCTCAGCCCGCCGCAGTCACCGTGGCGCCGCCGGTTGAAACCGTAACGGCACCGACTGTCGGCGAAACTGCGCCTGCCGTTGCGATTGAATCTATCGCTGCGATCAAAGCCTCAGAGTTTCATGATGTCACCGGCCTGGCCGAGGAGAGCCTTGCAGTCGCCAGCCGCGCGCTGAATGTCACCGAAGCTCAACTGCGTGAGATACGCGAACAGCAGCAGACTCTGAAAACGCTGGGCCTCTTCCCGACCAAGACAGAGGGAACGTTGTCGTGAAAGCTGCCAAGGCCCTGATCTTCTCACTGGCTCTGCCTTTTACGGTGCTGGCGTCTGAGCGAAACGACCTGCAGAGCTGCTACGACCGTGGCGGCCTGACTGCGATCAAGCCGCCGGGAACCGGGCGGGAGTTGGTCGTCATCATCGACCAGACCATCCCGATGCCTGAGGATCTGCAGCGCGGCAGCTGGGCCCACGTTGACCGATTTGTTCAAGCCGGCGACAGGGTGAAGCTGTACACCTTCTCGGCCTTTCTGCCTGGGGAATATCTGCGCCTGGCCTACGCAGGCGAGCTGGACATGCCGCTCGAAGGTGAAGTGCGTGACGACGTCAACATGCGCAAGTTACGCTCGCTCGACCAGTGCCTGGCGACTCAGAAAAAGGCATTTCAAGCTGGCTTCGGCAAGCAGTTCGTGAAAGGTTTGCGCGATGCCCGCCAGGACATTCCAAAAAGCGAAATCATGAACTCACTGCGCAAGGTGGGTGAGGACATGCAGCGTGAACAGGGCGTGAATGATCGCGTTGTCTATCTGATCTCGGACATGCTTGAGCACTCGGACTACACTAGTTTCTACGCCTCAAACCAGATCAAGCAGCTCAACGTGACTAACGAGCTCAAGCTCGCAGAAAGTAAGGGGCTGTTTGCCGATCTGCAGGGTTCACGCGTATACGTTTCGGGTGCCGGGTTGGTCACCGACTCGGTCAAGCATGCCTATCGCTCCGGCAAGACCATGGATGCGCTCGGCCAGTTCTGGTTTCAGTATCTGAATGCATCAAACGCGACGCTGGAAGGTTTCGGCACGCCAAGCCTAAGCACCGATCTTCGCTGAGTAGTCATAGTCCCCAAAAAAGCCCGCCATGCGGGCTTTTGTTGACTCTAAGGACCTGACGTCTGAAGCAAAGGATCAAGGAGCTTGAGCCGCAGCTGCGGGTTACATGTCAGAAAGCGCAATTCTTCGAACCGGTAGTCGATACTGAAGACTGATAACGGCGTATCGATAGTACAAAAGCGACCCGGCAGGTCCTCTCGCAAGAAAGAAGCATCGAAGTAGCCGGGTACTGATTCACCATTCCGATCGTGGAATCCAAGGCGGATGCAACCGGCCCGTCGCAACACTGAGTTGCTGAGTAGATCTTGTTGCGACGACCGGTTGAATTCACTCAATTTGCTTGGTTCTGTACCAAGCGCTGCATAAGCGCCACAAGGCCCGATGCTTGATGACAGATGGATATGGCTGCCGAACCACTAAAAACCGTCGTGGTTGCGTTTTGATCAGGCTCGTTTCGCTGGGCGAACGGTACGATCAGTGCTCATGCTTCGCGCTGACGAAACTCAGCGAGGAGAACATACCCCGCACGCGTGCGTCCGGGTCTTCGCTCGGGACCGTGGTGGAGGCGGCGATGACGTTAAGGCCGTGGTTGCGCACGGTGATCTTCGCCTTGCCCTGCTTGTTGGTGGTCGCAGCCACCTCGTCCGGGTTGTTCACGTAATCGGCGATCAACTCGACGTCGGCCGCTGGTTTACCGTCTACCAATACCTGAACCTCCAGCGCCTTGCCCGCTTCAACCGCCAAGGGATCACGCTGCGGCACGATGACCAGTTTCAGCTTGTCCAGCGCAGGCAGCTTGGCGCCCTCCTCCAATACCGCCAGGCTGTACTTGTAGTAACGCCCGGAATCCAGCGCGCCGGGAACCTTCGATTCTCCGACGTTGAGCCACTGCTTGTCCGGCGCCTGGGTCCAGTAACCGTTATCCAGCGCCACGCTGAGCACCGCCGGCGATTCAATCGGCTTCAGCCGTGCGTGGTCCTCTAGCCGCTCGACTGTGACAGGGATTCGGCTGCCGTGGTGGTTTGTGGCCCAGGCGCCGGAGATTTTCTTCGGGTCAAAGGCGTTGTCTTCGGCACCATGACCGTAGATCACCTCGATGTTGCCGCGACGCTCTTCGGTCCACATGCCGTGGGCCGCGGCCTGCCCTGCCATCAGTGCAGCGATCAAAGTCATGGCGTATTTCGCGTGGTGCTTGTTCATCTTCCATCCTTTTGGACTAGTGAATGACGAGCCGGCCCGGGGCGAGCCGGCTCTGCGTTACAGGTTCAGTGACAGGCTCAGGCTCAGGTTGCGCGGCTCGCCAGGCATCACCCAGACGTTGCTGTAGGAGCGCTCGTAGTAGGTGCGGTCGAAGGCGTTATTGAGATTCACGCCTAAGGTCATGTCCGGCGTGGCTTTGTAGCGCGCCAGCAGATCCATGGTGGTGTAACCCGGCAGTTCGAAGCCGCTGTCCGTCACGTTGCCGGAGCGCTCGCCGACGTAATTGACCCCGCCGCCCAACTCCAAACCGCGCAGTCCACCGTCGAGAAACTCATACACACCGAGCAGACTGCCGCTGTGCTCGGGCACGTTGAGCAAGCGACTGCCGCGCGCGAGGGTGTTGTCTTCCGTCACTTCGGCATCGACATAGGCGTAGGCGCCGATCAGCCGAATCGCGTCGGTCAGCTGGCCGGTCAGCTGGAAATCGATGCCGCGACTACGCACCTCGCCCGCGGCGATCTGATACGCGGAGTCGACCGGATCGGCAGTGAGTACGTTTTCCTTGGTGAGGTGAAAGGCAGCGACGGTCATGCCCAGACGGCTGTCGAGCAGGTTGAATTTGAAGCCCGCTTCGTAACCAACGCCTTCTTCCGGATCGAATGCCGTGCCTGACGCATCAATGCCGCCATTGGGCTTGAACGACTGCGAGGCATTGGCGAACACGCCAACTTCAGGCATCAGCTGATACAGCGCCCCAATGCGTGGCGTGACCTTTTCATGGGTCTGCTCCATGCGCGTGCTGACGACTACTTCGTTGTCCAGCCGATGCTCGTAATGGTCGTAACGGGCGCCAACAACACCGAAGAATTTTTCACTGAAACGGATCTGATCCTGCAGGTTCAGCGAACGGGAATGGACCCGTTCGTGGCGGTGGGTGCTGCGCCCATCGGGGCCAACACTAAACGGCGGTCTTAGCTGCCCATAGACCGGCTCGTAGATATCGATTTGCGAGACAGGACGGGAGCGCATCAGGCGTTCGTTCTTGACGTAACGCTCGTATTCGGTGCCGATCAACAGGTTGTGTTCGATGTCGCTCGTATAGACCAGACCGCGCAGCTCCAGCTGAGTGATGCTGTCCTGCCAATCGAAATCGCGGTAGCGGTATTCTCGGTTGAGGGTATGCGTGTCAGCCGCAAGGCTGCTCGCTTCAGTCGCACCACCGCTCAGGCGACCCTGCTTGTAGTGGCTGGCCAGGCGGACGGTCCAGCTGGCGTTCAGATCATGCTCGATCTCAGCCTGCAGGCTCTCGTTGTTGTTGTCGATGTCACCGTCGCCGGGCTCACCGAAAAAGTCCGTACGCGAGACGCTTCCGAGATAATCATTTGGCGCCACCACACCACGGTCGAACACCTGGCTGTTGCGGATGACTTCGGCTTGCACCAGCAGGCGCGTCTGCGGCGCCAGATCCCAGCTGAACGCAGGCGCGAAGAACTGGCGCTCGCCGGAGCGGTAATCGCGAAAACTCTTGCTGACCTCTACCGCTAGATTCATGCGGTAGAGCATCTTGCCCTCGTCATCCAACGGTGTGTTGACGTCCAGGCTGCCGCGATAGCGATCCCAGCGCCCAGCGCTCAGGTCCAGCCGGGCGAACCTGTCGTTCTGCGGGCGCTTGCTGACGATGTTGATGGTGCCGCCTGGGTCACCGCGACCGTACAGGCTGGACGACGGCCCCTTGAGCACGTCGATGCGCTCGACGTTGGATGGGTCCTGAGGGTTCATGTAGCCGCGGTTGACGCTGAAGCCGTCCTTGTAGAACTCAGAGGTCGTCAGCCCACGAATGCTGTATTCGTACATGGTCAGGCCGCCGAAGTCGTTCTGCCGCGCCACGCCGCCCGCATAATCCAGCGCCTTTTCGATACGCGGGCTATCCAGATCTTCAAGCACCGTGGCGGGGATCACGCTGACCGCCTGGGGAACCTCCTCCAGCGGCGTATCCGTCTTGGTGGCGCTCGCTGAACGCCGAGTCCGGTAGCCCTCTGCTAAGACTTGTTCCCAGTCTGCCGTGACGACCACGTCTTCAAGAACTGCGCTGTCTGACTCCTGCGCCAACGCTGACATGCTGGCCAAACCTGCCGCGGCGGCTAGTCCCAAAATGCTTGCTGCAACGCTACTGCTGTTCATACCCGCTTCCGATCAAATGTTATACCGTAACATTTGATCGGAAGCGGTCTGTCACTGTCAAGGCCGCAGGCGCTCTGGCAAGCCGCGTTCAGCTAGGGCAGCATGCAGCGACAACGATCCATGACGAGGAACGCAGCGATGATCGATTTTGATAACAAGGGTTTCTTCAAGCTAAAGCAGAACGATGAATACGCAGAGCGGGTCCGCTCGCTGCTACTGGACGACGAACAGGTGATCGATTCCTACAAGTCCATGCGTGACGGCGTGGTGTTTACAGACAAGCGGATCATCGCGGTCAACGTGCAGGGCATCACCGGCAGCAAGAAGGATTTCACGTCCTTGCCCTACAACAACATCGTTGCCTATTCGGTGGAGACGTCAGGAACCTTCGATCTGGACTCGGAACTGGAGGTTTATTTCTCATCGCTGGGGAAGGTCAAGTTCGAGTTCACCGGCAAGACCTCCATCGTCGAAATATCGAAGCACATTTCCAAACACGTGCTCTGAACTGACACAGCGGCCGGATACCGACCGACACCCAATCTGGCTCGCTAGTAGGGATAGCGAGCAGTTTGAGGTCAGCAGCAACCAAATGGTCGACGTTACCGTTCGATTCCCATGTCAGGGCAAGCTTCTTCGGATGCCACTTCGGCACGGCGGGAAGGTGACTTGGGGGGGCTGGGTTCTACTGCGCGGATACCTAACGCGACGAGCAACGTCTCGCTCATTTCCATGAACGAATAGCCATCGGCCCATATCTCGGTTTTGCCGTTCAGTCTGTTATCCATGCTTTCCATATCCCTGGCTGGCGCGGCCACTCAGCCATGCGTTCGAATTGTTGTGTTACGCCTGTGGCGATACGCAACTAGAGCATACGGCGTGCCAATCTTTTGAAAGTAATTTCTACTTGAGTATCAAACAGTTATACGGAAAGTGGTTTCACCTTCTGTTGCAAGATGCACGATTCGTCAACTGCACTCTTGCGATGTGCATGTCTGCCGTTTTTTTGAAGCAGGTCACAAACCAGGCCCGCGTGGGTGATCAAGCACCAGGCTTCGCTCGACGTCAGAGATAAACAGCTGATGTCGCTGAACGAGAGCCTTAGCTACGACCTGGATTGCGCACAGCTGCCGCTGTTTGCCGATGACATCTTTTCTCGTCACGCCGGTCGATTCACCCATCGCCCAGCAGGCGGAACTCGACCAGAGCAATCTGCGCAACGCCACCTCATCACGCTGACGCAAGATTCCGCGACGCACCAGGACGGCAATCGGGTCCTCCAAAAGGCGGGCTTCGAGCCCAAGGTGGCGATGCAGGTTAATGACGTCTTCACCTTGCTGAGCATTGCCAGCTGTGGCGTCAATTGCTCAAACGTACGCAGCGCCGGCAGATCGCCAGCAGCCGTTGCTCGACAAGCTGTTCCGGGCGCACATGGCGCAGCAATGCAAAGGCCGGCATCACCGAGGCATAGCGCTGATTACGGCTGGAGCCACGCAGGCCCACCGCGATCAGGCCGGCCGCGGCAACTGTGCGGCCCTTTTTTCGCGGTCGAGACCGCTCTCACGGACGCAACTAGACCGAACCTGCGGGGGCGGTTCTAGACCGCGAATAGCCCCTCGAACCCAGTCCCAACCAGCCCGCGCGCACCCGCTCGCGCAGCTTCTTTTCGCGGTGCAGACCCTCCCGCAATTGCAAGCCACCCGCACCGAGCTGCCCCGTGGGAGCGGTCTTGACCGCGAATGGTCCCTCAACCACAGAGGCGTTTCGTTACGTTGAGCTTAACGATGGCGCTGGATCACCTTAAAGCCAGCCAAGCGTCACGCTGGCGAGCAACAGGTAACGCCCGCCCTTGGCCAGGGTGACCAGCAACAGAAAGCTCCATAGCGGCTCACGCAGGGTGCCGGCGATAACGGTCAGCGGGTCGCCGATGATCGGCACCCAGCTCAGCAATAAGGACCAACGGCCGTAGCGGTGGTAGCGGCGCTGAGCGCGTTCGAGCTGTTGATCGCTGACAGGAAACCAGCGCTTGTGACGCAACCGTTCGACCGAGCGGCCCAGCAGCCAGTTGACCAGCGAACCGAGCACGTTGCCTGCCGTGGCGACCAGCAACAGCGCCGTGGCCGGCTGTGCTCCATGCAACAGCAACACCACCAGCACGGCTTCGGATTGTGCCGGCACGAGGGTGGCTGCGGCGAACGCGGCGCCGAACAGGCCGAAATAGGCGGAAAGATCGAACATTAAAAAAGGTACGGAGTGTCGGGCTCAGGTAGTGCCAGCGATGAGAAAGCAGATACCCGCGAAAGTCTGGAGGCTGCACGGCACTGACAACGCACCAGGCAAGGTAACAGAGGATTCGATGAAAGGCTCACCGCCCGCTAACGGTTCATCGGCCGGGCTGCGGATGAAAACCCGGCACGGCGTTGGGCCTGTCTATGCGGCCAGCCGGCAGGGTGCAGTTGAGATCGCGGAAAGGTTGGCCGTCGAGCAGTTCCCAGCCGTGCCCAGGCGAGGTCTGGCGGCAGATCACCGTGCCATCGGCCTTGCTCTGCCATCGGTAATACGGCGCCGGGCCGGCGGTGGCTGATAAAGGCAGGCATACGATGAGCGCGAACAATACAGCACGCATAGGGCTGGGTTCTCTGGAGATCTGGCGCCACTTTAGCCGGATCGCTTGGGAGCACAAGCGCGGCCGGTCGGGATGGCTAGCGCGACCCGCACGGCAACCGTCACCGAATGCGCGCGCAGCAGTACCGGGTACGCCACGGTGCGATCGCCAGCAAGCCAGCGCCTACACCAGCCGTGGCGCAATGGGACTGGGTTCTACGCGGGCTGGTACGTGCAAGATCGTTAAAGCTCTGATCAATACCAGAGCGTTTGCGCCTCGCGCATGAAGATCTCCACGGTCTTTGGCCCGACGCCTTCGAACTCGGCCAGGCGCTTTTCCAGCGCCTTGCGATCCTTGCTCAGCTCGCGGATGTTGCCGAGCTTGCCGCCGTATTCGCTGTTTAGCTTGTTGCACAGCTTGAGCAGTCGCTCGGCCGTTGACTCGTCGTAGCGCACGTAGCGACCTTCACCAAGCATGTTCACCAGCTCCTGCTTGCTGCAGTTACAGAGCTTTCGCGGCGTGTCGCGCTTGTGCTTCTCGACGATCACGCGGTAGCTGTCCGCCGCGATGTCCTGCTGGATGCGCTTGCCGAACAGAAAGCTGGCGATGAACCACTTGAACAGCTCGTCTTCGCCCTGGCTGATATCGATCCCGAGTTCTTTCGCACTGATTTCACTGGCCATTGCTGCGCCTCGCTTGCCCTATTTCTTCTGTTGCGACGCCAGCAGCCGCTCAGGGTTCGCCTCGGCCATGCCAGGTGATCGGCAAGAATCCGCCTATGAAGGCTTCATCCATAAGCGGGTTCTTGCCAGTGGGCGCTGTAACCAGCCAGAAATCTACCGAAACAGAGCCTTCAGCGTATATGGCACAACTCGTGCTATGTCTGACATGCCCGATGCGACGACCAATGACAAGAAAAGCCGCACAGCACTCCTGCTCTCCTCCACGAAAGCACATCCGTCGCCGTCTCTCTTTTCTTGTCGTTGCATGCAGCCCTGGCGCTGTAGCTGATCGTCTATCGTCAGTTCTGCAAAACCAATAACAACGAAACGGAGATACACCATGAGATTGACCAAACGCTTCAGCCTGCTTGCTGCCGCAGCGGCCTTCACCGCGAGCACCGCCGCAGTGGCCGCGCCGACCTTCATCAACATCCTCACGGGCGGCACCAGTGGCGTGTACTACCCAATCGGGGTAGGCATCTCCCAGCTGTACAGCAAAGGCATCGACGGCGCGAAAACCTCCGTGCAGGCAACCAAGGCTTCGGTCGAAAACCTTAACCTGCTGCAAGCCGGCCGTGGCGAGCTGGGCTTTGCCCTCGGTGATTCCGTGGCTGATGGCTGGAATGGCGTGGAAGACGCGGGCTTCAAGGCCCCGCTGAAGAAGCTGCGCGCCATCGGCGGCAGCTACCCGAACTACATTCAGATCGTTGCCAGCAAGGAATCCGGCATCAAGACGCTGGCTGATCTGAAGGGCAAGTCAATCTCCGTCGGCGCGCCGAAATCCGGCACCGAACTGAACGCCCGCGCCATCCTCAAGGCCGCCGGCCTGAGCTACGAGGACATGGGCAAGGTCGAATACCTGCCGTTTGCCGAATCGGTCGAGCTGATCAAGAACCGCCAGCTCGACGCGACCCTGCAGTCCGCAGGCCTGGGTATGGCCGCGATCCGCGACCTTTCCTCCACCATGCCGCTGAACTACGTGGAAATCCCGGCAGATGTGGTCGCCAAGATTGGTAACGACGCCTACCAGGCCGCCAAGATTCCGGCCGGCACCTATGAAGGCCAGGAAAACGACGTGCCGACCGTCGCTATCACCAACATCCTGGTTACCCACGAAGATGTACCGGATGACATCGCCTATCAGATGACCAAGCTGCTGTTCGAGAACCTCGATCAGTTGGGCAATGCGCACTCCGCTGCCAAGGACATCAAGCTGGAAAACGCTACCAAGGCGCTGCCGATCCCGCTGCACCCGGGTGCCGAGCGTTACTACAAGGAAGCCGGCGTACTCTGAGTACGTCCCGGGCAGCCCCTGCTGCCCGGTCTGAACCGCGGGCGTCTGCCCTGACACCCGCGGCTCGCCCAACCCGAATCTGAAGAGGCGCTAGTAAAACCAGCGTGCAGGCACGGCAGGTTTTGTTAGCGGCTCTACGCGACCACGTTTTATCCAGCTCGAGGCATTTCATGAGCGAACTACAACAAGAACAAGGCTTGACGGGCAGTGCAGGCGATTGGCCAAAGGCACTGTTTTATGTGGCCCTGCTGTTTTCCACTTACCAGATCGTCATGGCGGCGTTTCACCCGGTATCGAGCCAGGTGCTGCGAGCAGGGCATGTCGGTTTTCTGTTGATGGTCGTTTTTCTGTATTTCCCCGCCGCGGGCAAAGGCCGCCCCTGGCAGCCGCTGGCTTGGGTTCTGGCGCTGGCCGGCATGGGCACGGCGTTCTACCAGTGGTATTTCGAAGCTGACCTGATCCAGCGCTCCGGCGATCTCACGACCCTCGATTTCGCTGTCGGCGTCCTGCTGATCACGCTGGTGTTCGAAGCTGCTCGCCGCGTCATGGGCATCGCCCTGCCGATCATCTGCGCC
This sequence comes from Stutzerimonas stutzeri SDM-LAC, assembly GCF_000235745.1. Taxonomy (GTDB): domain Bacteria; phylum Pseudomonadota; class Gammaproteobacteria; order Pseudomonadales; family Pseudomonadaceae; genus Stutzerimonas; species Stutzerimonas stutzeri_H. The sequence goes on along the minus strand of NZ_AGSX01000094.1, from coordinate 25,678 downwards.
ACGTTTCTTGCCTACGGCCTGCTCGGCCAGTATCTGCCCGGTGATCTGGCGCACCGTGGCTACGCCGTCGATCAGATGGTCAACCAGCTCGCCTTTGGCACCGAAGGCCTGTACGGCACTCCGACGTACGTTTCGGCGACCTACATCTTCCTGTTCATTCTGTTCGGTGCTTTCCTCGAACAGGCGGGCATGATCAAGCTGTTCACCGACTTCGCGATGGGCCTGTTCGGCCACAAGCTGGGCGGCCCGGCAAAGGTGTCGGTGGTGTCTTCGGCATTGATGGGCACCATCACCGGTTCCGGTGTGGCCAACGTCGTAACCACCGGCCAGTTCACCATCCCGCTGATGAAGCGCTTCGGCTACAAGGCCGCCTTTGCCGGCGGTGTCGAAGCGACCTCCTCGATGGGCAGCCAGATGATGCCGCCGGTGATGGGTGCCGTGGCCTTCATCATGGCTGAAACCATCAACGTGCCTTTCATCGAGGTCGCCAAGGCCGCACTGATTCCGGCCCTGCTCTACTTCGGGTCGGTGTTCTGGATGGTTCATCTGGAAGCCAAGCGCGCCAATCTGAAAGGCCTGCCGAAGGAGGAATGCCCGAGCGCAATGGCCGCGGTCAAGCAGCGCTGGTACCTGCTGATTCCGCTGGGTGTACTGGTCTATCTGCTGTTTTCCGGGCGCACGCCGCTGTTCTCCGGAATGGTCGGCCTGGCCCTGACAGCCATCGTCATCCTTGGCTCGGCAATCATCCTCAAGGTCTCGTCATTTGGCTTGCGCATCGCCTTCTGGATCGCCTTGGGCGTGCTCTGCGCCGGTTTCTTCCAACTCGGCATCGGGGTGATCTTCGCAGTCATTGCCGTGCTGGTAGCGGTCTGCTGGTTCATCAAGGGCGGCCGCGACACCCTGGTGGTCTGCCTGCATGCGCTGGTCGAAGGCGCGCGCCATGCGGTGCCGGTGGGCATCGCCTGCGCCTTGGTCGGCGTGATCATCGGCGTGGTGTCGCTGACCGGCGTGGCCTCGACCTTTGCCGGCTACATCCTGGCCGTCGGCGAAAACAACCTGTTCCTCTCGCTGCTGCTGACCATGGCCACCTGCCTGGTATTGGGCATGGGCATTCCGACCATCCCCAACTACATCATCACCAGCTCCATCGCCGCACCAGCGCTGCTGGATCTCGGCGTACCGCTGCTCGTCTCGCACATGTTCGTGTTCTATTTCGGCATCCTCGCCGACCTCACACCGCCCGTCGCATTGGCCTGCTTTGCTGCGGCACCAATCGCCAAGGAGACCGGGCTGAAGATCAGCATGTGGGCGGTGCGAATCGCCGTTGCCGGCTTCGTGGTGCCGTTCATGGCGGTCTACAACCCTTCGCTGATGATGCAGGGCGAGAGTCTGTGGATGACCGCCTACATGGTGATAAAGGCAGCCTTCGCCATTGGTTTGTGGGGCGTCGCCTCGATTGGCTATCTGCAGCGGCCATTGGCCTGGTGGGAACGCGTGCTCGGTTTTGCCGCCGGTGCGACGCTGATCATGGCCATGCCGATCACCGATGAAATCGGCTTCGGTATCGGCATCCTGCTGCTGGCGCAACACATCGTGCGCGCCCGCCGGGCCGGCCCGGTACTGGCGTGATCGGTCTTTGTCTGGGACTGGCCGGGGTGGTGTGGGCAGAGGTGCCCACCGCCGATTTCACCCTGGCCTGGAATCACACCATCGAGAAGATCCGCTGGGAGGAGGATTACCGCGTCACGCCGGAGGGGCTGGTGCTCGGCGAAGCGCGGGTCAAGGGCTCGGGCGCCGGGATGGAAATTCCGGATGACGCCGAACTGCGTGACGGCACCTGGCACTACCAGCGCCAGATGCCGCTGTTACAACCCTTGCGAGTGGGGCGAACCCCCGAAGCAGGGGACTACCAACTGTGTTTCAACCAGCGTTGCCACGCCTTGAGCGAATGGCTCGGTCCGCCAAAAGCGGAGCAGCCCGCGCTGGAACTCTGGAGCTGCGCCGCCTCGGCGGTCAGCTCCTCCTAATTCCGTGTGAGGCTTGCGTTAGGGCCGCATACATCGCCCGGCGGATCGGTGAAGTGTGTCCGCCGTTAGCAGGACGTCTTGACGCGCTCGGGATCACGTCGCGGTAGATCGGTACGGTTGATACCAGCGAAACCGCCGGCTTGCCTCTCTGTTCGGGCAGGTTCATGGCGATGCTGCTGACCACTACCGGCGTGAGCAGCCACAGCCGCGATCCGCCTGCCCGAGGCACGCTGCTGTCCGTTCGGTCTTTTGTCGCCCGGCTCGTCTAGGCTCAACTAAAAGATCGATTTACGAGGCAGCACATGAAACACATCGCCGCGCTGACCGCTACGGCACTGCTGATAGGCGTATGGCCAGCCAATGCGGAGGCTTTATTGCCTGGGCTATGGGAGTTCTCCAGCGACAACATCGAGGTGAACGGCATGCAAATGCCCGGCGTCGCGGAGATGATCGAACAGATGGACAGCCTGCCGCCCGATCAGAACAAAATGATGGAGGACATGCTCGCCGCACAAGGCGTCGAACTCGGCGCCAACGGCATGCGTATCTGCCTGAGTGAGGCGCAGGTGAAATCTCGCAAACTGCCCTTCCAGGACGAACCGGGATGCAGCCAAACGATCACCGAGCAGACCCCTAGCCGCTGGTCATTTACCTTTGAGTGTCCGGACGCGAAGGGCCGCGGTGAGACTCGGCTGATTAGCGAGCGTGAGGTGGCGAGTTCGATTGAAAGTGAATACCGGGTCGGTAGCCAACAAGGCAGCAGCCGCATGCAATCGCAAGGAAAGTGGCTCAGCGCAGACTGCGGCGGCCTGGAACCGCGAAGCTAAACGCGAGGTTTCACGTGGAACCTCGCGTTTAGGCCGCTCTATTCCGAAACCCACTCGCCGCCGCTGGTTTGTTCGCACGCAGGCTGCAGAAAGCGTGCATCGCTGGCGACACCGTAATAAAAAATGTCCTGCCGATAGGGCATGTTGGACACCTGCGCATTGCGGCAGATACCGAAGGCGCCGCTTGGGCACTGCTCAACGAAGGTAACTTCGACCTTCTGATCCTTAAGCTGGGGCTGGCAAAAGCCTGATCGGAACAGCTCGGCCGGAATCGTGCGGTTCTGCTGGCAAAGCTTCACCTCGATCCGCTCATCCTGGCTGTGAATAATGCAGCCCTCCGCCCACGCCTGCCCCACGCTCCCCAGCAACAGCAGAAAACACATTGAACGCATCGATCGCCACCCTTGATCTGGCCGCCGCGACTCTAGCATGCAGCCATGAAAACCGCTTTCAACCTGCTCACCGAAAACGCACCATGTCGCGATGTTGAATCAGATACCCACCCACGTGATTTGTGGCCCTCTCGGCGCCGGCAAGACCAGCCTGATTCGTTCTTTGCTGGCGCAGAAACCTGCAGCCGAGCGCTGGGCGGTGCTCATCAACGAGTTTGGCCAGATCGGGCTCGACGCCGCATTACTGAGCACCGACGACGCAGGGGTCAGCCTGGCCGAGATCGCCGGCGGCTGCCTGTGCTGCGTCAATGGCGTGCCGTTCCAGGTCGGTTTGGGCCGTTTGCTGCGCAGGGCAACGCCGGATCGACTGCTGATCGAACCCTCTGGACTCGGCCACCCAACCGAGCTGTTGGCGCAACTTGTCACGCCACCCTGGCGCGACGTGCTGGCGCTTCAGCCTGCCGTCAGCGTGCTGGACGCCGCCGCACTTGCTCGTGGAGAGCCGTTGCCGCACAGCCAGCAGCAGGCGCTCAAGCACTGCGGCCTGGCAGTGCTGAACAAAAGCGAAACGCTTGATCAGGTGCAACGTCAACGCGTGGCAGCCCGTTTGCCGTCGTTAATCCTGCACTGGACGCAACAGGGCGAGCTGCCGATTTCCGAGCTGCCCGGTATCGACAAACGCGCCGGTGACGACGTCGATCGACCCATACCGGACCCCGCGGCCTCCACACCACTCGCGATGTCCGGTGCGGTCTGGCTGGATCCGCAACAGCCGTTCTGCCAGAGCCAGGGCAACGCAGACGGCTGGAGCATTGGCTGGCGTTGGCACCCAAGCCAGCGTTTCGATCTAGCGCTGGTTACACGATGGCTCAGCGGATTGAGCTGGCGCCGGGCAAAACTGGTGCTCCACACCGCAGATGGCTGGCGGTCGGCCAATGCGGTGGCCGCGGAGGCGCTGGCATTCAAACCCAGCGAATGGCGGAAAGACTCCAGGTTGGAGCTGATCTTCGCCGAGCCACAGGACGATAAGCAGCTGACCGCCGACATGCAGGCCTGCCGTCAGTAATCAGGTTCAATCGTCCCGCCGTCGCCAATCGTCGATCTGAATGACTTGCCCTGAATCAGGTGGTGTGCGGAAGGGGTGCGCATCCATTTCAATCGGGCCCGGCCGGGCGCCGAACATGACGATGCTGCCCTGATGACGCTGCTCGCCGGTCACGGTGAACTCGAAACCGTAGACCCGTGCGAAACGACGTTGCCCTCGCCCATCGCGCAACAGCCCCAGCCGGCGAAACGCGACGTTGCCGTCAAGCAGTGCGACATCCATCTTTTCGCAATGGCGCCGTACCGTTGCCAGCGCTCGCTCGCGGATGCCATGGGAATGCCAAAGCCAGGCCGCCGCCGTCATCAGCAAGAGTAAAATAAACAGATTGCCGAGGGTTATCATCCGCAGTGCGTCCTGCGCCAGCCTAACGAGAGCGACTCGCATCGACCCGACGCTGCCGGCGTCAGCCATACGTCAGCCACGCGGCTCAACTTTCCAGCCAGACGTCACGCGCCCAATGCCAGACCGTCTCCCAACTCTGGTCTGTCATCTCATGCTCGCTACCATCGAACAGCATGACTTCCCCTTCCAGGTCGACGACATAAAAATCAGGACCGTCCTGACAGATCGGCAACAGATCGCGCTCGACACCGGCATCCCACGCGTTGGCCGCTACTTCCGGCAAATAAGTGTGCGATTGCGGGTCGGCAGCGGTTACCGGCTCCAACCGGCCATACACCACGTCACTGACGGTCAGCAGGAATTCGCGCAGGCCGAACGGCAAGTTGATCAGCAATTCCTCTTCGACTTCGACCAACCGGTCATCGTCAGGCAGCTCCAGCGGTACCGGCACCGGTTCGTTGAGTTCACGCAGTTGTTCGATCACCTCTTCCATGGCAGGCCCCCTTTCGGTCATCAGGAAATGCGCCGTTTATACAAGCCCTCGCATTGGCTAGCCAGTACCAGTCGCGCTAAAGTGGCGGCCGCACGAAAAAACGGCGTTTCTCACGCCTTGCAAACGCAGCGCCGCAGGCACCAACCTGGACAACAGCCGCACGGATGCCGGCTCGTAGCGCTCAGTCGCTCGAGCCTGACGAGGAGATAACGTGGCATCCACCGTAGAACAACAACGGCTCGCGGAGGCTTACGCCCAATGCGGTGAAGAGCCCATCCATATCCCCGGCAGTATCCAACCCCATGGCTTTCTGCTGGTGCTTGACGAGCCGCAGCTGACCATCATCCAAGCCAGTGAGAACGTTTCGAAGTGGCTCGGCGTCAATGCCCAAGCCTTGCTCGGCCGCCCTTTGACCGACCTCATCGGCGAGTGCGGCTTTGCCGATCGCTTGGCCACCCTGGCCGAGGATGACCACAATCCGTTTCATCTAAGGGATATCAGCTTCACGCTGCCGGATCGCACCGATCGTCCCTCGTTTGCCTTGATGGCTCACCGCTTTGCTGGGCAACTGATCGTCGAATTTGAATCCGCAGGCAGCTCCGGCCAAGCCTACGATACGCTTTATCCACTGATGCGCACCTTTGTTGTGCAGCTCCAGGAGGCGCAGGAGCTCGAGCTCATTTGTCAGCTGGCCGTGCGCGAGGTCAAGCGCATCACTGGCTTCGGCCGGGTCAAGGCATACCGTTTCGATGCACAAGGCAACGGTCTGGTGCTGGCCGAAAATGCTGACGAGGGTTATCCGCGCTACCTCGGGCTGTGCTTTCCGGCCACAGACATTCCGCCACAGGCACGCCAGCTTTATAAGAGCAACCTGATCCGGGTGATTCAGGACGCGAACTACCAGCCCTCCCCGCTGGCTCCGCCGCTCAATCCGAACACAGGGAAACCGCTGGACCTGAGCTTCGCCTCGCTTCGCAGCGTGTCGCCCGTCCATCTGCAATACATGCGCAACATGGGCACCCTCGCCTCCATGTCGATTTCCATCGTCATTCGCGACCAGCTCTGGGGCATGATTTCCTGCCATAACGCCTCGCCGCGCGCGGTGAGCTACCAGACCCGCACGGCCTGCGAGCTGCTGGGGCGAATTCTTTCGTTGCAGATCGAGGCCAAGGAAGGTGCGGTACTGGCTCAACGCAAGCTGGAACTGCGGCGGCAGATCGTCGAGCTGCTTTCGGCGATGGCTGATCGCGACAGCGTCATCGAAGGCTTCAAAAGTCTGCCCTCGGTAGCGCTTGCGTTTGCCGGCGCTACTGGCGCTGCGATCGTTTCCGGGGAAAGTCACGAAACGGTCGGTGAGACGCCGCCGCCCGAGCTGCTGACCCGTTTGACGTTGTGGCTGTCGCAGGAGCATGAGCGGCTGTCGTTCAGCACCGATTGCGTCTCGCGCGATATCGCCGCTATTCCGGAACTGGCCGAGCACTGTGCCGGCCTGTTGGCGGTATCGATTTCGCGCCTGCACCCGCACTACCTGCTGTGGTTCCGCCCGGAACAGATCAAGACGGTGAACTGGGCAGGCCAGGCGGATAAGCAGAGTGACGCGCACGGCCGTTTGTCACCGCGCGACAGCTTCGAAAGCTGGCGCGAGACCGTCCGTGGCTACGCCGAGCCCTGGCAGCAGGTCGAACTGGAAGGCGCCCTCGAGCTGCGTACCGCCGTGCTCGGCATCGTGCTGCGCAAGGCCGAGGAAATGGCGCAGCTTGCTGGGGAGCTACGCGAAAGCAACAAGGAGCTGGAGTCATTTTCCTACAGCGTTTCGCATGATCTGCGCGCCCCGCTGCGGCACATCGCCGGCTATACGGAACTGCTGGGCGAGCTTGAAGGCAGCAAGCTCAGCGAACGCGGCTTGCGTTTTCTCGACAACATTGGTGACGCGGCTCGGTTCGCAGGCACGCTCGTCGACAACCTGCTGAGTTTTTCCCAGATGGGCCGCGCCGCGCTACGCCTGTCTGACGTGAACCTCTATGCGTTGGTCGAATCCATTCGTCAGGAGATGGCTCCGGACTGCGAGGGCCGGCAGATAGAATGGCAGGTCCATCCGATGCCGATTGTGGTAGCGGATGCCGCCTTCATTCATATGGCCCTGCGCAACCTGGTCTCCAACGCGATCAAGTACAGCCGCAAACGCGAGCTCGCGGTCATCGAGATCGGCGCCGAAGAGCGGCCCGAAGAAATTATCGTCTACGTCCGTGACAACGGTGTGGGCTTCAACATGCAGTACGCCAACAAGCTGTTCGGTGTGTTTCAGCGCTTGCACCGAATGGAAGAATTCGAGGGCACCGGCATCGGTCTGGCCAGTGTGCGCCGGATCATCGAGCGCCACGATGGTCAGGTGTGGGCCAACGGTGAGGTCGGCCAGGGCGCAACTTTCTTCTTTTCGCTGCCCAGACTCAGCTACGCGTCATCCATTTAGTACGGGACCCTAAATGCTCAAACCCATTCTGTTGGTCGAGGATGATCCTCACGACCTGGAGCTGACACTGGTCGCGCTTGAGCGCAGCCAGTTGGCCAATGAGGTGATCGTCATGCGTGACGGTGCCGAGGCGCTCGACTACCTGCTACGTCGTGAAGATTATGCAAGCCGCGCCGGTGGCAACCCGGCCGTGCTTCTTCTCGACCTCAAGCTGCCCAAGGTGGATGGCCTGGAAGTGCTCAAGACCGTACGTGAGACCGCCGAGCTGCGCAGTATTCCCGTGGTCATGCTGACCTCTTCGCGCGAAGAGCCCGATCTGGCAAAAGCCTATGAACTCGGGGTGAACGCTTACGTCGTCAAGCCGGTCGAATTTCGGGATTTCGTGGCGGCCATTTCGGATTTGGGGATTTTTTGGGCGGTGCTCAACGAACCGCCACCGGGCTCGTTTCGGCTGAAGCGCCAACGCCGCGACCGTCCAGACGACGACACCCGTGACTGAGAAGCCTGCGCTTCATACGATCTCAACTGAACCACGACACGCCGTGCGACTCCCGCGACAGGATGGTTATGCCGCCGAAAACTACTATCAGCGTCCTGTTCGTCGAAGACAGCCCGCACGATGCCGAACTGGCATTGCTGACCCTCGAGCGGTGTGGTTACACCATCGACACGGAGATCGTCTTCGACCGCGCAGGCGTCGTCGAAGCCTTGCAGCGTCGGCGCTTCGACCTGATTCTTTCGGATTACATCCTGCCAGGCTATTCCGGTAGCCAGGCGTTGCAGGAAGCCAGACAGCTGGCCCCTGACACACCCTTCATCTTCCTATCCGGCGTATTCGGAGAGGAACATGCCGTCAACATGATGCGCTCCGGCGCCATCGACTATGTGCTCAAGCAAAACCTCGGATTCCTGCCCAAGGCCGTCGAGCGTGCCCTTAGCGAAGTCCAGGAGCGCCGAGGCCGCCTGCGCGCCGAAGAAGCCCTGCGGGAAGTGGAGGTGCGCGCTCGTCTGGCGATCGATGCTGCCGGCCTGGGCATGTGGGATTACGAGCCGGAGAGCGGCACGATGATCCTTGATCGACGCTGCCGCGCAATGTTCGGTCTGGCAGACGATGTGCCCGTCAATATTCGTGAGTTCGAAGCGCTCTGCCATCCGGACGATTTGCAGCGCATCCGCGAAGAGATTTGGGCCACCCTCTCCTACGCCGACGACAAGGAGTTCACTGTCGATTACCGGATTCTGCTCGACGACGGGCAGGTGCGTTGGGTGGAAGTCCGTGGCCAAGGCTTCTTCGAAGACGGAACAGGCAAACGTTTCATTGGCGTGGTGATGGATGTCACCGAACAAAAGCAGGCCACCGAGGCGCTCAAGCGGATGAATGAGACGCTTGGCGAGCGCGTCGAGGCGCGTACCCGCGAGCGCGACCGCACGTGGGAATTGTCGCGCGACCTGCTCGTGGTGATGCGCTTCGATACGACGGTCGTCGCCCTCAACCCCGTCTGGGAAACCACCCTCGGCTGGCCCCGTAAACAACTGGTGGATCAACCTCTGTGGTCCTTGGTGCATCCCGATGACCTCAGTGCAACGCTCGAGGAAACCGCTCGCATTCGCCAGGGCGATGTGACCGATCGCTTCATCAACCGCATGCAGCACAGCGACGGTGGTTATCGCTGGTTCTCCTGGACGGCCGCGCCTGAAGGCGATCGGATGTATGCCGCCGGGCGAGACATCACCAGTGAAATCGCAGCGGTCGACCGGCTCGCCGCCGCGAACCGCGAGCTGACCGAGCAGATCAAAGAACGCGAGCGCATTGAAGCCACTCTGCAGCAGATGCAGCGTCTCGAAGCCGTCGGCCAGCTCACCGCCGGGGTTGCCCACGACTTCAACAACCTACTGACCGTCATACTCACCAGCGCCAGCTTCCTCAAGAACGACCTTGAGCGAGGCGCACCGATCACCAAATCACTCAGCCGCCTGCAATACATCCAGGAATCCGGCGAGCGTGGCGCAACCCTGACCAGCCAATTGCTGGCCTTCGCCCGCCGCCAACAACTGGCTCCTAAAGCGGTAGATCTCAACGACACACTGGTGGGTCTGCTCAGCCTCTTGCACAGCACGCTCGGCGGCGCCGTCACCATCGAGACCGATACCCGCGCCGGGCTCTGGCATGCGTTGGTCGACCCAACCCAGATCGAGATGATCATCCTCAACCTGGCGATCAATGCCCGCGATGCCATGGGCTCCAGCGGTACGCTGACCCTCAGTACGGCCAATGCAGTAGTCGACACCTCCCCTCTGCGCGCCGAAGAGCCCGTTCCCGGCGAGTACGTTGTCCTGTCCGTCACCGACACGGGCACAGGCATGAGCGATGAGGTTCTGCAGAAGGCATTCGAACCTTTCTTCACTACAAAAGAGGTGGGCAAAGGTTCGGGACTCGGATTGGCACAGGTGTTTGGCTTCGCCAAGCAGTCAGGTGGCGGCGCACGAATCGAAACAAACCTGGGTGTCGGCACGACGGTGAAGGTCTACCTGCCCCGCGTGATGGCACCGGAACTGCCGACCGGTACGCCCGAGCCCGATCACAGCACGCCCATCGGCGACGCGTCCCACACGGTGCTACTGGTCGACGACGATAACAGCGTGCGAGAAGTAACCGCACAGATGTTAGGCAACCTCGGATACCTGGTCATCCAGGCAGACAGTGGCCAGGCGGCATTGGACCTGCTGCAGGATGGCGCAAGCGTGGACCTGCTATTGGCCGATTTCGCCATGCCGGGCATGAATGGCGGCGAACTGGCACGCGCTGTCCTGTCGCGTTATCCAAAGCTGCCTGTGGTATTCGTCACCGGTTATGCCGAGCTCGGTGAACTCGGCATGGGTACCTCGACGATTATTCAGAAGCCGTTCCGCGAAGAGCATCTGGCTGCAAAGCTCAACATGGCCCTTAAAGAAAGTGTGCCGGCCTGATGGAGTCGCTCCGTTCTCGCCTGCGAGCGGCTACCGCACCGCACCATCAGCGCGTCGATGCCGCCTTTTCTGCGTTCCCGCTGGAGCAAATCGACGGCTACCGTGACTTTCTTCGAGCACATGCCCAGGTCGTTGAACCGCTGGAAGTCGCGCTCGAAGCATCCAGGATCGAAGCCATGGTCGGCGATTGGCCGCAGCGTCAACGACGCCACGCGCTGTCTGCGGATCTGGCGGAGCTGGAAGGCCGGCCACCGGTAACGGAATCAATCCCCTATCCACTTCGGCCTGGCTGGTGTTTGGGCGCGGCCTACGTCATTGAAGGGTCACGGTTAGGCGGGCGCGTGCTGGCTAAACGCGTCGCCAGCGGCAACCCCAGCGCGCCGTTGCGCTATCTCGCTGGTCACGGCACGACGCCGTCATGGGCGGCTTTCCTCGAGCAGCTCGAGCGGCACGGTAAAACCCACCCGTGGGAGGATGTGCGGGCCGGCGCGATGGATACCTTCGAACGCTTCCTCGCTGCCGCAAAAACCCAACGTCCATAACGAAGAAAAACCCTTTCGGGCTTTTCGTCTGACTTCAACCGCTGTCGCCTTTATTCCACCGTCACACTCTTGGCCAAGTTGCGGGGCTGATCGACATCGGTTCCGCGCAGCACCGCGACGTAGTAGGAGAGCAGCTGCAACGGCAGGGTATAGAGGATCGGGGCCAGCACATCGTGAATGTGCGGCATGCTCACGATGAAGGTGCCCTCGCCGTTTTCGATGCCGGCTTCTCGGTCGGCAAATACGATCAGCTCGCCGCCCCGGGCACGGACCTCCTGCAGGTTGGACTTGAGCTTTTCCAGCAGCTCGTTGTTAGGCGCCACCGTCACCACCGGCATGTCCGCATCAACCAGCGCCAACGGGCCATGCTTGAGCTCACCGGCTGGATACGCTTCGGCATGGATGTAGGAGATCTCTTTAAGCTTGAGCGCGCCTTCCATCGCCACCGGATACTGCGCGCCACGGCCCAGAAACAGCGTGTGATGCTTCTCGGCGAAGTGCTCGGAGATTTTCTCGACGGTGGTATCCATTGCCAGCGCCTCGCCCAAACGGGTCGGCAGTCGGCGCAGCTCGTCGATCAACTCCGCTTCCAGTGCCGGGGCCAAGGTGCCGCGCACTTGCCCTAACGACAGCGTCAGCAGCAGAAGGCCGACCAGCTGCGTGGTAAAGGCCTTGGTCGAAGCCACCCCAATTTCGGGCCCGGCCTGGGTCAGCAGGGTCAGGTCGGACTCGCGCACCAATGAGCTGATCCCAACGTTGCAGATCGCCAGGCTGGCGAGATAGCGTCCCTCCTCGTCCGTACGCGCCTTGGCGTTGCGCAGCGCCGCGAGCGAATCGGCGGTCTCGCCGGACTGAGAAATGGTCACGAACAGGGTGTTGGGCTGCACCACCACCTTGCGGTAGCGGAACTCACTGGCGACCTCGACCTGGCAAGGGATGCCAGCCAGTTCTTCCAACCAGTAACGGGCCACCATACCGGCGTGGTAGCTGGTGCCGCAGGCGACGATCTGCACGTTACGCACCTTGGCAAACAACTCGGCAGCCTGCGGCCCGAACGCCTGCACCAGCACCTGATGCTCTCCGAGGCGGCCTTCAAGGGTGCGCTGCACAACCTTGGGCTGCTCGTGAATTTCCTTGAGCATGAAGTGGCGGTACTCGCCCTTGTCAGCGGCTTCGGCGCCCTCGTGGTACTGCACGCTTTCGCGGTCAACCGGCTGACCATTCACATCCCAGATCTGTACGCTCTCGCGGCGGATCTCGGCGATGTCACCTTCTTCCAGGTACATGAAACGGTCGGTTACCTGGCGCAAGGCCAGCTGATCGGACGCGAGAAAGTTCTCGCCCATTCCGAGACCAATAACCAGCGGGCTGCCGCTGCGCGCGGCGAGCAGGCGATCCGGTTGCTTGGCGCTGACCACCGCCAGACCGTAAGCGCCATGCAGCTCCTTGACCGCCGCCTTGAGCGCGACAGTCAGATCGCCGAGCTCGTCGAGCTTGTGGCGCAGCAGGTGGACAATGACCTCCGTGTCAGTGTCGGAGACGAAAACGTAGCCCAGACCCTTCAATTCATGGCGCAAGGCTTCGTGGTTCTCGATGATGCCGTTATGCACAACGGCCAGATCTTCACCGGAAAAATGCGGGTGTGCGTTGCGCTCGCAGGGTGCGCCGTGGGTGGCCCAGCGGGTATGAGCGATGCCCAGGCGACCGTTCAGCTGTTCCTGCTGTTGCGCCTGTTCCAGCTCGGCGACCTTGCCAGAACGGCGCAGACGATTGAGCGAGCCATGGCCATCCAGCACCGCAATACCGGCGCTGTCGTAGCCGCGGTATTCGAGCCGCTTGAGGCCTTCAAGCAGGATTGGAGTAATGTTACGTTCGGCGACGGCGCCAACAATGCCACACATGTTCAGGTCTCCAGATGGGTTTCGACGGCCGCGCAGATCAGCTTGACGCCGCGGGCCTGAATGCTTAAACGCGCCTCGGCGGTGAGGCGATCGTCCGTTATGAGGGTCTGAATGTCGGCCCAGGGCAATTCCAGATTGGGTATGCGTCGGCCAATCTTGTCGGACTCGGCGAGCACGATGACCTCGCGCGCCACTTCAGCCATGACGCGCGACAGGCCGAGCAATTCGTTGAATGTCGTGGTGCCACGCTGCAAGTCGATGCCGTCGGCGCCGATGAACAGCTGATCGAAATCGTAGGAACGCAGCACCTGCTCGGCCACCTGCCCCTGGAAAGACTCGGAATGCGGGTCCCAGGTGCCGCCGGTCATCAGTAGCGTGGGTTCGTGTTCCAGCTCGCGCAGGGCGTTGACCACACCCAGCGAATTGGTCATGACCAACAGGCCGTGCTTGTGGCCCAGTTCGGGAATCATCGCGGCCGTGGTTGTGCCGCTGTCGATGATGATGCGGGCGTGCTCGCGGATGCAGCTAACGGCCGCTCGAGCGATGGCTTGCTTCCAGGGCGAGACGGGCTGGGCGCTGTCGCCAATCAGCTCCTGCGGCAAGGGCACCGCACCACCGTAACGGCGCAACAGAAGACCGTTTTTTTCCAGCGCAGCGAGGTCCTTGCGTATGGTGACCTCGGACGTCTCGAAACGCTTGGACAGCTCATCGACGCTCACTTCGCCTTGCGCATTGAGCAAGGCGAGAATGGCGTGGCGTCGTTGCGGTGTGTTGCGTTTCGACATTGCTTAAGTTTCGATTCGAAAGATAATTCGCGAATCAAAACTTATCTTGCCGCCCTCGTCAACCGCCGTGAGGCGTCAAACGCGGAAATAGCCCATGAGACTCTGCTGATGGTTCGCCAGCTGGTTCAGCGCCTGGCTGACCCGCGCAGATTCATCCGCCTGTCCGGAAAGCGATTCAGTAACGTCCCGTATCCCCGCCACATTACGGTTGATTTCCTCAGCGACCGCGCTCTGCTCCTCAGCGGCGCTGGCAATCTGTAGATTCATGTCGGAAATCACCGCCACCGCATCCCCAATCTTACGCAACGCCGCGACAGCATTGCCCACTTGGTCGACGCTGCCCTGAGCCTGACTACGGCTGCCCTGCATGGCTGTTACCACATCGCGGGTGCCGCTCTGCAGGCGCTCGATAACCTGGCGGATCTCTTCAATGGACTCCTGGGTGCGCCGGGCCAGGCTGCGCACTTCATCAGCCACGACGGCGAATCCACGCCCGGCTTCGCCAGCCCGTGCCGCCTCGATCGCCGCGTTAAGGGCCAGCAGATTGGTCTGTTCGGCAATCGCGCGAATCACCTCGAGTACCGATCCAATCTGCTCGCTGCTGGCTGCCAGACTCTCCACTTGAGTCATGGCACGGTTGAGCTCATCCGCCAGACTGCCAATGCTTTGCGTGGTGTTGTCGATCACGCTAAGCCCCTCGTGGGTGGCCTGGTCCGCGTCCCGTGCCGCTTCAGCGGCTTGCGCGGCGTTGCGCGCGACGTCTTGCGCAGTAGCGCTCATTTCCTGCGACGCCGTCGCGACCTGATCGACCTCGCGGAATTGCTGCTGCATGCCGGCGCTGGTCTGGCTGGCGATAGCAGCCGACTGGTCAGCACTACTGCGCGCGTCCTGTACCGAGCGCTTCACATCTGCAATGGTCGGCTGCAGCTTGTCGAGGAAGCGGTTGAACCATCCCGCCAGGGCTCCGAGCTCATCATCACGGCTGTATTCCAACCGGCGCGTGAGATCGCCTTCGCCACTGGCGATGTCCTTGAGCATCGCGGCCACACCTTCGATTGGCCGGGTGACGCCTCGTGCAGTCAGCCACATCAGCACAAGACCCACCAAACCCGCGCCAAGCCCGATCGCCAGCGCAATGATGCTGTCCTGCCGGCTCTCCTGTTGCAGTGTCTGTTCGAGGCGCAACGCCGGACTTAGGAGCACTTTGCGCGGTACTTCCAGCAGTACACCCCAAGGCGCCAGCTCAGGGATCGGCTGTACGGGCTGTAAAACTCTCAGCATCTCGCCGTCTTCAAGCATGGCGAGCCGGCCGGCATCGACCGCGCGAGCGATGGTCTCGCTTTCATCGCCAAAGGCGGCGCTGAGCGGCTTGCCCAGCAGCCCGGCATCACGACTGTGCCCACCTAAAAGCTTCGCAGGGCTGATGACGCTTAGCTGGCCTTCGCCTTGGTAAAGTTCCTGATGGGCCTGTTCGCTCAGTTGCTGAAGCGAGGCAAGACTGATGTCCACGCCCACGACACCGATGACCTTGCCGTTGTCGATAAGCGGAAACGCGACACTCGTCATGAGCAGCGGCTTGCCCTCTACCTCGTCGAAATAGGGATCCAGAAGACAGATTCGCGCGCTGTCGCGCGGGCAGCTGTACCAGGCGTTATAGGGCGCGCCACTGATACCGGGCGTGGTATCCGCTATCTCCGACTCGGCCATGGTTTCAGCGCTGAGCTCGCCGGGTGTGCGTTGTGACCAATACAGCGAGAAACGCCCGGTGTCATTTCCGCCCATCTCCGGGTTGCCGATGAACATGCCGTCCTTGTCATCCAGCGCATCCGTCTCGAACACCACGTAGAGCCCGATGAGAGACGGATTGGCCCGCAACGCCGTTTGAATTTGATGGTGAAGGTCTTCGCGGAGTTCGAACGCATTGGACATCCGTTCTATGGACTGCTCGCGCAACGACAGCACTTGCCTCGCAAACCCCAGACCATACTGATAGGCGTCGTTGAATTGCCGCTCGATGCGCAGAGCCTGGGACAATCCACGTGCTTGCAGGTTATTGCGTGCCGACTCCTCGAGCATTGCGCTGCTCGAGGCGTTGACCAGCGCGACAGTCTGATGCGACTGATAAAGCGATGCGCTGACCAGCAAACCGACGATCAGCAGCAGGCATAAGCCTGCCAGCAGGGTGAGCTTCCACTGGATAGACAGGCGGTTCAGGGAGGGCATGGTGGCGTCCTGTGTGGTTATGCCCTTCTATCGACCAAACCCGCGATCACTTGAGTACCGCTGGTAAGAACACGACTCGCCCGAGCACAGGGCGAGCTTCAGTAGGCGCTACTTGCGGGCTTTTTCTGGTCGCTTCCAGCCACTTATCAGTGCCTGGCGAGCACGCCCCAGCGCCAGCGTGCCGGCTGGCACATCAGCCGTGATAACCGAGCCCGCACCCGTTGTCGCTCCATCACCCAGCGTCACCGGCGCCACCAGCGAACTATTCGACCCTATGAAGACATCTTCACCCATGACCGTACGGGACTTGTTGGCTCCATCGTAGTTGCAGGTGATGGTGCCGGCGCCGATATTGGTTCGCGCGCCGATTTCCGCATCGCCCAGATACGCCAGATGGCCGGCTTTCGCGCCCTCTCCCAGGTGCGAGTTTTTCACTTCAACGAAGTTACCCACATGCGCCCTTTCCCCCAGCACAGCGCCCGGACGCAGACGTGCAAACGGCCCACAATCAGCGCCCTCGCCCAGCTCCGCGCCTTCCAGATGGGAGTTGGCCTTGACCACCGCTCCGCGACGCAGGGTGCTATTACGAATCACGCAGTTCGGTCCGATCTCGACGTCATCCTCGATCACGACTCTGCCTTCGAGGATCACATTGACGTCGATCAGCACATCACGGCCAACGGTAACCTCGCCACGCAGGTCGAAGCGGGCCGGATCGCGCAATGTCACGCCTTGAGCCATCAAGCGGCGCGCAGCACGCTGCTGATAATGCCGCTCGAGATCGGCCAATTGGATGCGGTCGTTGGCGCCCTGTACTTCCATGGCATGCTGCGGCTGTTCAGTGGCCACCGTCAGACCATCAGCCACAGCCATGGCGATGACGTCGGTCAGGTAGTACTCACCTTGGGCATTGCTATTGGACAACCTTCCCAGCCAATCGCCGAGCCGCTCGCCCGGCACTGCAAGAATTCCGGTATTGCCTTCGCTGATCTGCTTCTGCTCGGCGGTCGCATCCTTGTGCTCGACGATCGCCTGAACCACGCCCTGTTCATCCCGGACAATGCGGCCGTAACCGGTCGGGTCGTCCAGACTCACGGTGAGCAGCGCCAGTTGCTGCGATCCGACTTTATGCAGAAGACGATCCAGCGTTGCTGTCTCGATCAGCGGTACGTCGCCGTAAAGAATCAGCACCCGTTCGGCTGTGAGGGCCGGTAGCGCCTGAGCCACGGCGTGTCCGGTACCCAGCTGCTCGGCCTGCACGACGAAATTCAGATCATCCGCCGCCAACCGCTCACGTACCAGCTCGGCGCCATGGCCAATCACCACATGGATGGCCTTTGGTTTAAGGCCACGAGCGGTGTCGATGACGTGACCGAGCATCGATTGTCCGGCGACCGGATGAAGCACTTTGGGCAAGGCTGAACGCATGCGCGTGCCCTGACCGGCAGCGAGAATGACGATATCGAGAGACATGGCAGATCCTGAACAATCGTGACCCTGCGGGCCGACGTGAGAAGTTGATATCGGAATACGGAAAAAGAAAAAGGGTAGCCAAGGCTACCCTTTTACTCGTGCGCGATGAAGCCGTTAACGGATCAACCGCGGCCGTACTTCTTGCGCATCGCCTCGATGGTCCGCAGCTGGGCTGCAGCCTCGGCAAGGCGCGCAGCAGCAGAGCCGTAGTCGAACTCGGCACCTTTCTCGTGCAACGCTTTTTCGGCGGCTGTAACAGCAGCTTTCGCCGCCGCCTCGTCCAGGTCCTTCGCGCGAGTAGCGGTATCGGCAAGTACCTTCACCATGTTCGGCTGGACTTCAATGAAGCCGCCGGAAATGTAGAAGATTTCCTCACCGCCGCCCTGCTTGATCACTCGCACCGGACCGGGCTTGAGGTCGGTCAGCAGTGGAGCGTGGCCCGGCAGGATACCCAGATCACCCAGGTGACCATGAGCGACAACCATCTCCACCAGCCCCGAGAACAGCTCTTCTTCCGCACTGACGATGTCACAGTGGACTGTCATAGCCATACTTATGCCTCGGTAATGAGCCCTGCCGCAAGCACATGCCGCCAGCAGAGCTTATTGGCGCCCGCGAACGGGCGCGCCAGTTACAGTTTGTTGGCTTTTTCGATGGCTTCGTCGATACCGCCAACCATGTAGAACGCCTGCTCCGGCAGGTGATCGTAATCACCGTTGAGGATGCCGGCGAAGCCACGGATGGTTTCTTTCAGCGAAACGTACTTGCCTGGCGAACCGGTGAAGACTTCGGCCACGAAGAACGGCTGGGACAGGAAGCGCTGGATCTTACGAGCGCGGGATACCAGCTGCTTGTCGGCTTCGGACAGTTCGTCCATGCCGAGAATCGCGATGATGTCCTTCAGTTCCTTGTAACGCTGCAGCACGTACTGAACGCCGCGAGCAGTGTCGTAGTGCTCTTGACCAATCACGTTGGCATCCAGCTGACGCGAAGTGGAGTCGAGCGGATCGACCGCCGGGTAGATACCCAGGGATGCGATATCACGCGACAGAACCACGGTAGCGTCGAGGTGGGCGAAGGTGGTCGCCGGGCTCGGGTCGGTCAAGTCGTCCGCAGGAACGTAAACGGCCTGAACGGAGGTGATCGAACCGCTCTTGGTGGAGGTGATGCGCTCCTGTAGAACACCCATTTCCTCAGCCAGCGTCGGCTGATAACCCACCGCGGACGGCATACGACCCAGCAGCGCCGATACTTCGGTACCGGCCAGGGTGTAGCGGTAGATGTTGTCGACGAACAGCAGAACGTCCTTGCCTTCGTCACGGAACTTCTCGGCCATGGTCAGGCCGGTCAGTGCCACGCGCAGACGGTTTCCTGGTGGCTCGTTCATCTGGCCGTAGACCAGAGCAACCTTGTCCAGAACGTTGGAGTCCTTCATCTCGTGATAGAAGTCGTTACCTTCACGAGTCCGCTCACCCACACCGGCGAACACGGAATAACCGCTGTGTTCCATGGCGATGTTACGGATCAGCTCCATCATGTTTACGGTCTTGCCCACACCGGCGCCACCGAACAGACCGACCTTACCGCCCTTGGCGAACGGGCAGACCAGGTCGATAACCTTGATGCCGGTTTCCAGCAGCTCGTTGCCGCCCGCCTGTTCGGCATAGCTCGGCGCAGCGCGGTGGATACCCCAGCGCTCTTCTTCACCGATCGGACCGGCTTCGTCGATGGGGTTACCCAGGACGTCCATGATCCGGCCCAGTGTGGCGGTGCCCACCGGTACGGAGATGGCAGCGCCAGTGTTGCTGACGTCCAGGCCACGCTTGAGGCCTTCGGTCGAGCCCATGGCGATGGTACGGACAATGCCGTCGCCCAGCTGCTGCTGGACTTCCAGGGTGGTTTCGGCGCCTGTGACTTTCAGCGCGTCATAAATGTTCGGTACCAGATCGCGCGGAAATTCCACGTCGATAACGGCGCCGATGATTTGAACGATACGTCCGCTACTCATGTTTGGTTCCTCTGAATATTTGAACCGTTCTTAAACCGCGGCAGCGCCGCCGACGATTTCCGAAATTTCCTGGGTGATCGCAGCCTGACGGGCCTTGTTGTAGACCAGTTGCAGGTCGCTGATCAGCTCACCGGCGTTGTCGGTTGCGTTCTTCATGGCGATCATCCGGGCAGCCTGTTCGGCGGCACCGTTTTCGACCACGGCCTGGTAGACCTGGGATTCGACGTAGCGAACCAGCAGCGCATCGAGCAACAAGCGAGCGTCGGGTTCGTACAAATAGTCCCACTTACCTTTCGGCGCGGCCTGATCGTCACTCGCGGCCAACGGTAGCAACTGGGCTACGGTCGGCTTCTGCGTCATGGTGTTGATGAACTTGTTCGACACCAGGTAGAGACGGTCCAGACGGCCTTGATCGAAAGCGTCCAACATGACCTTGACGCTGCCGATCAGATCATTGATCGACGGCTCTTCACCAAGCCCGTTGACCGCCGCGACCACGTTGCCGCCAAAGCTGCGGAAAAAGCTCGCACCCTTGTTACCGATCACGCACAAGTCGGCTTCGACTTTACTGTCGTGCCATTCCTTCATGTTCTTGATCAGCGCCTTGAACAGGTTGGTGTTCAAGCCGCCGCACAGGCCACGATCGGACGAGACGACGATGTAGCCGACACGCTTGACCGAACGCTCAACCATGAACGGGTGACGGTATTCCGGGTTGGTGTTGGCCAAATGGCCAATCACCTGCTGGATCCGCTCCGCATAAGGACGGCTGGCAGCCATGCGCATCTGTGCCTTGCGCATCTTGCTGACCGCCACCTTTTCCATGGCGCTGGTGATCTTCTGCGTGCTTTTGATGCTCGCAATCTTGCTGCGAATCTCTTTTGCGCCTGCCATTTGACACCTATCGGGTTAGCAAGCGGGAGCCCTGCGGCTCCCGCTGCGGCTTACCAGGATTGGGTGGCCTTGAACGACTCGATACCGGCCTTGATGCCCGCGTCGATTTCGTCGTTGAAGTCGCCCTTCACGTTGATCTTGTCCAGCAGAGCAGCATGCTCATGATGGAAATAGGCAATCAACGCCTGCTCGAAGGCACCAACCTTGGCTACTTCGATGTCCTGCAGGAAGCCACGCTCGGCTGCGTACAGGGACACCGCCATGTCGGCAATGGACATCGGCGCGTACTGCTTCTGCTTCATCAGCTCGGTGACACGCTGACCATGCTCGAGCTGCTTGCGGGTCGCTTCATCCAGATCAGAGGCGAACTGGGCGAACGCCGCCAGTTCACGGTACTGAGCCAGCGCGGTACGAATACCACCGGACAGCTTCTTGATGATCTTGGTCTGCGCTGCGCCACCAACACGTGATACCGAGATACCGGCGTTGACGGCCGGACGGATGCCTGCGTTGAACATCGATGATTCGAGGAAGATCTGACCGTCGGTGATGGAAATCACGTTGGTCGGAACGAACGCGGAAACGTCACCCGCCTGGGTCTCGATGATCGGCAGAGCGGTCAGGGAACCGGTCTTGCCAGTCACGGCGCCATTGGTGAACTTCTCGACATATTCTTCGGATACGCGCGAAGCACGCTCCAGCAGACGGCTGTGGAGATAGAACACGTCGCCCGGGTAGGCTTCGCGTCCTGGTGGACGACGCAGCAGCAGGGAAATCTGGCGATAGGCAACAGCCTGCTTGGACAGGTCGTCGTAAACGATCAGCGCGTCTTCGCCGCGGTCACGGAAGTACTCGCCCATGGTGCAGCCGGCATACGGAGCCAGGAACTGCAGCGCAGCGGATTCCGAAGCCGAAGCGGCAACGATGATGGTGTTGGCCAGGGCACCGTGCTGTTCCAGCTTGCGCACTACGTTAGCGATGGTCGACTGCTTCTGACCGATGGCGACGTAGACGCACTTGATGCCGCTGTTGCGCTGGTTGATGATCGCGTCGATGGCCAGAGCCGTCTTACCGATCTGACGGTCACCAATGATCAGCTCGCGCTGACCACGACCGACCGGGATCATGGCGTCGACCGACTTGTAGCCGGTCTGTACCGGCTGGTCGACCGACTTACGCCAGATCACACCAGGGGCGACCTTTTCAACCGCGTCAGTCGCCTGCGCGTTGACCGGGCCTTTGCCGTCTACCGGGTTGCCCAATGCATCGACGACGCGACCCAGCAGCTCCGGACCTACCGGAACTTCCAGTACGCGACCGGTGCACTTGGCGCTCATGCCTTCGGTCAGGCTTTGGTAGGCGCCCAATACCACGGCACCTACGGAGTCCTGTTCCAGGTTCAGAGCCATACCGAAGACGCCGCCAGGGAATTCGATCATCTCCCCGTACATGACGTCGGCCAGGCCGTAAATGCGAACGATACCGTCGGAAACACTGACGATGGTGCCTTCGTTACGCGCTTGGGCAGACACGTCGGAACTACCGATGCGCTGCTTTATGATTTCACTAATCTCGGAAGGATTCAGTTGCTGCATGCCACGACCCTCAAATCAGGATTTCAACGATTCGGCCAACTGGCTCAGTTTGCCGCGGACCGAACCATCGACAACCACATCGCCGGCGCGGATAACAACGCCGCCGATCAGCGCAGGGTTCACGACCTGCTGGGGGTTGACGGTACGATCTAGCCGCTTCGACAGGGCGGCAGCCAAGGTTTGGAGTTGCGCAGGTGTCAGCTCGAAGGCTGTCTGCACTTCAACGTCGAGTGTCTTTTCAGCTTCAGCCTTGAGCTCCTCGAACAGCTCCCGAATGGTCGGCAACACGTCCAGGCGATCGTTATCGCCCAGCGTGGTAACGAAGTTTCGGAAAGCCTCATCGATGTCGCTACCAAACAGCTGAACCAGCGTCTTGACCTTGCTTTCGCTGGTAAGACGCGGGTTCTTGAGCAGTTCGGCAACATGGGGAACGTCAACGGCGACCGCAGCCAGGCTCAACATGCCCGACCAGGCATCAATCCGGCCAGCAGAACTGGCGAATTCGAAAGCGGCCTTTGCATAGGGCCGAGCAAGCGTCTGGGTATTGATCATCGCTTGCCTCGCTTAGAGTTGGGAGGCCAGTTTTTCGACCAGATCGTTGTGCGCCTTGGCGTCCACCTGGGACTCCAGGATCTTCTCCGCACCCATGACAGCCAAAACGGCTACCTGGTTACGCAGTTGCTCCTTGGCACGATTCACTTCCTGCTCGATTTCGGCGCGGGCGCCGGCTACCAGTCGCTCGCCTTCGACGCGCGCCTGTTGCTTGGCATCCTCAACGATGGCGTTGGCCTGCTTGTTGGCTTGCTCAAGGATCTGGGCAGCTTGCCCCTTGGTCTCGCGGAGGGTGTTGGACACCTTTTCCTGAGCCAACTTTAGGTCTTGCTGCGCACGGCCTGCGGCGTCCAGCCCTTCAGCAATTTTCTTCTGGCGTTCTTGCATGGCCTTGGTGATGGGCGGCCATACGTACTTCATGCAGAACCAGACGAAAATAGCGAAAGCGAACGTTTGACCGAACAGCGTCAAGTTAATGTTCACAGCGATATACCTCGTGCTATCTCGTTCGACGCGGTTGTCAATTCCACGGCAACGGGGCTCGCCAGGCGAACCCCATCAGGAACCGGAAAAGTCTTAAGCAGCGACAACGAAGATGAGGTACATCGCGATACCAACACCGATCATCGGTACGGCGTCGAGCAGACCGGCCATCAGGAAGGTCTTGGTTTGCAGCTGAGGAGCCAGCTCGGGTTGACGAGCAGTGGATTCCAGCAGCTTGCCGCCCAGCAGGGCAAAGCCGATGCCAGTGCCCAGGGCACCCAGACCGATCATGATAGAGGCGGCGATGTAGACGAGTTCCATGTAAAGCTCCTGAAGCTAAGGGTTAAGGTTTTCTTGGGTAAAGCAAAACAGAATGAACCGGTTCAGCGGTTACGGTGTGAGTTCGGCATGACCGTGATCTTCATGCGCAGAGCTCAGGTACACCACGGTCAGAACCATGAAAATGAACGCCTGCAGCGGGATCACCAGAATATGGAAGATCGCCCAGGGCACATTCAGGGTCCACTGTACGTAGAACGGCAGCAGCGCGATAAGGATGAACACCACCTCACCGGCATACATGTTGCCGAACAGACGCAGAGCAAGGCTCAGCGGCTTAGTCAGCAGACCGAGGATTTCGAGGAACAGGTTGAACGGGACGAGCGACCAATGATTGAACGGCGTGAATGCCAATTCTTTGGTGAAACCGCCGAAGCCCTTGACCTTGAAACTGTAGAACAGGATCAGGATAAACACGCCGAGCGACAGGCCGAAGGTACCGTTCGGGTCGGCTGTCGGGACGATCTTAAAGTACGGCAGACCCAGCATGCCCGCCAGACCCGGGATGTAATCGACTGGAATCCACTTCAGGCTGTTCATCAAGAACACCCAGACGAAAATGGTCAGTGCCAATGGAGCAATCAGTGCATTGCGGCCATGGAAGGTGTCTTTCACCACGCCTTCAACGAACTCGACGCACATCTCGACGAAATTTTGCAGGCGGCCTGGAATACCGGCCGTAGCGCCCTTGGCTGCCATGCGGAAGACCAGGATGAAGACCAGACCCATGAACAGCGACCATCCGAGCGTGTCGAGATGGACGGCCATGAAACCCATGTCACGCGCTTCTAGGCCTGATTGAGCAATGGTCCAGCCAGCCTGATCAACGACTGAGCCGTCTGCACGCACGTAACCTTCCGGCAGTTTTCCGTAGGTCAGATTCTGCAGGTGATGCTGGATGTATTCCGCCGGGGTACTCGCCATAAACGCCTCAGTGCTCAATGCTTCGGATTAGTTTTCATCAGCAGGAGGGCGCTCGCTCCAGCGCCAAGAACCAACAAATAACCGACGAACAAGGCTGCCGGTTGCAGCGGCTTCACTCCCACAAACACCAGCGCAAAAAGCGCTGCTGCCAGAATCTGTTTACCCATTTCACCAGCCCAAAGGGACTGCACGATGGCTCTAGCCGATCTTGCGCCAAAATAGCGAAACGCCTTGAAGGCGAAGTACAGATTAGCCAGTAACGCAATCAGGCCGCCCAGCAATCCCGAATAGCCGGCGACAATACCAAAAAGCAAGCCGCACGCGACGCCAGCGCCTAACGCAACAATCGCCTGTACGGCTAACACACGTACTACAGGCAACCGATGGAGAGGTGTCTTGTTGCGTATATTCACCGTGCATCCATCGCCAAAAATCGTTCGCCGTTCAGCTTGACCGCAGTCAAAAAAAGCGCCGCGAGTATAGGAGCAGCCCATCCTGCGTTCAACCGTCAGGTAGCACTTTCTGACGGGCACTACATAAACTTTGTATCAGCGGATGTGCGCAAGCACACCCTGCAGCTCATCCAGCGAACTGTAACGGATCACCAGCTGGCCCTTGCCCTTTTCGCCGTGCTTGATTTGCACAGGCGAGCCCAGGCGCTCAGCCAGACGCTGTTCCAGACGAACGATGTCAGGGTCACTTTTCGGCTCAGTCTTGGCGTTTTCCGGTTTGCTCAACCATTGCCTGACCAGCGCTTCGGTCTGCCGTACGGTCAGGCCGCGTGCGACAACGTGCCGCGCGCCTTCGACCTGCTGATCGGCCGGAAGCCCGAGCAATGCCCGAGCGTGGCCCATTTCCAGATCGCCATGCGAGAGAAGCGTCTTGATCTCCTCCGGCAGTGCAATCAGACGCAGCAGGTTGCTAATGGTCACACGTGATTTACCGACCGCGTCCGCGACCTGCTGCTGTGTCAGCTGAAACTCCTGCTGCAGTCGCTGGAGCGCAACGGCTTCCTCGATGGGACTGAGATCCTCGCGCTGGATGTTCTCGATCAACGCCATGGCGATGGCAGCTTCATCGGAAACATCCCGGACCATAGCCGGAATCCGGTCCAGGCCAGCCTGCTGGCTGGCACGCCAGCGCCGCTCCCCGGCGATGATTTCATAGCGGCCAACGCCGATCGAGCGAACCACAATCGGCTGCATCACGCCCTGAGTACGAATCGAGTTGGCCAGTTCGTCGAGCGTAACCGGATCGATATCACCGCGCGGCTGGTACTTGCCCCGCTGAATCACATCAAGCGGCAACTGCTGCAGCTCATGCACATCGGCGTGGG
>NZ_AGSX01000095.1 GCF_000235745.1 Stutzerimonas stutzeri SDM-LAC | reverse complement strand
AAGAAAAACTTCTTCAAAAACAGCTTGACGAGACACAAGGCTGCTGTAGAATGCGCGGCCTCGGTTGAGACGAAAGACTTGATCGAAACGCTCTTTAACAACTGAATCAAGCAATTCGTGTGGGTGCTTGTGAGGTAAGACTGGTGGTCAGCAAGATTATCAGCATCACAAATACTCAGCGAGAAATCATTGAGTGCTCTTCTTTTAGGAGAAGAGATTGCGATTGCTGAGCCAAGTTTAGGGTTTTCTCAAAACCCAAGCAGTATTGAACTGAAGAGTTTGATCATGGCTCA
>NZ_AGSX01000096.1 GCF_000235745.1 Stutzerimonas stutzeri SDM-LAC | reverse complement strand
CTACTAGTACTGGATGCATCTGCAGGATATCGCGGCCGCCATCTGCCCTACGTTTGAGGGTTATAAGCTGGGTAGTATTACTCCTACTAACGGGCTGCATACCTCCATCTTCTAGCAGGTGTGGTCAGCTTCTCAGTGTAATCGGAAGGGACCTGTGAAAAAAAGGTTCAAAAGCACTGATGGGCAAGTGTTCTCCAGACGGTCTTAGAACGGACATTAGCGGTTTTGACAGATAAGGACCC
>NZ_AGSX01000097.1 GCF_000235745.1 Stutzerimonas stutzeri SDM-LAC | reverse complement strand
AACGTCGCGGCCGTCAGGCCGCGTCTACGTCGGTCGTCCTGCTCACTTGCGCCTGCAGATAGTGCTGCAGACGTATCTGCTCATCCGGGGTGAACGCCAAGCCAAGTTTGCTCCGGCGCCAGAGAATATCGTCTGCCTGCGTCACCCATTCTTCACGCCGCAAGTAGTCAACTTCCTGTGTATACAGGTGCTGGCCGAGGTTGTCCCCCAGCGCATCGAGCGAGCGCGCATCGCCGAGCATGCGCCAAACACGATTGCCGTAAAGCGTCGCCCAGCGTTTGGCCAGCGGTTGCTCGACGCCTTTTACCTTAGCAATCAGCTCTTCAGCGAGCGCCTCGGCCGTGGTCATGCCTTCGCCGCCGGGTAGCGGGGCAGTCGCTGTCCAGCTCTCGCCCATGCTGGGAAAGTGGGCCTTGAGCTGAGCCATCGCCGATTCGGCCAGTTTGCGGTAGGTGGTCAGCTTGCCGCCGAACACCGAAAGCAGTGGCGCCTGTTTCTCTTCTGCCGACAGCGACAGCGTGTAGTCACGGGTGACCGCCGAGGGGTTGTCCGACTCGTCATCGCACAGCGGCCGTACACCAGCAAAGGTATGCAGGATGTCCTTCGCCTCGAGCTGCTGGCGAAAGTGCGTATTGGCAACGCCCAGCAGGTAGGCGATTTCGTCTTCGCTGATGCTGACCGTGGCCGGGTCACCACGGTACTCGCGGTCGGTGGTCCCAATCATGGTGTAACGATCGAGATAGGGGATGGCGAAGACGATCCGCCGATCCTCGTTCTGCATGATGTATGCCTGCTCGCCTTCGTACAGTTTCGGCACGATGATGTGGCTGCCCTGAATCAGGCGAATGCCGTAGGGCGAACGCTGCTGCAGGTTATCCCCAATGAACTGCGCCACCCAGGGTCCGGCCGCGTTGACCAGCGCTTTGGCACGCAAGGAAAACCGTGTGCCGTCCTGCCGCTGCAACTCGACGTGCCAGATGCCAGCGGCACGCTTGGCGCTGAGGCACTGGGTCCGGGTGTGGATGTGCGCACCTTTCTCGCGAGCGGCCATAGCGTTGAGCACCACCAGCCGCGCGTCGTCGACCCAGCAGTCGGAGTATTCGAAACCGCGCTTGATCTCCGGCTTGAGCGGGCTCTCCTTACCAAAACGCAACCCCCGAGACGCTGAAAGCTTTTCACGTTTGCCCAGGTTGTCATAAAGGAACAGGCCGGCACGGATCATCCAGGCGGGACGCAAGTGTGGACGATGCGGCAGGACGAAACGCATCGGCTTGACGATGTGTGGTGCTTTGGCCAGCAGCACTTCGCGTTCGGCGAGGGCCTCGCGAACCAGGCGAAACTCATAATGCTCAAGGTAGCGCAGGCCGCCGTGGATCAGCTTGCTGCTGGCCGAGGAGGTATGGCTGGCCAGGTCGTCGCGCTCGCAGAGGAACACCGACAGGCCGCGTCCGGCTGCATCAGCAGCGATACCCACACCATTGATCCCACCGCCTATTACGGCAACGTCGTACAGCTCGGAGACGGTCTCGCTCACGGAATCCTCCTCAAGAACGAACATTCATTTTCGAATATGAACATCCTAGCGCAGAAGAGGTTCACTCTCCAGATTCCATGTTCGTTTTTTATATCAAAAGAAAATAATCGAAACGATACGAGCTATCTATCGGTGCTGAACCGTACCGGCCGGCTTCGGACGATAGGTCGATGGGTAACGCAACGTGACGGAGATTTGCCTTGCGGCTTGCGGGCTCGGGTGAAGCCAGTCTACGGTCCATGTCGCACTGGCGGCGGCGGGCTGTAGATGTGTGCGGGGGCCAAACTTAGGTGTTCGTTCGGCCGTTCGAATGCGTCAGCCGGTGACTTCCAGCTTCACCTGGTGGCGTTCGAGCAAATCGAGGAAGGCTTCCGGTGGTTGGGCCTCGGTGAACAGCATGTCGATCTGCTCCAGTGAGCCGAGCCGGGTCATGGCGCTGCGACCGAACTTGCTCGAATCCGCGGCGAGGAAGATTTTTCGCGCATTGTGGATGATGGCCTGGGAGACGCGCACTTCTTGGTAATCGAAATCCAACAGGGTGCCGTCCTCGTCGATGCCGCTGATGCCGATCAGGGCGAAGTCCACCTTGAACTGGCTGATGAAATCCGCAGTGGCTTGACCGACCACGCCCCCATCACTTCGCACGTTGCCGCCGGCGATCAGTACGTCAAAGTCTTCCTTGGGGCTGAGAATGCTCGCCACGTGCAGGTTGTTGGTGATGACCTTGAGGTCACGGTGGTTGAGCAGGGCGTGAGCGATGGCTTCAGTGGTGGTGCCGATGTTGATGAACAGGGAGGCCTGATCGGGAATGTGTGCGGCCATGGCGTCGGCGATGCGGCGCTTCTCGTCACGCATCTGGCGCGCGCGTTGCGTGTAGGCGGTGTTCTGGACGCTGGAATCGTGGGCGACGCCACCGTGGTAGCGACGCAGCAGACCGGCTTCGCCAAGCTGATTGATGTCGCGGCGGATGGTCTGGGGCGTCACCGAGAACTGTTGCGCCAGTTCCTCGATGCTGACGTAGCCGCGTTCGCGCACCAATTCGAGAATGCTCTGCTGTCGTGGGGCCAGACTCATGGAGGCTTCCTTGTTATCGATATGCCGGGAAGCATGCCGCAGTCTGGGCTTTGATTAAAGAATTGTTCGTTTGTGAATAAGCGCGCCCGGCGCGAAATCGAATCCGGGCCGGGCGCTGTGCTGCATATCAGTTTGCGGTTGAGCTTATTCTTCCTCCCAATCCCGGGTGCGACTTACCGCCTTCTTCCAACCCTTGTAGAGCGCTTCGCGTTGGTCGCTATCGCAGGCCGGCTCGAAGATGCGTTCGATGGTGGCTTTGCTGCGCAACTCGTCCAGGCTGCTCCAGAAGCCGGTCGCCAAACCTGCCAGATAGGCGGCGCCCAAGGCTGTGGTTTCCTTCATTTGCGGGCGCTCGACGTGGGTCCCGAGCAAGTCGGCCTGGAATTGCATGAGGAAGTTGTTCGCCACCGCGCCGCCATCCACGCGCAATGAGCGCAGCCGCTCGCCGGCGTCCTGTTGCATGGCATCGAGCACGTCGCGGGTCTGGTAGGCGATGGATTCGAGTGCGGCGCGGATAATGTGGTCAACCTTCACGCCGCGGGTCAGGCCGAACAGTGCGCCACGTGCACGCGGGTCCCAGTAGGGTGCGCCGAGACCGGTAAAGGCGGGCACCAGATAGACGCCATTGCTGTCCTGCACCTTGGTGGCGAAGTATTCCGAATCCAGCGAATCGTTGATCACCTTCAGCTCATCGCGTAGCCATTGCACGGTGGAGCCGCCGTTGAAGATGGCGCCTTCCAGCGCATAGTTGACCTCGCCCTTGGGCCCACAGGCGATGGTGGTGAGCAGGCCATGCTGGGACTGCACCGCCTTGGTTCCGGTGTTCATCAACAGGAAGCAGCCGGTGCCGTAGGTATTCTTGGCCTGGCCCGGCTCGACGCACATCTGGCCGAACAGCGCGGCCTGCTGATCGCCGGCGATGCCGGCGATGGGAATGCCCGTGCTCTGGCCAGAGCCGAGATAGGCGTGCCCGTAGATCTCCGAGGAGGAGCGCACTTCGGGCAGCATTTCGCGCGGGATATCCAGCGCCTCCAACATCACCGGGTCCCAGTCCAGCGTGTGAATGTCGAACAGCATGGTGCGCGAGGCGTTGGTGTAATCGGTGACGTGAGCCTTGCCCTGGGTCATCTTCCAGATCAGCCAGCAATCGACGGTGCCGAACAGCAGTTCGCCGCGCCGTGCGCGCTCGCGGCTGCCCTCGACGTGATCGAGGATCCACTTGATCTTGGTGCCGGAGAAATAAGGGTCGATGACCAGGCCGGTGGTCTCGCGGATGTGCTCTTCCATGCCGTCACGTTTGAGCTGATCGCAGATCGGCGTGCTCTGGCGGCTCTGCCAGACGATGGCGTTGTAGATCGGGCGGCCGGTGATCTTGTCCCAGATGATGGTGGTTTCGCGCTGGTTGGTGATGCCGATCGCCGCGACCTGTTCATTGGTGATCCCGGCCTGCGCCAGCGCCTCGACGAATACGCCGCTCTGGGTCGCCCAGATTTCCATGGGGTCGTGCTCGACCCAGCTTGGCTGCGGATAGATCTGGGCAAATTCACGCTGGGCGATGGTTACCACGTTGGCGTTGCGGTCCAGCACGATGGCGCGGGAGCTGGTGGTGCCCTGGTCGAGGGCGACGATGAATTGCTTGTTGTTTTGATTGCTCATGGTGTCGATTCCTTAACGAGCTTCTGGGGCAGTGACATCGTGTTTGGTGAAGGCTCTGCTGTCAGGTTTCGCTTCCGCATTTGCCGACACGTCGCAAGCGCCTCCCAGCCCCGGTAGATGCTTGCAGATCAGGGCTTTGTAGCCGGCCGCGCCAATGCAGGCGCCCAGCACTGGTGCGATCAGCGGGACCAGGAAATACGGAATGTCGCGCCCGCCAGTGAATGTGACTTCTCCCCAGCCGGCGAAATAGGTCATCAGCTTCGGGCCGAAATCCCGCGCAGGGTTCATGGCGAAGCCGGTCAGCGGACCCATCGCGCCGCCAATCACGGCGATCAACAAACCGATCAGCAATGGCGCCAGCGGGCCGCGCGGCAGGCCGTTACCGTCATCGGTAAGCGCCATGATCATCCCCAGCAGGATAGCGGTAATCACCACTTCCACCAGAAATGCCTGGCCTATTGAAAGCGACGGGTGCGGGTAGGTTGAGAACACCGATGCGAGCTGGAGGCTGGCAATACTGCCACGAGTCATTTGTTGCGCCTGTTCGAAATCGAAAAACAGGCTGCTGTAAAGACCGTAAACCAACGCGGCGGCGCAGAAGGCGCCCGCAGTTTGGGCGAGGATATAAGCCGGCACCTTGTTACGCTCGAATGTGCCGAACAGCCACAACGCAATGGATACCGCAGGATTCAGGTGAGCACCCGAAACACCCGCGGCGAGGTAAACCCCCATGCTGACGCCGATACCCCAAATAACGCTTATTTCCCAAAGGCCTAGATCAGCTCCGCCGAGCTTGAGTGCGGCCACGCAGCCGGTACCGAAGAAGATCAACAGGGCGGTGCCGAGAAACTCGGCGATGCATTGGCCCCGAAGCGTCGGGGTGGACGGGTTGCTCATGCGCAGAACCTCTTTTTTGGGTTGTTGTTGTTTTTGTCCGAATACTATTGGAGTTCGGAAATGTTCGGAATTGAAAACTTAAAGTCAAACCCTCGGGCTGTCAAAGTAAAAAATCGAACATTTCAACGGAAAGCTGACGAAGATGCCGTCTGACGGTCATGAGTGGCGGGATTCTGGCGCGCAGGCTCATGGTCCGAGCGGCTGTCTGTCAGCTGTTAACGCAGTAGGAAGCGGCAGTTGCAGGCCGACGAAAGCGCGACCATAGACGCAGACGGATCGCAGCGAGCTGGGCGCGGGCTACGATCCGCTGGTTGGAGGGATTAACTGATCAGTGGTTCCTCGATCTGTGCGACGCCACGATCAGTTTTTTACGGTATGCCGCGAAGCCGCTTGCCTCGGCCGTTAATCGACAGGCCAAACCCGTTCTCGTGTCAGCAATGCAGGCGCGAGCGCGTCACCGGGTCGGCACCGGCCGGAAAAAATGCATCGAGCACCGCCTGGAATACGGTTCGCTCAGGCGCAACGGCGGCGAACAACGTCATGCTCGAACGCAGCTTCATATCGTCGGGTGAACCGAGAATCTGCCGTGCCGGACGCTCGGCGTGGGCGAGCAGTGCTTGCGCGCATTGCTCCAGGCGAGGCCCGAGCAGAGGGTGCGCTAGATAGGCCGTCGCTTCTTCCGCATCCTTGATGGCGTAGCGACGTGCCATATCGCTGTGGCCGAGGCCTGCTATCTGCGGAAAGATGAACCACATCCAATGGCTTTGCTTGTGGCCGGCTTTCAGTTCCGCCAGCGCGCGGTCATAGATCGATTGCTGGGCGTCGACGAATCGCTGCAGGTCGTGTGGGTCGCTCATGGTGCCTCCCGGTCTGCTCAGGGTTGTCCTGATCAGAGCCGGGATGGCGGGGTTGATTCCATGAATGCAAGGGTTGCGCGCGGTGTGCTTGATAGTGTGAAGCGTCGGATCTGGCCGTCGCCGCGACCGCAGCTTCTATGCGGCAGGCGCCGCTCCGGTGCATCTAGAAAGCCCGCTCCGGTGTGAACGTCCATGAATGCATAGCTGTAGCGCCGTATTAGCTCGCTTCACCCAAGCCCGCGAGGCGCGCATCGGCGATATAAAACAGCTCGCCGCCGCGCACCTGGGTGTCATTAGCCGGGTTGATGGTCGGTTGGCTCTGGTCCTTTCCGCGGTAGCCGATGAGTGTCGCGTTGTGGCGGTCTTTAAGTTGCTTGTACAGCGCGCCGACGGTGCTTTCGTAGCTCTCGGGCAGCAGCAGCCGATACTGGGTCGCGCCCTGGCCGACGCTCAGCAGCTCGTTGATGATTACCGAGGAGCCCGGATCTTGCGATGAGCGCACCAGCATCTCGATGGCCATGCTCGATGTGCATTCCAGCTTTGGCGCGTAGCTGCGGGCAAGGCGAGCGGTCTCGCTGCTGCTGAAATGTGCCACCACATGGCCGACCGGGTTGAGCTGGTTGATGGTCAATACGACGGCCAGCGTCAGGTCGTCCGAGCCGGTGCGCACCAGCGTCCGCTCGGCCCCTTTCACTCCGGCGCGCTGCAGCAACGCCAGGGAGGACAGGCTCTCGCCATGGATGAACTCGGTCTTGCCTGGCATCGGATTCTCTTCGAGCTGGGTGTCGCAGATGACGATCAGGTGGTCGTTGGAGGTTTCGTCTTCGTGTAGCAACTCGACGACGCGCTCGCTGATTTCGCCTTCCCAACCGATCACCACGGTATGGCCCGTGCAGGTGGCGAATGTCCCTTTGCCTTTCATGCCTTTCCTCCAGACTGCGATTATGGAATTGGTGGTTTTGCCGATGACCGCGGTCAGCAACGCGATGCCGCCAATCATCAACCAGGTGGATACAAAGATGCGTCCGCCAGCGGTCTGCGGCGAGAAGTCACCGTAGCCGACGGTCAGCGCCGTGGTCAGATAGAAATAGACGAAGGTTTTGAGCTCGGTGAGCGGCGCTTCGGCGAACAGGCGCAGGCCGAGGTAAGACACGCCGGCGTGCACCATGAGTGCGAGTAATAGTGCGGCCCAGCCGAGTCGACTGGTGACCGCGGCCAGCTGCCTGCGCAACTGAAGGATGATCGACATCGGTCCTGACTCCATGGCTTGCGGTGATCGCTGTCGTAACGAGGTGCTGAATACGCCCTGTCACGCTATGAACCTGCGGCATCCTAAGGGGCGTCCGGTCTGCTGGCCAGTCCCAAGCCGGGCGTTCGCCAGTTCTGCCTGCAATCGGTAAGCGGCATCGACTGCTGCTGCGAAACATGGGATCAAGCGCCGCCGATGGGTTGCGCCTATCCGCCAGGCTACTTTCGCTTTTCGCTGAAACAGCTCTGACATAGCCTGAATTTGCGTGCAGCCATCGGCATGGCTTTGCCACAGCCTTTGCAATTGCGGTTGTCGCTCGATACGCGACGGCGATCCGAACTGCGCGGTTTGCGCTGGCGCGACAGTTCGCGGGTGATAGCCCCGTTGAGCAGGCTGCGGTGTTCTTCGGCCTGTTCCAACGCTGGAAAGTGCGCCGGCAGCGTACGGGCTAAATGAAGGTAGGTTTCGATGACGTGGAGCGAGCTCTCCAGGGTGGCAAGGTCCGCATCGATGATCAGGCGCGGCAGCGGAATCTCTTTGTCCTGCGCCACCTTCTTCAGCCATTGCTGGGCGAAGATGCTCGCCGGGCTGTCGAGGCCGCCGCGAATCGGCGTGCAGGCGAAGATCCAGCGCAACGGCAGATCGATGGTCGGGTCGTCGATCAGCTTGATCCACTCGGCCAGTTCGTCGGGCAGGATCGATATGAATTCGTCGCCGTAATTGATGTTGCGGTTGAAGGTCAGCCAGGCGCGCAGCAGGCTCGGCTCGTTCATCAGCTCGGAAATCGCCTGCAGGTGCTCGATAGAGGGGCGGACTTGAAATTGCGTCAGGTCCACCGGCAGGTCCGCACTGTAGAACAAGCGCTTGATCGACTGCAGCGTCTGGCCGTCGAGCGCCGTGATCAGGCCGCTGTCGTGATGGCCGAAGCGCCCGGCGCGGCCGCCGATCTGCTTGACCTCCTGCACCTTGAGCTGGCGATTCTGAATGCCGTCGTACTTCTCGTCGGTGTAGAAGCACAGCGTATGCGCCGGCAGGTTGAGGCCCATGCCCACCGCATCCGTGGCGACCATGAGCTCGGCCTCGCCCTCGCGGAAGCGGCGTGCCTGCTCGCGGCGGACTTCCGGCGACAACGCGCCGTAAACCACCGAGACGCTCTTGCCGGTCATCTCCAGCATCGCCTTGAGTTCCAGTACCGTCTTGCGGCTGAAAGCGACCAGCATCGAGCCGGCGTCCAGTTGCTTGAGCGTGGTTGCGCGGCGCGCCACATCCACCGGCGACAGTCGTTTGGTGCGCTTGATCACCAGCTGGTCTTCGCAGAGGTCACACAGGGTTTTCAGCGACGGCTGGATCAGCTCCGGGCCGGTCATGATCAGGTCCTGGGTGTAGGCACTGACCAGCGCATCGACCCAGGCCCAGCCGCGTTGCGAGTCGGCCATCATCTGCACTTCGTCGATCACCACCACGTCCCAGGACTCGTGCCGAAAGCGCGCGAATTCCTCGACGGTGCAGCAATAGTGGGTGGCGCCTTCGCGGATGATCTCTTCCTCGCCGGTGACCAGCGAGCAGGGCACGCCCAGGGACTCGATGCGCTCCTGGTTCTCCAGCGCCATCAGCCGCAGCGGCGAGAGGTAGATGGCGTGGGTCACGCCGGTCATGGCCTGGATCGCCTGGTAGGTCTTGCCGCTGTTGGTCGGGCCGAGCAGGGCGGTCCAGGTGCGGGTGATGCGCCTGGCCGCGTAGAGCTTGTGGTAATGGACGAAGCGCGGGTTGTTTTCCAGCAGCACGGCGAAGGCCATCTTCTCCCGATTGTCCTCGCGGGCGAAGCGGATGGTCCGGCGCAGCTTTTTGGGCTCCATCATGAACACTTCGGTCAGACGCTTCTCACCGAGCAGCTGCAGGTCGAAATCCTGCGCTTCCTCGATCATCATCTCGAACTTGGCGTTCATGGCCTGGCGGTCTTCATCCTTGAGCGCGGCAACTTCCTGATCGCTGAGCACATGGCCCTGGCCGCCCGGGATGCGCCGCTGCATGTCCAGCGCCAATTCGCCGTGGCGCAGTTCGACCACGTAACGCAGCTCGTGCTTGACCTCGTTGACGATATCGACGGCGCGCGCGGCGAAGTCGTCGAGGCGTGCAAGCCGCACGGGCAGGCGCTCCAGGCACTGCGCTTTCTGTTCGTCGCTTAAGCTTGCGAACGGCTTTTCCAGCACGTGCAGGCGATCCCGGACCAGCGTCTGCACCGCGGCGCAGACGTTGCGCTCAAACTCATCGGGCGAGCGGCTGTCATCGATGCGCAGTGCGAATTCCGGCTCGAGCAGGTTCTGCACCGGGCCGCAATCCAGCGTTTTTTCGATGCCGAAGACATCCACCGTGCAACTGAAGTCGTTCACGTCCCGGTTCAGCAGCCGGCCAATCAATTGGGTCGAGTCGGCGTTTTCGAGGTTCGCCTCGACGGTTGCCTCATCGAGCCCGAGCCAGAACAGGCGCGCCGCGCGGCCGATGTCCGGCGGCTGATGGCCGAGGTAGGTGCTGAACCATTTTTCCTGGTGATTCTTCTTGGGCGCGAAGTCGGGATAGCGCTCGGTGGTCCAGTCGAGGAATCGCTGAAGTCGTTCGAGCTTGTGGGAATGGCGGTGCTTGGCTTCGGCCTTGCGCATGATCGACGCCTCTCTGATCAGGTGTGCTGTGAGTTTGGACAATCGGGCCGCGCAATACGAGCGGCACGCAGAGGTGCCATGCGTCGGGCGCAGGCGAGCGCGCGGCGCGAGGCCGAGGATCATATACCCGGATGCCAGGGTCCATCTGTACAGAAAGGTCGATGGGGGCGGGTATGAAGCGCGGCAGTTTGGTATTACTGGGGACGGCGGGGTGGAGTCTTCCACGCGATCAGTGGCCGGCGTTTCCGTCGGTTGGGACGCATCTGCAACGTTATGCGGCGCGCCTGCCCGCGGTTGAAATAAACACATCCTTCTACCGCCCGCATCGCCCCACCACCTACGCCCGGTGGGCGGAAAGCGTGCCGGATGCGTTTCGCTTTTGCGTGAAGGTGCCGAAAGAGATTACCCACGAGCGTCGATTGATCGACTGCGAAGGGTTGCTTGATCGCTTTCTGCACGAATGCGGCCATCTCGGTGACAAGCTCGGGTGCCTGCTGGTGCAGTTGCCGCCGTCGCTGGCCTACGATCCGGCCAGCGCCGCTGGCTTCATCGAGGCGTTGCGCACGCGCTATACGGGCGCGGTCGCCATCGAACCCCGGCACCCGAGCTGGCTGGCGGCCGAGCCGCTGGTGC
>NZ_AGSX01000098.1 GCF_000235745.1 Stutzerimonas stutzeri SDM-LAC | reverse complement strand
ACAAGGCACCCTACCCCCTTGCACCCCGCCGCAACCCAATGGCTGCGGCGGGTTTTTTGTTTCCGATCGATGTCCACGATGCCTCAGGATTGGCCCTGTGCCTGCTGTCGGTTGAACTGTGCGGCGCTCCACTGCCTCTATTTAGAGAGGATTGCCTGCAGCTTGGCGGTCCAGACTTTCTGCATAGCCTGACGGAGCCCGTTCATGGAATTACCCAACAAAGACCTCGGCACACTTTTCGAACAGCTCGGCCTGCCTTCCGACCCGGCCAGCATCGATGCATTTATCGCCAGCCACCGCCCGATCCCCAATCATATGAAAGTCTCCGAGGCGCCGTTCTGGAGCGAAGCCCAAGGTTCGTTTCTCAAGGAACAGCTGATGGATGATGCTGAATGGGCGCCTGTGGTTGATGAACTCAACGTGCGCCTGCACGAGCAGGGCGAAGAGCAACCGTGAATTGAACTGGCGGTTCCGCCTGGCCAGTAACGCCGGGTGGACCATGCCTTGGCTCGCCAGGCGGCGAAGGCGCAACGTCCGGTATGCCCGTCGTCACCGATTCTCTAGAATCTGCCTTCCCGCGCGGCACCGCGCACCCGCTTCACAGGACGGTCATGACTTCCGAGCAATTCCTCGATATCGACGCGCGCTATGCCAGCGCCAAATCCCTTGCCCTTGAGGCTGCGCAGCTGGGCATGGACTTCTACCGCAAGCGTGAGGCACTGACCGTCGAACACAAGGGCGACGATCTGCAGGACGTGGTCAGCATTGCCGACAAGCAGATCGAAGCCTTCATCCGTGAACGGCTGACTCAGCTCTTCCCAGAGGACGGTTTTCTCGGGGAAGAAAGCGGCTCGGCCGACCTCGGCGCCCACTGCGTCTGGGTTATCGATCCGATTGATGGCACCGCCTGCTTCGTCAATGGGCTGCACAACTGGTGCGTGTCGATCGGCCTGCTGGTCGACGGTGAGCCGCACCTGGGCGCAATTGCCGATCCCAACCACAACGAGCTATTCCACGGCTGTTTAGGTAAAGGCGCGTTCGTCAACGACACGCCGTTGAAGGTCAGCGCGGCGACGCACGTGGGGCAGGGCGTGACCGCCACGGGCACCTTCCATCCACGGGGAAAAGAGCACTTCATTCCGTTCATGGAAAAGCTGCTGGCCGAAGGGGGCATGTTCTTCCGTAACGGCTCCGGTGCGCTAATGACCGCTTACGTGGCAGCGGGGCGGCTGCTCGGCTACTACGAGACCGAACTGAAAAGCTGGGATTGCATGGCCGGTCTGGTCTTGGTGAAAGAGGCGGGCGGCCGGGTCAACGATTTCTTCCGTAACGATGGGTTGTTGCTAGGCAATCCTTATCTTGTTGCTTGTCCTGGCGTATATCCGCAGCTCGCCGAAATGATCGGGCCGTCGCTCGACGATTGAGTGGTGAATCAGCGGATAACGGCTGGGCATTTGGTCGCTGGCACCGACGGGTGTAAGAGCGACCGGCAGGTACGAGACCCCCGAAATTTGATCGCGAGCAAGCTCGCTCCTACAGGTCCGCGGAGTCTTCTGTAAGCGCTAGCTAGCTGGCGAATTGGGTGCTGCAGGGATTTCGTTTCGGTACTGCCAGGCGTCTGGAGGCTCTTCGCCAGCAAGCTCGCTCCTACAGGATTCGAGTAGTCCTTTGTAGGAGCCAGCTTGCTGGCGATCAGTGGTAAACCGAGTGATCGCGAGATTAAAAAGCCTCACCAGTGAATGGCACCCAGCGAGGCCCCGATGCCTGTTAGGTCCGCAACTCCGGCGGAACGGTGCCGCCATGTTCAGCGAGCTTGTGCATCACGGTGCGATGCAGCCAGGTGTTCATCTGGGCCGAATCGCCCATCTTGTCCTGCGGGCAGCCCAGTTCTGTAGCGAGTTCCTTTCGCGATTCCAGGCTGCTGTCCAGGCCGAGCAGCTTCATCAGGTCGACGATCGACGTGCGCCAGTTGAGGGTCTCGGGGTGGTTGGCGGCCATGGCGTCAAGCTTGGCAGGCACATCCACCGCGCTGGTTGACGTTCCAGTTGAATGGGCCACGCCCTCGGGGCTGGGGGCCACGCCTGGCGGCGTGGTGGTGGCATTGTGCGCAGCGGTAGGCCGCTCCGAATCGACGATGGTATCCCGTGCATGCTGGTTCGGCGTGTGGTTCGGATCGAGCGGCTTGTGCGCTTCGTTGCTCACGCCGCCCATGCCCAGTTTGTCTTTGATCTTGTCGAACAGGCCCATTTCGATTCCTCTGTCATTTGGTGGTGATTTTTGGACCACTGTGACGTCTTGAGGATTCGGCGCCGCAGGTCGGGAAGCGCGCTGTTCTGCGCCTTATCGCTGGGAGGTCACGGCTCGTTGCGTGGTGTCGCTTGATGCTGACGGAGCGTTGGTACCACCGCCCAGTGCGATATACAGACTCACCAGGTTCTGAACCTGAGCGCGCTTGACCTCAATGAACGCCTGTTCGGCATCGAACAGGTTGCGCTCGGCATCGAGTACCTGCAGGTAGTTCACTACACCCTCGGCATAACGTTCCCTTGCGAGGTCGGCAATGCGTCGCAGCGTGGCGACGTTTTCGGCCTGCGCGGCGACTTGTTCTGCCAGATAGCGGCGGCCGGCGAGGGCGTCAGCCACTTCGCGAAAGGCGGTTTCGATGGCGCTTTCGTACTGAGCTACCGCGACGTTTTCCCGGGCTTCGGCTACGGTCAGGTTGCCGCGATTTCGACCGAAGTCAAACAGTGGAAGGGTGATGCTCGGGCCAATGCTCCAGGTGCGATTGTCCCGGCTCACCAAGTTGTTCAGCTCGTTGGAAATGTATCCGAAGCTGCCCGTCAGCGAAATTTGCGGGAAGAATGCAGCTCTCGCCACGCCAATGTTGGCTCGCGCTGCGCGCAGCTCCAGCTCGGCACCCAGGATGTCGGGACGTACCAGTAGCAGCTCCGACGGCAGCCCGGCATCCAGCCGCACCGGATCGATCTGTTCGGTCAACGGTAGCGGCGTCGGTAAAGGCCCCTGCAGCTCGCCCCCCATCAATTGGATGAGGTAGTTGACCTGCTCGGCTCGGATCAGGTGCAGGCTTGCCAGCTCTGTCTTGGCCTGGGTCAGCAGCGCCTGTGCCTGGTTTAGATCGAGCGCCGAAGTGATCCCTGCCTCGAAGCGAACTCGGGCAATGCGCAGGCCGTCGCGGCGGCTCTGCAGAGTCGCCTCAGCCAGTTCGATCCGAGCTTCAGCGCCGCGAACGCCAAGGTAGGTCGTCGCCACATCGGCAATCAGCGACAAGCGAAATGCCCGTTGCGCCTCGATGGTCGAGAGGTACTGGGCGCGCGCGGCTTCGGTGAGATTGCGCACGCGTCCCCAGAAGTCCAGTTCGAATGCCGATATGCCAAGCCCTACCGAGAATTGTTCGGTGATCTGACCGCTTGAACCGCCCGCTGCCCCGGGGCTAACGCCTCCGGCGGAGCCGCGACCGGCCTGCCCAGCGCTGCCGGTCGGAAAGCGGCCCCGGCTGGCATCGGCCGTCGCAGCCAGCGTCGGGTAGCGGTCGGCACCTTGCACGCCAAACTGGCCGCGGGCTTCTTCAATTCGCGCTACTGCGATCTGTAGGTCGCGATTCCGCTGCAGAGCCGTTTCGATATACAGCTCGAGTCGTGGGTCCTCAAGAAAGTCGCGCCAGGCGATCTCGCTGGCCAGCACTTCGCCGTCCATGGGTTGGTAGTCGGCAGGATATTGCGCGGCGCTGGGGGAGGGCGGCCGCTCATGGGGCGGTGCGAGCTGGCAGCCAGCAAGCAAAGCGGTCACCAGCAGAGGCGTCAGTTTCGTGAGCCGGTCAGGCATTGCCTGGCGCCTCCTTTTCCTCGGCGGGGTGCGCCTTGTCTTCGGCTGTCGGCGGCCGACGCTTGGTCAGCCAACGACGCACGGAAAGATAGAACAGCGGGATATAGAACAGGCCCAGCAGCGTCGCGACGATCATGCCGCCCATGACGCCGGTACCCACTGCAACCCGGCCAGCCGCGCCGGCGCCGCTGGACAGCACCAGGGGCAGCATGCCGAGGATGAAGGTGAGCGATGTCATCAGGATCGGCCGGAAGCGCAGGCGCACCGCGTTCATCACGGCCTCGGTCAGGCTTTTGCCATGGCCTTCTTCTTCGATGGCAAACTCGACGATGAGAATCGCATTCTTCGCCGACAGGCCGATGATGGTCACCAGGCCCACGTTGAAATAAACGTCTGCCGGCAGGTCCCGAATCATCGCGAACAGTATTGCGCCGAGCGCACCGAAGGGCACCACGAGCAGCACCGCGATGGGCACTGTCCAGCTTTCATAGAGCGCTGCCAGCACCATCAGCACCACCAGCAACGACAAGCCCAGCAACAGACCGACCTGGCCGGAAGCCTGCTGCTCTTCCAGCGAGGCGCCGGT
The DNA here is from genome assembly GCF_000235745.1 of Stutzerimonas stutzeri SDM-LAC. Lineage (GTDB taxonomy): Bacteria > Pseudomonadota > Gammaproteobacteria > Pseudomonadales > Pseudomonadaceae > Stutzerimonas > Stutzerimonas stutzeri_H. The sequence goes on along the minus strand of NZ_AGSX01000098.1, from coordinate 10,050 downwards.
CCATTCGTAGCTGAAGCCACCTGGCAATTCGGCGGCCAGCCGCTCCATCTCCGTCATCGCTTCGCCTGTGGTCGAACCGGGTGCGGCACTGCCGGACAAGGTCAGCGCAGGGTAGCCGTTGTAGCGCTGCAACTGCGTTGGGCCCTCGGTCCAATCCACGGTGGTAAAGGCGCCGAAGGGCACGCTTTCGCCTTCATCGTTGATCACTTTCAGATCAAGCACATCCTGTGGGGTCATCCGATAGGGCGCATCCGCCTGCAGCAATACTTGCAGGACGCGCCCGTCACGGTTGAAGTCGTTGGCATAGGCGCTACCGAAGGCGATCGCCAGTGTTGCGTTAACCTCGTTGATCGAAAGCCCCAACGCGCGGGCCTTGATGCGGTCGACATTGACCCGCAAGCGTGGCGCGTCGTCTGCGCCCTCCGGCCGGACGCTCTGTAAAACCGGGCTTTCGCTCGCCTTGCCGAGCAGCTGGTTGCGTGCGTCGAGCAGCGCCTGATAGCCGAGACCTCCGCGGTCCTCGAGCTTGAAGGTAAAGCCGCCCGCCACGCCCAGTCCGGGAATCGAAGGTGGATTCAGGGCAAACACGCGGGCTTCGTTGATCTGCGAGAACCGGCCCATGGCTTCACGAACCAATGCCTGAGCGGAGCTGCCGTCTTCGGTGCGTTGCTCCCAAGGAATCAGCCGTACGAACGACATCGCATGGGCCTGGCCCTGGCCGAAAAAGCTGAAGCCGTAGACGGTGATAGTGTCCTCGACCAGCGGGTGGTCGGCGTAGAACGCCTTGACCTGTTCGATGGCTTCTTCGGTGCGCTCGACCGTCGCGCCGGCGGGCGCCTGGATGACCGTCATCAAAGAGCCCTGGTCCTCGTCCGGTAGAAAGGCGCTGGGCATCCGCAGGTAGAGAAAGGCCGTCAGCGCCAGCAGGCCGACAAAGGCGAGCAGAAACCAGATCGGTCGCGCGAGCATGCCGCCGACCGCATGGTGATAGCGGTCCGTAGTGCGATCCATCCAACGGTTGAAAGGACCGAAGATGCGTTGGCCCAGGCCGGGCTTGCCGTCGTCCGGCTGGCTAGGCTTGAGCAATGATGCGCACAATGCGGGCGTCAGCACGAGCGCCAGCAGTGTCGATGTGGCAACCGCAATCGACAGCGTCACGGCGAACTGTCGATAGATGCCTCCTGTCGAGCCTGGGAAAAATGCCAGTGGCACGAATACCGCGATCAGCGCGAGGGTCGTGCCGATGATGGGCGCGGTGACCTGCTCCATGGCTTTGACGGTCGCCTGATAGGGCGGTAGCTGCTCCTCGTCCATGATCCGCTTGACGTTTTCCACCACCACGATGGCATCGTCCACCAAGGTACCGATCGCGAGGACCATGCCGAACAGGCTCAACAGGTTGATCGAGAAACCGGCAATCCACAGGCCGAGACAAGTGCCCGCCAGAGTGATCGGGATGACGATGGTAGGGATGACGGTGGTGCGCCAGTTCTGCAGGAATAGCAGCATGACCAGCACCACCAGCGCCATGGCCTGCAGCAGCGTAACGACCACCTGCTGAATCGACGAGGCGATGAAGGGGGTCGAGTCGAATGGCACCGTCCAGGCTACGTCCTCTGGGAAGCCTTCGGCCAGTTCGCCCATGCGTTGCTTGACCGCATTGGCCGTATCCAGCGCATTGGCCCCCGGCGACAGTTGCACGGCCAAACCCGCCGCCGGTTGGCCGTTCAGCTCGCTTCGTGAAGCATAATTCTGTGCGCCCAGCTCGACCCGAGCGACGTCACGCAAGCGGATGGCCGATCCATCCGGGCCGGCACGAATAATGATCGAGGCGAATTCTTCAGGCGTGGAGAAGCGCCCTTGGGTCTCGATGGGCGCATTGATTTCAGTGCCCTCGGCCAGTGGTAGATCGCCCAATGCGCCGCCTGCGGACTGGCTGTTCTGTTCCTGTACGGCGGCGAGCACATCGGCCGCAGAAAGTCCGAAGCTGGCCAGCCGATCGGGGTTCAACCAGATCCGCATGGCATACGCGGTATAGAACTCGCGGATATCACCCACGCCCTGTACGCGGCGCAGCTCGTCAAGCACGCGAGTGGTGGCGAAATGGCCGAGCTCCAGCGTGCTCATGGTGCCGTTCTCCGAGAACAGCGAGATGATCAGCAGGAAATCCTGCGAGGCCTGGAATACCTGAATGCCCTGTCGGCGGACTTCTTCCGGTAAGCGCTGCTCGACGCGGCTCAGGCGGTTCTGCACCTCCATCTGCGCAATGTCGATGTCGGTGCCGGCCTCGAACGTCAGCTCGATCGAGGCGCTGCCGTTGGAGCGGCTCGACGAATCCATGTAAAGGAAGCCCTCGACACCGTTGAGCTCCTGCTCGATCACCTGGGTGACGTTGGTTTCGAGCACCGAGGCGTCAGCGCCGGGGTAGGTCACGCTGATGCGTAGCGTGGGCGGTGCGATGCTCGGGTATTGCTCGACGGGCAGTGAGCGCAGGGCCAGCACGCCACCCAACAGAATGCCCAGCGCAATGACCCAGGCAAAGACCGGACGCCGGATGAAGAACGCTGGCGTCATTGGCTGGACTCGGTCGCCATCGTCGACTCCGGCGCTTCGGGTGGCCCTTCAGGCTGGTAAGGGGTGGTCCGCACCGCTGCACCACTGCGGACGCTGCCGCCGCCTTCGACAATCACAACGTCGCCTGCAGTGAGGCCTTCACGAATTACCCATTGGCTGCCCTGCAGTTCGCCAAGTTCGACTTCACGCGAGGCAACGTTGTCGTCCTTGCCCACGAGCAGGACGCGTGCAGCCTGATCGTTGACTATCACTGCACGCTGGGGAATCAGTACACCGTTTGGGCGAGTGCCGGCATTGATTCGCGCACGCACGAACTGCCCAGGCAATAGAAGCCTGTCTGGGTTGGGGAATTCAGCGCGTAACGCCACGGTGCCTGTGTTTTCGTCAATGCTCATGGCGTAGAAGTCGACGTAACCCAGGTGTGGATACTCAGCGCCATTTTCCAGGATCAGCTTGACCTCGACGCGGCCTTCCTCCGGTAACTTCAGGGCGCCAGACGCCAGCTGCGCTCGTATGCGCAACAAATTGGAGCTCGACTGGGCGAAGTTGACATACACCGGATCGAACTGCTCGACGGTTGTCAGCAGCGTACCTTCGCTGGCGCTCACCAAGGCGCCTTCGGTGACCTGGGCCCGCCCGGCGCGGCCTTCGATCGGTGACTCTACGGTGGTGTATTCCAGCTCGAGAGCAGCCGACTGAACATTGGCTTCTGCTTGCGACACGTCCGCTTTGGCGGTGCGCAACGTGGCCAACGCGGTGTCGTATTCCTGCTGACTGATGGCCTGTTTGGCAACCAGCCCCTTATAACGCCTGACGTCCTGCGTGGCATTCAACGCCGTGGCTTCGGCGCGCTCCAGTGCCGCTTTGGCTGCTTTGAGGTTGGCGCGCATTTCTCGCGGATCGATCTGGAACAGTGGCGTGCCGACCTCGACGTCGGTGCCTTCTTGGTAGAGCCGCTTCTGGATGATGCCGTTGACCCGCGCACGAATCTCGGCGATGCGAACGGCCTGGACGCGCCCGGGAAGCTCAATGATGTTGGGAATCGGCTTCGGATCGACCGTCACGACCTCCACCTCGGGTGGTGGCGGTGCGGCCTGTTCGGCTTGTTTGTCATCGGAGCAGGCCGCCAGTAACAGCGACAGGGCGCCTACCAGCACCGCGTTTTGCAGGAACTGCCTCATTCAGTTTGACCTTTTGGCTCGTGCACCGTCTGCGCCGCGGTATAGCGCGCCGACCTACTCTCGACCGCGGTGACCGGGCACGGTTCCGGTTAATTCCCGTCCCGTCTTGGCTCGATGGAGCGAAGGCTCACCATGTTGGGACGATATGCAACGGCTGCGACCTGGTGCTCGACTCAGCTTTTTGGCGTGTGCACCACGATGTGCTGCCTCGCCTGATCCGGCAGCGTGACCCCAGCGGAGAGCAGCGCGGCAACCAGGGCCTTGCGCACCTCCGATGCGGTGGTCATGAAATCCGAGCGGCGCGAGTCGCACCAGAACAGTACGTCGAACACCAGCTGGCTTTCGCCCAGGTCGTTCAGCAACACCTCGGCTACCGGAGTCGCCAGTACGCCAGGTGTTTGCTGTGCGGCGTCACGCATCACGGCGCTGATGGCATCGATATCGATGCCGTAATACAGCTTGCAAACCACTTTCCCGCGGCGGACGGGCGCCGCTGTGTTGTTGGTGACACGCGAGGTAAAGGTTTCGGCGTTGGGGACCAGTACGCGGCGTCCGTCATAGGTGCGGATCTGCGTCGCGCGCAATTCGATACGTTCCACGCTGCCCTCTGTTTCCCCGATGATGATCTGATCGCCCAGCTGGAACGGCCGCAGTGTCAGGATCAGCAGGCCGCTGACGAAGTTGGAGAGGATGTCTTTCAGGGCAAAACCCAGCGCCAGACTGGTCAGGCCTAACCCCGTAGCGAGGGTGCTGGGCTCCAGCCCAAAAGCACTCGCAGCGACGATGATGCCAAGCACCCATACCGCGTAGTAGCTCACCTGCCGGACAAGGTTTTCAACGGTTAGATCGTTTGCCAGGCGGCGCACGATTTTCTTCATCAATGCCCGTACGGCGGTGGCCAGTCCCCAGAACACTAGCAGTACCAGCAGGGCGGCGAGTGCTCGCGGGATGATGTTGATCGCCGATTCGAGCAGGCGCGCAAAAGCGTTTTCCACGCTCGACTGCACCGATGTGAGAAATCGTCCTCGGTCCGAATCGCGACGTTTTGCAGCCTTGGCCAGGGCTCGATCAATGATCGCAGCCCAGCCACGGGCGAGCCGGGCAAGAGGTTGCCCGTTGGCTTCGGCATCGGCCGGCGAAACCACCATCAGCGGTCGACCGGCCACGCTGATCTGCAGTCCGTCGTCCTCCTCGGATTCAGTCGGCTCGATACGCGCCGGGGTGATGCCCTGGGGCGTTTCCAGCACGGCCGCCAGCTGGCGTTCGATCTGCCGCGCCCGTGGACGTGCTTCAAGTTCTTCGCTGGGGCCAATGCGGAACAACGCGCGGCCATCCAGGCGGACCGTTGCGACACCCTCTTGAGCCCAGACAGGCATCGTCGGCAGCGTCGCCATGCAGAGCAGTACGAGCAGGACGAGCGGGCGTAGCAGGGCGGGAAACGGGCTAGCGAGGCGAGGGGACATGGTGATCATCAGCATTCGATAGGCATGGGCCGGAAACGAACAGGCCGCCGGGTGGGCGGCGGCCTGTTAATAAACCTGCAAGGTGCGGTTGTGCGTACCGAGGCACCGTGGTTGCAATGAGATCGTCTTTCGTCGACGTTAGAAAATCAGCGCAAACAAGCCGATCACGACCAACAGACCGATCAGAAAGATGATGCCTACTGTGCTGCCCAGAAACTTCAGCATGAGGATGACTCCTTTGCAGTGGGTTCACTAAATCCGACTGGGCAGGGGTGCGAACGTTCAGAAAACTGGGCGGCCGGTCGTGCCGGGTGCGCGTCTCAGAGGCTTTTGTAGATCAACTGCAACCCGGCCAGCAGCATCCCAAGGCGAGCAATTCGGTAGAAAAGCGCGTGGTCGATACGCTTGTGCAGCCAGAGCCCGGCCCAGACACCGAACGGCACCACCGGTGCCAGCGTCAGGCTGAGCAGCAGGTTTTCGCGGCTGAACTGGCCGAGTGCTGCATAGGGGATCAGTTTGAGCGCGTTGGTCATCAAGAAAAACAGGTTGATGGTCGCCACGTAGCGCAGCTTGTCTAGCTGCTGCGGCAGCAGGTGCATCATGATTGGTGGCCCGCCGGCGTGCGCGACGAAACTGGTGAAGCCGGCAACCGAGGAGAGCAGCGTGCCGCGACCGCGCTGCAACGGTCGCGGCTTGTCGTTGTTGGTGACTAGGCCCAGCAGCACGAAGCCCACTGCAATCGCGCCGATCATCAGGCCGATCATGCGCTCGTCGAGCATCCCGAAGGTTAATGAGCCCAGTGCGATGCCGATCAACGCGCCCGGCATCATCACCTTCAGGTTCGCCTTGTCCCAGTGGCCGGCGTAGGCCTTGAGGCCCACCACATCAGCCAGACAGAGAATCGGCAGCATCACCGCGGCGGCCTGTTTGGGCGATATCGCCAGCGCCAGCAGCGGCACGGCGATGCCGCCCAGCGCACCGCCGAAGCCGCCTTTGGACAGGCCAGTGAGGAAGATTGCCGGCAATGCGAAAAACAGAAAGTCAGAAAGTGTCATGAGCGTGATCAGGCGTATGGGTCGGGTTCGGCAGGGCTGGGCATCATCGCATCTTCGCCGCCTATGTCTGGGTCTTCGATGCTTTAGAAGTTTGGCCATGCGGACGGATCGCCCTCGGCGGCTTGTGGTCAGCATATTTAACTGCTGACTGACAGGTGACCCCATGACCCCGCTCACCCCGACCTCAGCCACAACAGCATGCGGCACGCCAAAGCGCGTCATGGCTGGTGCTCTGCTGTTCCTGGCTACGAGCCTGGCGTGTCAGGCGCATGCGCAGGACGCCAACTCTCTGGTTGGCTTGATCAATGAATTTCGCGAAGCCGAGCAAGCCTGCAGCGGTGGCGAAGCCCAGCCGGTCGGGCCGCTGGCACCCAATGACGCACTGGCTGTCGCACCGGCCACCAGTGGAGCGCAGCTGCAGCAGAAACTACAGGGCTCCGGTTACCGGCCTTCCAAACTGCAAGCCATCTCAGTCTCCGGGCCGGCCGATGCACAAAGCGCCATGCAAGCCCTCAAGCAGCGATATTGCACACCGCTGCGCAGCCAGGACTTTGCTGAAATCGGCGTGTCGCACCAGGGCAACACCTGGCAGGTGCTGTTGGCCAAGCCTCTGCTTTCGCCAGACCTTGGCGATTGGCAGCAGGTTGGCAAAAACATTTTGCAGCGGGTCAATGAAGCGAGAGCACAACCACGCCAATGTGGTAGCCGATCGTTCGAGGCGGCACCGGCATTGAGCTGGAACGGCGAGCTGGCCGATGCCGCCCTGGCGCATAGCCGCGACATGGCCAAACAGGACTTCTTCAGCCATCGGGCGCCGGATGGCAGCCTGGTCAGTGACCGCGCCAGTCGTGCAGGGTACAGCTGGGAGCGGATCGGCGAGAACATCGCGGCGGGGCAGGGCTCGGCGGATCAGGTCATGGCCGGCTGGATGGCCAGCCCCGGCCATTGCAGCAACATCATGAACCCGGATTTCGCTGAGATGGGCGCGGCCTACGCAATCGACAAGTCCAGCGCCGCCGGCAGCTACTGGACCCAAGTGTTCGGTACGCCCCGCTAGTGGGCTGGCGAGAAAGCATGGTCAGTTCTGGCTCTCCAGCCAGTTATGCGCCTCGGTGTTCTGGTTTTCATCGAAGGCCTTGATGGCGAGGCCGGGGAACAGCGCACCTTCAATCTCGCTGGCCCTGCGCAGCCAGTCCTTGTTGGACACCACCGCGCAGCGATCGAAGCGGCGGATGAAGCGAAACAGCTGGGGGATTCGCGCCAGTTCGACGCCCATCGCGCCCAGGGTCGGTATATCGAAATCGCCGATGCGATAGAGCATCTGGCCGTGGCTGATGCCCTCTGATTTTCGCATCAGTTCGTCGAGTGCGAACCGCATCTCGCTGCTGTCGAGTTTGCCGGAGAAATCCACGTCGATGCGATTGTCACCAATGCGGGTTACATGAAACATGACGAGTCCTCAATGAAAAAAATGGGTGCCAGACAAGTCGCCCTGCCATTACCTGACCATAGTCGTTATACGGCGTTCGGTCGGCCAAAAATGTGTCTATTTGAAGCTGTTTAATTGATCTGGATCAGTGCGTGGGGACTTGTCTCATGAGTGCCCTGAAATGGATCAAACGCCCGTATGACGGGACTTTCAGAAAGGTGATCGACGGCTATCAAGTTGCCTCTGTTACAGCCGAGAAGTGGGTAGCTGCGACGCCGTCGAGTGATGGCAGCACTTTACCTTCCCTGTAGTTGGATACACCTATGACCAGCACTTTGGCGAACGTCATCCAGTCTGTATTGCGCGGATTGGGTCTGCGTACCATCAACCACCAGTTCTTCTTTTCCTACAGCCTGATCTTTCTCTGCGCGGCCCTGACCGCTGGAGTGCTGTTCATGTCCAGCAAGGACGCCAGCCAGATCGACATGGCCGGCGCCCAGCGCATGCTTAGCCAAAAGATGATGAAAGAGGCGTTGTTGGCTTCCCAAGGCATCGGTGGGCCTGCAGACGTGGAGAAGACCATTCAGCGCTTCGAACAGTCGCACCGTCTGCTGCTCAACGGCGACGGCAGCCAGGGCGTCGCCCCGGTAGAACTGGCCAGTGCCAAGCCCCATCTGCAGCGTGTTGACCAGATATGGCAACGCTATCGTCCCGCCGTGCAGGCGCTGGCGGCCGGCCAGAGCGCTGATCTGAAAGCGGTCGCCGCAGATGCCAACGAAATTCTCGCAGCGTCCAACGAGGTGGTGTCGCTGATTTCCGCCGAGGCCAATCGCAGTGCTTCACAGCAACTTTGGGTCGCCATGGCCTCGACGCTGTGCATTCTATTTCTGGTAATTCTCGGAAGAATCGCCGGCATGAACTGGCTGATGCTGCAGGTCGATGAGCTCCGCAGTCGGTTGGAAAAGGTCAGTCAGGGTGACTTCTCCGCGCCGCTGCAGGTGCGCCATGCTGACGACGAAATTGGCATGATCACCCTTGCGTATAACCGCCTGCTGGTGCAGGTCGGCGAGATGATTCGTGGCGTGCGTCAGGCCGCCGATGAAGCCGATGACCAGTGCGTACGCATGGCAAATCTGGCAGGCGACAGTGCGCGCAACGTCGAGGCGCAGCAGGCCGAGATTGATCAGGTCGCCACCGCTATGAACGAGATGCTCGCCACCTCGCAGGAAGTGGCGCGAAGCACCGTCGAAGCGGCCAGTGCGGCGGATCTCGCCGAGCAGGAAACCAGCGCTGGTAATGCGGTGATGAACGAATCGGTCACTGCCATCCGCGCCTTGACCGGCCATGTTGACGGGTTGGCCGGTGTGATGCAGCAGCTGGTGAAGGACAGTCACGAGATCGGCAAGGTGCTCAACGTGATCAGCGGCATCGCCGAGCAGACCAATTTGCTGGCGCTCAACGCCGCAATCGAAGCTGCACGAGCAGGCGAGCAGGGACGCGGCTTTGCCGTGGTTGCGGACGAGGTACGCAGCCTGGCCAGTCGCACACAGGATTCTGCCAAGGAGGTCAGTGTGCTGGTCGAGCGCCTGCAGAGCCAGGCCACCCGTGCCGGCGATGCCATGGATGCTTCGCGCCAGAGCAGCTCGACGACGCTTACCCAGATCGAAGCGGCGCAACATGCTTTGGGCGAGATCGTTGGTGCCGTGCAGACCATTCGCGGCATGACCAATCAGATCGCGACGGCAGCCGAGGAGCAGTCACAGGTTGCCGAGGGCATGAACCAGTCGCTGACCCGTATCGCTCAGGTAGCCGATCAGGCGGCCAGCGCCACCCACGACACCGCGGCTTCAGGCAACACCATCATGCAGAGCATGAACGGACTCAAAGCTCTGACCGGGCGTTTCCGTCTGGAGGCGTGATCGGACTTACGTTAAAGCGGGGAGGTACGGCTTGGAAGAGGGTCGCTCGACGCGTCGATGGCTGAGCGGCCTGGACATCCCCGCGCAAGATGCGCGGGGACAGCAGGATCAGTCCTGGCGGCTGGTCACTTCCAGCAGGTGATAACCGAACTGGGTCTTCACCGGACCTTGCACCTGGTTCAGCGGGGCGCTGAATACAACAGTGTCGAATTCCTTGACCATTTGGCCCGGACCGAACGAACCCAGGTCACCGCCCTGACGGCTCGACGGGCAGGTGGAATTGTCCTTGGCAACCTGAGCGAAATCGGCGCCACCTTCGATGGCAGCTTTCAGCTCGTTGCACTTTTCTTCAGTGGGAACCAGGATGTGGCGGGCAGTGGCTCGGGCCATGGGGTGTTACTCCGTCTTGAGAAGTCGCTGAGCCTACCG
>NZ_AGSX01000099.1 GCF_000235745.1 Stutzerimonas stutzeri SDM-LAC | reverse complement strand
TTTTGGGGGGCCCCGCGCTCGCGGCTACTTTTCCGGCCCCATGGCGGGCGCCGGCTTGATCAGTTCAGCGTCCCGTGTTCTGAGGTGAACCGATCCCGCAGCTCGCGCTTGAGCACCTTGCCGATGGCGCTGCGTGGCAGTTCGTCCGCCAGCACCAGCCGCGCCAGGCGTTGCGTCTTGCCCACGCGGCTGTTGAACCAGTCTTGCAGCGTCTCGGGCGCCTCCGTCTGATTCTCCGAGAGCACCACGAAGGCCACGGGCGTTTCGCCCCAGCGCGTTGAAGGCACACCGACCACCGCTACATCGGCGATGGCCGGATGCTCGCGCAGGATCGCCTCCAGATCGCTCGGGTAGAGGTTGAAGCCGCCGGAAATAATCATGTCCTTCTTGCGGTCGAGCAGCGTGAGAAAACCGTCCGCATCGAAGCGGCCAACGTCGCCGGTGCGGATGAAGCGCTTGCCGCTGGGATCGAACCATTCGGCTTCGGCGGTTTTCTCCGGCTTGTTCAGGTAGCCGGTCATCATTGCCGGGGAGTGGCCGACGATTTCGCCAATCGAGCCGACAGGCAATTCATGACCCTCATCGTCTATCACCCGGATGTCATGGCCTTCGGCCGGACGGCCGACGGTGTGCAGCTTGTCGGGGTACTCATGCCCGGCGAGGATGCAGGTTCCGCCGCCCTCGGTCATTCCGTAGGTGTCGACCAGCCCGCCGGGCCAGCGCGCCAGGACGTCGGCCTTCAGCGCTGCACTGAATGGCGCGCTGGTGCACATCTTGTAGCGGAAGCGGCTGAGGTCGTATTGCTCGAAATCGTCGCGTGCCATGAGCCGCTGGTATTGCACCGGCACCAGCATCGTGTGGGTTACCGCGTGCTGCTGGGCTAGACGCAGGTATTCGCCGGCGTCGAACTTGCTCATCAGGACCACCGTGCTGCCCAGCGCCAGTGTCGGCAGAAAGGCCACCAGCGTGGTGTTGGAGTACAACGGTGTGGAGATCAGTGTCGTGGCGTTGTCGCCGTATCCGTAGGCTGCACTGCGGCGCACATGGGCCCAACGCATGGCGTGCGACTGCACGATGCCTTTGGGCTCGCCGGTGGTACCGGAGGAATAGATGATGTTGAACGCCCAGCCCGGTTGGATCACCACAGGCGCCGGCGCGGCATCGCTCAGCCATGCGGACAATCCGTGTCGTGTCGCCTGATCGAGGCGCAGGGTTGGGCAGGGCAGGCGCGCTTCCACTGGCGCCAGTTGCTGGGCGGCGTGAGTGTCCACAAACAACACGCGGGGCGCGGCGTCGGCGAGCATGGTCAGCAGGCTTTCGGCGCTGGCCGAGGGAGCCAGTGGGGCAACGGCTACGCCGGCGCGCAACGCGCCGAGAAACACGACAGCGTATTCAATCGAGTTGTAGGCGCATATCGCCAGCACATCGCCGGGGTGCATGCCGTCGCGCTGCAACGCGGCTGCGACTCTGTTCATCGACGCGTCGAGTTCGGCGTAACTCAGGCGGCGCTCATCCTGCACCAACGCCAGATGGTCGGGTCGCTCGATAGCCCAGTATGCGATGAGGTCAGGGACCGCAGCGAAGGCTCGGTCCAGATCGAGGGCGTCGGGGCGTTCGGAAAGATCCATGGCGGGCTCGCTCTGATGAGGGCAAGAAGACGCTTGCATGCAATGACAAGCAGGGTAGCGGAGCAGTCGCACAACCTTCGGCGGTTAGCGCATGTGCGGGAAGCGCTATTCGCCTCGGCGATGGTAGGCAATCACCCGTAGGCACGATTGCTGGCGCTTTCATGGCAATCCACCGCTGTCGGGCTCGCGTTCGCTGGTTGCCTGGAGTCGGGTGGCAAAGCGGGTTTCGCGCTGAGCCCGCTATTTTTGCGACAATGCGGGCTCTTTGATCAGGCGAATACGTCATGTCCGAACGCAACCCCATTCCGCTGATTCTCACCGCCATCGGCAGCGTCATCGGCACCGTTGCGGTGCTGTCCTACTATGGTTACGTGCACATCGCCAAGCCGGAAGATGCGCTTTTGCTGGCCGACTACACGATGCTCAAGACCATTCCCGGCGAGGACTATCGGGTCTCGCTGAAGCCAGCACCGCAAGTCGCACAGTGCATTGAAGGTGTGATGGTGCTCTTCGATACCGAGCAGAAGGGCCTAACCGGCGTGCTGGTTGACAATCGCAAGCGCGCGATTCGCTGTATGGGCGAGCAGGTGCCGGCCGAGAGCGCTCCGGCGAGCAAGCCATAGCGTCGGGCCGCTCTTCAGGTCGAAAACACAAAGCCCGCCATTAGGGCGGGCTTCGGTGTCACCGGTGCGGTTCGAGACGCCGTTACTCCATCGAGGAGCGCGGTGCCACGCGCTGGTTGTCGTTGGAGATCGTTACCTCGACGCGACGGTTCATGGCCCGGCTGGCCGGCGTGCTATTGCTGGCGACCGGATACTGCTCGCCGTAGCCGACGGTCTGGATGCGTTGGGCATCGACGCCGGCATGGATAAGCGCACGGTACACGGCTTCTGCACGACGCTCCGACAGTTGCTGGTTGTAGGAATCGGAACCGGTGCTGTCGGTATAGCCTTCGATCACGAGCTTGCGGTCGGGGTTTTCCTTGAGGAAGTCAGCAAGCTTCTGCACGTCGCGCATGCCGGCTGGCTTGAGGTCGGCCTTATCCAGATCGAACAGGACGTCGCCAAAGGTCACCAGCGTGCCGCGTTCGGTCTGCTTGGCCTGCAGATCCTGCTGCAACTGGCGGATTTCTTCCTGCTGACGCTTGAGCATCTCTTCGCGCGATTCAAGGCGAGCCTTGGCGCGTAGTGTCGAGGCTTCGTCGATCTGCTCCTCGGCCTTGCGCAGCGCGATAGTCTGCTCGGCAAGATCGATCCGGCGATTGGCGAGATACGCGAGCTGGTCGACGCGTTCTTCATCGGCGTCGTTCAGGTAGGCGTCGTTGGCCTTGTCGAGCTGCTTGCTCGCATCCTCGACTTCCAGCGCGGCGTACTTCTGCGAAAGCGGGTTGCTCTGCAGGGCCGAAAACTCCGTACGTGCGGTTTCAAGCGTCTGATTTGGCTGCGACGAGCAGGCGGCGAGTCCGATGCTCATGGCGATCGCTGTGGGGATGGCTACTAGCTTATGCATGTCGATTCATCCTCTGCTAAAGAGAGTGCGGAAGGAAAGGGTTACTGCTGCAGGCCGCGCATGCTTTCTTCGCGCAGCTCCTGGACTCCCTTCTGAGCGTCCTCAACGGCCTTCTGGGCCTTGGCCGCTTGTGCCTTGCGCTCTGCAACCCGAGCGTCCCATTCGGCCTGCTGGGCGAGTCGACGGGCTTGCTCATAGTTTTCTTTTTGCATGGCGAGTTCGGCCTGCTTCCACTTTTCCTGGGCGGCACGCATGTCTACGGGCGCGTACTGGGTCGCACCAGCGCTCACCGCGCTACGAACGGCCGATTCGGTTACAGCGAACTGTTCGTTCGGCGGATTGCCGGCGCAACCAACCAGCAACAGGCCCCCGAGTGCAACGGCTGCCAGCTTGGGTAGCTGGAATCGCGAAAGGGGGCTTTCGATGGTGTTCATTTTCATGGCCAGTCTCCGTTGGGATATCAAATGGGATATCGAAAACAGTGCCCGTTACGCTGTGTCTTGACCTGGTTAAACAGGGTCAGCGATCAGGACGGGCATGTTTTTGTGAGGGCGGCTGGCTGCAAACGTTCCAGTAAAAAACAAACATAACGATGAGGAGGTGGCGGTCTAGAGCCATCGAAACAGGCGCGAGGTGGCGACGAAGCGCGACCTCGGTGCGCAATTGGACGCCCAGTTTTCGGTGTTCAAACTCGATCAGGCTTTCTCAGCTCGCTCGGCAAGCAAACGCTCAAGATGCTTGCGTGACAGAGCCAGGAAGCGCGGCGTTGGCCCGATGTCTTCATAGATAGGGTCGCCTTGCTCGTCTGTCGAAATCACCTTGGAACCCTGCTCGTAGGGGAGGCTGGTCTCGATTCCTTCGAGGGCCGCGCCGACCAACTCACCCAGCAGTTCCTCGGTGCTGCGCTTGGGGTACATTTCGGCGAGGGCAGCCAGCCTTGCCGCGCTTTCGACATCCAGCGGAATGCTGTACTGCGTGGCACTCATGCGCCCGGTGGCGCTGCTTTCCCATTCCCGGACCAGTTCTGAAATCTTCATCTAGCTCCATCCTTAGCTCGCTTGGCGAGCGGTATTGGCGGGTATTACGAGCCAGCATCGACAGGCTTGTTCTGCTACGCCTTGTCATCGTCGTAGACGCTGTGCACTCTGTTTGGACGGTTCATACAGCGTAGCCGTTCAGCATCGGTAGCATTGGTTTACGAGCTGGCGATGCGGCGGCCTGTAAAGAGAGGCGGACATGGCGAAGATCGACGCGCGTTTGCGTGAAAACGTTCATCTGCTCGGCGAGCTGCTGGGCAATGCAATTCGTGAGCAGCACGGCGATGCCTTCTTCGACAAGATCGAGCGCATCCGCAAGGGTGCCAAGGGCGCGCGTCGTGGCTCGGCTGAGGGCGCCCAGCTGTTGCAGGAAACGCTCGATGGCCTGGGCGATGACGAGCTCCTGCCGATGACGCGCGCCTTTAGCCAGTTCCTCAACCTGGCCAATATCGCCGAGCAATATCACCAGGTGCGCAGGCGTCGGCCCGACGAACCGGCTCCGTCCGAAGCTGGCGCCTTGGGTGGCCTGCTCGAGCGCTTGAAGAGCGAAGGCTTCGGTCAGGAGTTTCTAGCGCGTCAGGTCGGTCGCCTGGACATCGAGCTGGTGCTGACCGCGCATCCCACCGAAGTATCACGCCGCACCCTGATCCAGAAATACGACGCCATTGCCGCTCAGTTGGCGGCGCGGGACCACACGGACCTTGGTCAGGGAGAACGGGCCAAAATCGAGCTGCGCCTGCAGCGGCTTGTTGCCGAAGCCTGGCACACCGAAGAGATTCGTCGCAGCCGGCCGACGCCGGTAGAAGAGGCGAAGTGGGGCTTCGCCGTGATCGAGAATTCGCTGTGGCAAGCGCTTCCGAACGTGCTACGGCAGGCCGATCAGGCGCTCAAACGCAGCACCGGCCAGCACCTGCCGTTAGATGTCGCGCCGATCCGCTTCGCCTCGTGGATGGGCGGCGATCGTGACGGCAACCCCAATGTAACGGCGAAAGTGACCCGGGAAGTCTTGTTGCTGGCGCGCTGGGTCGCGGCAGACTTGTTCCTGCGCGATATCGAGGGCCTGATCACCGCCTTGTCGATGCAGACCGCCAGCGCTGAACTGCTCAGTCGCAGCGGGCAATCGGCCGAACCCTATCGAGCCTTGCTGAAAACCTTGCGAGAGCGCCTGCAAGCCACGCGCGACTGGGCCAGTGTTTCGCTCGAGAATGCCCAGCCAGCACCGCCTGATGTGTTGCTGGACAACCGCGATCTGTGCGAGCCGCTGGAGCTCTGTTACCACTCGCTGCACGCCTGTGGCATGGGCATGATTGCCGACGGCGACCTGCTCGATACCTTGCGCCGGTCCGCTGCGTTCGGCCTGTTTCTGGTGCGCCTGGATGTCCGCCAGGACGCGTCCCGGCATGTCGCGGCGCTGGCAGAAATTACCGATTACCTGGGTATCGGCCAGTACGATCAGTGGGATGAGCAGCAGCGTCTGGATTTCCTGCAGCTGGAATTGAATAACCGTCGACCGTTGCTACCGCCGAGCTTCCAACCTTCGGCCGAAACGGCAGAGGTACTCGATACCTGTCGCGTAGTGGCGCAGGCCCCCGGCGCCTCGCTCGGCTCCTATGTCATCTCGATGGCCAAGGGCGCCTCGGATGTGCTGGCGGTACAGCTGTTGCTCAAGGAAGCCGGGCTGCAACGCCCGATGCGAGTCGTGCCGCTGTTCGAGACGCTGGCTGATCTCGAAAATGCGGGTCCGAGCATCGACAAACTGCTCGGGTTGCCTGGCTATCGGCAGCGGCTGCACGGGCCGCAGGAAGTGATGATCGGCTATTCGGATTCTGCCAAGGATGCTGGTACGACTGCGGCGGCTTGGGCTCAATACCGTGCGCAGGAAAGCCTGGTGGAGATCTGCGGCGCGCACCAGGTCGAACTGCTGTTGTTCCATGGCCGTGGCGGCACGGTTGGGCGTGGCGGCGGACCGGCGCACGCAGCCATTCTTTCGCAGCCACCCGGGTCGGTGGCGGGGCGTTTCCGTACCACCGAGCAAGGGGAGATGATCCGTTTCAAGTTCGGCCTGCCGGACATCGCCGAACAGAATCTCAGCCTGTATCTGGCTGCCGTACTCGAAGCGACCTTGCTACCGCCGCCGATGCCCGAGCCGGACTGGCGTGAAACCATGGAACAGCTGGCGACAGACGGCGTGTCGGCCTACCGCAGCGTAGTGCGCGACCATCCGCAGTTCGTTGAGTATTTCCGCCAGGCGACGCCGGAACAGGAGCTTGGACGTCTGCCGCTGGGCAGCCGCCCATCGAAGCGCCGCGAAGGCGGTGTCGAAAGCCTGCGCGCGATTCCCTGGATATTCGCCTGGACCCAGACACGGCTGATGCTGCCCGCCTGGCTGGGCTGGGAGCAGGCCCTGCGCGGCGCGCTGGAGCGAGGTGAACGTGAACGGCTCAAGACGATGCGTGAGCACTGGCCGTTTTTCAGCACCCGCATCGACATGCTCGAGATGGTTCTGGCGAAGACTGACGCGGAGATCGCCGAGCGATACGACACGCGACTGGTCAGCGCAGAACTGCAACCGTTAGGGTGTGATCTGCGTGACAGATTGTCGCAGGCAGTTTCCGCGGTGCTTGAATTGACCGGGCAGTCAGAGCTGCTGGCGCACAGCCCAACCAGCCTTGAGGCATTCAGCCTGCGCAATACCTATCTCGATCCGCTGCATCTGATGCAGACCGAACTGCTGGCACGTTCACGGCAACAGCAAAGCCCGGCGGAAAGCCCTCTGGAGCAAGCCTTGCTGGTCAGCGTTGCGGGAATTGCCGCTGGTCTGCGCAACACCGGCTAACCTTTACGGCATGCTCATGACGCGTCTGGCAACCGCCGTCATGAGCCGCTCGCGGCAATTTATCGTCACGTCACGCTGCCTGGGGTCGGCTTGCCAAGACGCCATGGGCCCCGCTTGTCTGCATTCTGTGCGCTGTGTATCGTGTTCAACCTTTTGTCGCATGGCGGCAAACCAGATTTTTTGATTCGCCAGAGGTGAGGGTGCGTTGCATCGATCCTGGCGGCATCCCTTCGCAAACTTGAGGACTCACTCCATGCGCATCATTCTGCTGGGAGCGCCGGGTGCCGGGAAAGGCACACAGGCTCGCTTCATTACCGAGAAGTTCGCCGTCCCGCAAATCTCCACGG
The DNA here is from genome assembly GCF_000235745.1 of Stutzerimonas stutzeri SDM-LAC. Taxonomy (GTDB): domain Bacteria; phylum Pseudomonadota; class Gammaproteobacteria; order Pseudomonadales; family Pseudomonadaceae; genus Stutzerimonas; species Stutzerimonas stutzeri_H. The sequence continues at coordinate 5,360 of NZ_AGSX01000099.1, read as the reverse complement.
GCGACATGTTGCGTGCAGCGGTCAAGGCCGGCACGCCGCTGGGTCTACAGGTCAAGGACGTGATGGACAGTGGTGGTCTGGTTTCCGACGAGATCATCATCGCGCTGATCCAGGAGCGTCTGCAGCAGCCCGATTGCGCCAACGGTTTCCTCTTCGATGGCTTCCCACGCACCATTCCACAGGCCGAAGCGCTGCGTGATGCTGGCGTCAAGCTGGATCACGTTCTGGAAATCGCGGTGGACGACGAAGAGATCGTCGGTCGCCTGTCCGGCCGCCGCGTGCACCCGGCTTCGGGTCGTGTCTATCACACCGAACACAACCCGCCAAAGGTTGCTGGCGTCGATGACCTGACAGGCGAAGAGCTGATTCAGCGCAAGGACGATCTGGAAGAAACCATCCGCCATCGTCTGAGCCTCTATCATTCCCAAACCAAGCCGCTGGTCGCGTTCTATCAGAACCTCGAAGCGGCGGAAGGCACGCCGAAGTGCAGCCGCGTCGAAGGCGTCGGCTCCGTGGAAGAGATCACTTCGAAGGTGATGGCGGCGCTCAGCTGATATTGCCTGGCTTCACGAAACGGCCCGCTTGCGGGCCGTTTTCGTTTCCTGCCCATCTGCAGAGTGCCGGGTTGTTCATGTTCAATCGGCGCGAGCGCAACTGCTACAATCGCCGCCCTTTTTGCTGCTGACCGGAACATCTGATGACCACGCTGCTGGCCCTGGATACTGCCACCGAAGCCTGCTCCGTTGCGCTGCTGCATGACGGTCGGGTGCTGAGCCATTACGAGGTAATTCCGCGGCTGCACGCCCAGCGTCTTCTGCCCATGATCCAGACGCTGCTGAGCGAGGCGGGCATCGCGTTATCGGCAGTCGATGCCTTGGCGTTCGGTCGTGGCCCCGGTGCATTCACCGGCGTACGTATTGCTGTCGGTGTAGTGCAAGGGCTGGCATTCGCCCTCGAGCGGCCGGTACTGCCGGTCTCGACGCTGGCGACCATTGCCCAGCGCGCTTACCGCGAACAGGGTGCCGAGCAGGTGGCGGTGGCGATCGACGCCCGCATGGACGAGGTCTACTGGGGTTGCTATCGGCTGCAGCATGGCGAAATGCAGCTAGGTGGGCTTGAGGCCGTGCTGCCGCCGGAACAGGTCGCCCTGCCGCGTGACAGCCAGGGGGAATGGCTCGGTGCGGGCACCGGCTGGGGCTACGGTTCGCGCTTGGCGGTGCAGCCCACTGCGATGGATGCCGGCCTGTTGCCACATGCCGAAGATCTGCTCGCGCTGGCCGGCTTTGCCTGGCAGCGTGGGGAAGCGGTGGAGGCCGATCAGGCCCAGCCGATCTACCTGCGTGACAATGTAGCCACGCCCAAGGCCCCTCGGTGACAGGCGGCATTGCCAATTGCGGGTCGGCTCGCTAGAGTCGGCGAACTTGAACAGGTGAATGATGCGCCTCAACGGTCTCGCCCCCTCTGCCTATCCCATCGAACGTCCTGCCCATCCTGGCAGTGCGCCGGTCCCTTATCGCGAAAGCGAAAGGGCTGCGGAGCAGGCGCGCGAGTCTATCGTCACACCGGCCAGCCAAGCCGATTCCACTTACGAACAGCTTGGCCGCCGCGGTAAAAGCGAGTCGACCGACTACGCCTCGGTCATCTCCGGTGACTTCATGCCGGCGCGTTTCGAAGCCATGATGGAGCGACCGCTCACCAGCCGCGCCACCCAGGCGCTGCAGAGTTATGGCACCACCGCGAGCTTCACTGCCGACCTCGACGCCCATGAAGTGCTAGGTCTGGATCTCTATGCCTGAGGCGTAGTGAAGCGCGTTTGAATCTTCCCTATTTTCTCGGTTGCCCCTCATGGAACGATGCCGCATGGCGCGGCTCGCTGTATCCGCCTGGGTTGCCAGCGAGCGACTACCTTGCGCGCTATTGCTCGGTGTTCAACACGGTCGAAGGCAACACTACGCTTTACGCCTGGCCTTCCGTGCAGAAGATCGAGCGCTGGGCGACGGTGATGCCTGAATGCTTCCGCTTCTGCGCCAAGCTACCGCGGGAGATCAGCCAGGCGCCTGATTTATATGAAGTCGAAGATCTGATCCTGTCGTTCCGCAGCCTTCTGGCGCCGTTAGGCTCACGCGTGACGCCGTTCTGGTTGCAGCTCCCCGCATCCTTCGGTCCTGCCCGGCTGGCGGAGCTGGCGCAGCTGATCGAGATGCTGGATCGGCCACTTGCCGTGGAGGTGCGGCATGCCGCGTTCTTTGCCAAAGGCGGGGAGGAGCGGGCGTTGAACAGGATGTTGCTTGAGCGCGGTATCGAGCGGATCTGCATGGACACACGGGCACTGTTCAGCTGCCAGTCTAGCGACCCTGCGCTGCTGCATGCGCAAAGCAAGAAGCCGCGGCTGCCGGTACGGCCAGCGGCATTCAGCGAGTCTCCGCAACTCCGCTTCGTCGGGCACCCGGTGTTGGAAGCGAATGATCGCTTCCTGGCCCCTTGGCTGGACAAAGTCGCCGAATGGATCGAGGCAGGCAAGCGTCCCCACGTCTACCTGCATACGCCGGACAATCAGTTAGCACCTGATCTGGCGATGCGCTTCCATGACCAGCTCCGCGAGCGGCTCCCCGGCTTGCCAGCGTTGCCCGCACCACCCATGCAAACCGATTCTCAACTCTCTCTGCTAGGTGTGCCTGAGGGGCGCTGATAGCTGAGCAATACGGCGTGCAGAGCTGCAACCTTCAAGTCTCGGCGTTGCCGAAACGCCTATGACTTTTGGCCGTTTCTTCCTGTTGCTGCTCGTCGCTCTGGCTGGGTTCGCCTACTCAGTCTGGCGTGGGCATGTCGACGTCCCGGCTAAGTGGAACCCCTGGGCGCCACTGGACATCCGCGAGGCCCCAAACCTGCTGACTTCGTTCAAGCTGCAGCGCTTGCAGCAGGATCGGGCACTCTGCGAGCAAGCCTTGAAAACATCTGACCTTGACTATGTGGCCGTGCCGGACAGCACGCCGCAGCCTGGCTGCCCGGTCGAAAATGCCGTACGCGTCAGTGGCTCGGGCGTGCGGTTCAACGGCGCCTTTCTGGCGACCTGTCCACTGGCCGCGGCCTATGCACTGTTCGAAAGGCATGGCCTGCAGCCCATCGCCCAGCGGGTATTCGGTCAGCCTGTGGTGCGGGTCGATCACTTCGGAAGCTTTGCCTGTCGCAACATTGCCCGAAGCAACAGGCGCAGTCAGCACGCCTCGGCCAACGCACTGGACCTCGCCGGCTTCAGACTGAAGGACGGCACGCGCATCACCGTTGCGCGTGACTGGACGGGCGATGGCGACAAGGCGCGCTTCCTGCAGGAAGTAAAGGCGGCCGCCTGCGACGCCTTCAAGATCACCCTCAGCCCCGAGTACAACGCGGCTCATCACGATCACTTCCACGTGGATATGGGCGGTTTCGGCATGTGCCGCTGAGGCATCGCGGCGCCGCCTCTGGCAAAATGCGGCGTTTCCCTGCCGCGAGCTCCGTATGACTGCCTCAGCCCCGTTGGTTCGTATCGAAGCCCTCGCTCCGCAGTTCGCGGAGCAGGTCGGCGCCTGGGCGTCGCGGCTGGACCTCCCGACGCAAGCGGACGAGGCTGAGTTCGCCCTGCAGCTCGGGGAGGCTGGCCTGCAACTGCAGCTGCTCGGCCCTCACGCGCCGGGGCCGGTACGGGTGGATTTCGTCGAAGGCGGCGCTGCGCATCGCCGCCAGTTTGGCGGTGGCAGCGGGCAGATGATCGCCAAGGCGGTAGGCATCCAGCCCGGCATCCGTCCCCGTGTGCTCGACGCCACGGCGGGTCTCGGCCGAGACGCGTTCGTGCTGGCGACGCTGGGCTGCGAGGTGGTGCTGTTCGAGCGTCAGCCATTGATTGCCGCACTGCTGGAGGATGGATTGCGACGTGGCGGTGAAGATGCCGAGGTGCGCTCTATCGTTGAGCGCATGCGTTTACAGCCGGGCAATGCCATCGAGCTGATGGATCAGTGGCAGGGTGAGCCGCCGCAGGTCATCTATCTCGATCCTATGTTTCCGCATCGGGAAAAAAGCGCACTGGTGAAAAAGGAAATGCGCCTGTTCCGGCCCTTTGTGGGTGATGATCTGGATGCCGGCGCCTTGCTCGAACAGGCGTTGGTGCTGGCTAGCCATCGAGTGGTGGTGAAACGGCCACGCAAGGCGCCGACCATTGACGGTGCTACGCCGGGCTACAGCCTTGAAGGCAAGTCCAGCCGTTACGACATCTACCCGAAGAAAAAGCTGACCGCCGCCAGCTGATTCAGCCTGGTGATGTTCCTGTTGCAACGGGGCGTGCACCACAGGCGAAACGCGACTTTCTTAGCCTTGCTTATTCTGCTCAATAGTGGCATTCCTAGATCAGGCCGTTTGTGGCTGAACGGTGGTTACCCGATCGCGTAGAAGGAAGAGCATATGCAGATCCAAGTTCATAGCGATAACCACATCGAAGGCAGCGCCCGTCTCGTAGACTGGGTCAGTGGCAGTGTTGCCGACAAGCTGGATCGATTCGACGACGAAGTCACCCGCGTCGTGGTGCACCTGAACGACGAGAACGGCGTCAAGGCCGGCGCGCAGGACAAGCGCTGCCAGATCGAGGCTCGCCCCAAGGGGCTGCAACCAGTGTCCGTCACGCACAAGGCGGCGTCGCTGGAGCTGGCAGTCGATGGCGCCATCGACAAGCTCAACAATGCACTGAACCATCAGTTCGGCAAGCTGCGCAGCAAGCGCGCCTTAGCCCCGACACCGCTCGAAGGCGAGACCCTCGAAGTCGAAGGCCGCGACGCCTTGCTGGAAGAGGATTTTCTGGCTGACGAGCAACTGCGCAGTTCCTGATTCCTGACGTTACCCGCAATCGACAGGCGCCGCCCCGCGACGCCTGCCCTCCCGCTACAACCTTCCGTAACCATTCTCACCTGGCTTGTGGTTCCGATGACCGGGGCTGCGAGCCTTCGCGCCTGTGCTATACCAAATGGAGAAGCAGCACTGGATGCCGAGCCACCGCGCGCTCGAGATCTGTGGCAATTCAGCGGAGATGAAGGGGGACCATCAGGCACGTGGGCGAGCTCCAGCGGCCAACCCGTGCCACCAGCAGGCGAGGTGACACCATGACCATGATGCAGTGTGAATACCGTGACCACGTCATTACCGCAGAGGTAATGGAACATCCAGGTACGCCGACCCCCTGGGCCGGCGGTTGCCGTATCAGCAATTCCCAGGGGCAGACCACCCGACGCATGGCGCTGCCGGTTGGGCACGCTTTCATGGCGGAACTCGAACAGGCACAGCGGGCATCCATCGCCCATGGCAAGTGGCTGGTCGACCAATATCTCGATCAGGGG
>NZ_AGSX01000100.1 GCF_000235745.1 Stutzerimonas stutzeri SDM-LAC | reverse complement strand
GGCGGGCGCTGCAGGAAGAAGAAAACCGCAAACACGCCGTCAGCGCCGAACAGGCCTGACGGTCGCGACGTCATTGCAAGGCACCGCGCCGGCTGGCGTCTTCGATATGAACGGAGCAGATGCAATGCAAGATTCAACCGCTACGAATCGGGAAGCCGAATGGCAGGTGCGCAAGGATCTGGCCGCGGCCTATCGGCTGGTCGCGCACTTCGGTTGGGATGATCTGGTGTTCACCCATCTGTCCGCCCGCGTACCGGGGCCTGAACATCATTTCCTGATCAATCCGTACGGGCTGTTGTTCCAGGAAATCACCGCCTCGTCGTTGGTGAAGGTCGACCAGGAAGGGCAGATCGTCCAGAGCGGCAGCCTGCACCGGGTCAACCCGGCCGGTTTCACCATCCATAGCGCGGTTCACATGGGCCGTGAGGACGCCGGTGCGGTGATGCACCTGCATGCTCCGGATGGCGTGGCAGTCTCCGCGCATCGCGATGGCCTGCTTCCGCTGAGCCAGACGGCGATGCTCTGCCTCGATCACCTCTGCTATCACGAGTACGAAGGCGTGGCGCTGGACCTCAGCGAACGCGAGCGGCTGATCCGCGACCTTGGCGACAAGCGGATGATGATGCTGCGCAATCACGGTGTGCTGACGGCAGGCGGCACGGTCGCCGAAGCCTTCACCTATCTCTATTTCCTGATGAAGGCCTGCGAAATTCAGGTGCGGGCTCAGGCGTGCGGCCCAACTCACATGCCGTCGGCCGCTGCCATCGAGACGACCCGTCAGCAATCGGCCGAACTGGGCAGCGCCGCCAAACTGACCTGGCCGGCATTGTTGCGGCTGTTGGAGGCCAACGGTCACGTCTACGCCATTTAACGGCAAACTGGCAGCAGTCCTTCCTTCAACCGAGCAGAAGCCGAGTGCCCATGAAAATCCTCTTCGTCGCCGCCGACCCCAAACCCGAGCGCTGGACCAGCCTGATCCAGCAACAGTTGCCAGACGCCGATATCCAGGTCTGGCAGCCGGACAATCCGAGTTGTGGTGCTGATTACGCCATCGTCTGGCATCCACCGGCAGCGCTGTTCGATAAAGAGCCGCAGTTGAAGGCCGTGTTCAACCTCGGTGCCGGCGTGGATGCGCTGGTGCGGATACCGAATCTACCGCGCGATATTCCGATTGTTCGCCTCGAAGACGCCGGCATGGCGGTGCAGATGGCGGAATACGTGGCCTATCACGTGATCGGCATCAGCCGCGACATGGATGCCTATCGTGAACAGCAGGCGGCCGGCCAATGGAAGTTGCGCCGCCCCATCGAACGCAGCGAGTGGCCGATCGGCGTGCTCGGGCTTGGACATATCGGTCAGCGTGTCGCGCGGACGCTCGCGGCATTGGACTATCCGGTCAATGGTTGGGCGCGGTCCGCACACTGCATTGATGGCGTGCACAGCTTTGCCGGCGCGGCTGGGCTCGACGAGTTCCTTGCTGAGACTCGGGTGCTGGTCAATACGCTGCCGCTGACCGACAGCACCCGCGAACTCATCGACCATTCGATGCTGGCCAAACTCCGGCCTGACGCGGTGGTGATCAATGTTGGTCGCGGCGAGCATCTGGTCGATGAAGATCTTTGCCGTGCCATTGAAGAGGGCAAGGTGACCCGCGCGGTGCTCGACGTGTTCCGTGAAGAACCGTTGCCGTCCTCGCATCCGTTCTGGCAGATGCCGCAGGTCACTATCACGCCGCATGTTTCGGCGCGAACCCTGCGCGAAGCGACCATCGCCCAGATTGCCGAGAAGATTGTCGCGCTGGAAAACGGCCAGTCCGTAAGCGGTGTGATCGACATCCAGCGCGGGTATTGAGGGCTGACCCAGCCAGGGTTCAGCCTCTGGCGGATGGGTTGGGTTAAATAGCCGAAGGCGTGTGCCGGCGTTCAAGCATGTCCGGTTGGTCGCGCCGTTGTTTCGACGAAAGCGGACCGTGGTAAAGGGCGCGAGCGCTGTCGGCAGTTCCAAGCTGCAGCTCGT
>NZ_AGSX01000101.1 GCF_000235745.1 Stutzerimonas stutzeri SDM-LAC | reverse complement strand
GCATGGCGGGCCCCACGAGCAAGGATTGAGCGAATCGCATTCCCGGCGCGTGGCCGCGCCGGGGTGGGTCAGGCGAGGGGGATTACTTGTAGCCAAGGTCACTGAGGAAGGTCTTGAGTTTTTGCAAGGCTTCAGCTGACTTGTCGCTACGCTTGCCTTCTTCTTCCCAGGTCTTTTTCGCGACCTCGCGGAGGCGTGCCTGGACATCATCCGGCAATACGTTGACCTTCACGCCCTGCTCCTTGATGACCTTTTGCAGGGCGATTTCTTCCTGATACAGATACTCGTTGGTGCGGTACCAGAACTGTTCATCGAGAATCTGCTTGATGATTTCCTGGTCGCGCTCGGAAAGCTTGTCCAGCGCCTTCTGGCTGATGATGATCACATCGGTACCGGCAATATTCAGTGCGGGACGCACATGATTTTTCGCCACCTCGTAGAAGCTCATGCTCGCCGCACCCTGCACGGCACCCCAATGGGCCCCATCAACCACGCCGGTATCGAGCGCCGGGTACAGTTCGCCCCCTGGCAGGTAGGTGGTGGAAGCGCCGGCCTCGTCGAGAAACTTTTGCAGCGCGCCGGATGAGCGAATCTTCAGCTTGGTGAAATCTTCCCAGCTGTTGATCGGATTCTTCACCACCATTTCAGTCGGGTAGACCTTGTCGGTCGACCAATAGACACCGTGCTTCGCAGCTTCCTCACGGAGCATGTCTTCGAAGCCCATCTGCTTATGGAAGTACGCAGCCTCCCAGACGTTTTGAAAGGCGAACGGCAGACCGGAGGCGATACCGGCAAGCGTCATCTTGTCCTGGGCATAGCCGGGGGAGATGGTGCCCATCTGGATGATGCCGCGGCTGACGGCGTTAAAGGTTTCCTGTGGCTTGAACAGCGCGCCGGATTCGAACAGCTGCAATTCCAGGCGACCATCGGTGCGCCGCTCGATTTCGTTTTTAAGCCTGACGAGGCTGTCCTGATAGGAGCTACTGGCACTCGGCCAATGCGATTGCACGCGCCATTTGGTGACTTCCTGTGCGGCTGCCATCTGCGGGCTCATGGCGGAGACTGCCAGCGCTAACAGGCCGGCGGGAACGAGTAGCTTCTTGAGCATGGATTTCATAACGCGTCCTCTTGTTGTAATTATCTGGCTGAGGCGATCTTTTGTGCCTCGTGTTCCGTGTCCGTGTTTCGCACAGCAGAACTGATTTTTGCAGGGCTGATCGAAAGCTAACATAGCGCGAGGCTTTTTCAAGCGCTAGCACAAAGCTATCGCTGCCTTTTTCGACAATCAGTTCGGCGCCCAGCGGCTGATTGATCTGCTTACGTCCAGCAGAGGTTGAGCTTAGACGGTTCTGTTTGTGGGGCATCATAATTCTGCCTGATGGAACTAGATTCCGAATTGACGCGATGTTTCAAGCATGCCAGCGTTAAAAGGAAGAGGACTCCCCACAAAAACAATCGAGAGGACTCGCTATGCGCCTTATCGTCAGCATCATCCAGATGCAATGTTCCTGTTTCGGTGCAACGCGTTGCGCGGTAACCGAGCGATGAACGGACAGGAAACGGAGCTGCCCGTTGACGACAGCCGAACCAATCATCTACCGATCAGTGGGGGCAGCGATCTGCCTGGCTTTCATCAGGTGCTTGGCTATCGTCAGGTGTCCTGGACTGAAGACGAAGCCGTGATCGAACTCGATGTGCAGGCCTGCCACCTGAACATGGCCGGCGTGCTTCATGGCGGCGTGATGACTGCGTTGCTCGATGTCGTGCTGGCCGAAGCCGGCACCTATTGCCCTTATCCGGGCCGGGTGCGCAAGGCGATCACTCTGGTCCTCAATACCACCTTTACCGGCCAATGCTCGGGCGGTGTGATACGCGCCATCGGTCGGCGACGGGCCGGTGGGACACGCATTTTCAATAGCTCCGGTGAGGTGCGCGACGCGGACGATCGCCTGCTGGCGATTGGTGAGGCGACCTTCCGGCTGCGCTCCGGCAGCGAGCAGGCGCAAGGCGTACCTGTGGATTTCCTCATGCCCAACAACAAGAAGGAAGACGGCGATGTATGAACTGACCGGCAAGGCGCAGGAACTCCAGCAGCAACTCACGGCGTTCATGGATGAACATATCTACCCGAACGAACACGTCTTTCACGAGCAGGTCGCCACCGCCAGCAACCGCTGGGCACCGCCGCCGATCCTCGAGGAATTGAAGCTCAAGGCCCGAGCACAGGGACTGTGGAACCTGTTCCTGCCGGAAAGCGAGCACGGCGCCGGGCTGACCAATTTCGAGTACGCCCACCTCTGCGAAATCATGGGCCGTTCGCATGTCGCCAGCGAGGTCTTCAACTGCTCCGCGCCGGATACCGGCAACATGGAAGTGCTGGCGCGCTACGGCACGCCAGCGCAGCAGGAGCAGTGGCTCAAGCCGCTGCTCAATGGCGAGATTCGCTCCTGCTTCTCGATGACCGAACCCGAGGTTGCATCGTCCGATGCCACCAACATCGCCTGCGAGATCCGCCGCGAAGGCGACGAGTACGTGATCAATGGCCAGAAGTGGTGGTCGTCGGGCGCGATGACCACCACCTGCAAGATCGCCATCGTGATGGGCAAGACGGACCCGGGCGCCGAGCGGCATCGGCAGCAGTCGATGATCCTCGTGCCGCTGGATACGCCGGGCGTGAACATCGTCCGTGCGCTCAACGTGTTCGGCTACGACCACGCACCCCATGGCCATGCCGAGATTCATTACGACAACGTTCGTGTGCCGGCCAGCAACATGCTGCTCGGCGAAGGGCGCGGCTTCGAGATCGCCCAGGGACGGCTCGGCCCGGGCCGCATTCACCATTGCATGCGCACCATCGGCGTGGCCGAGCGTGCCTTGCAGGCCATGTGCGAGCGGGTGCATTCGCGCGTCGCGTTCGGCAAGCCGCTGGCTGACTTCGACTCGATCCGCAAGGACATCGCACGTTCACGCATCGAGATCGAGCAGACCCGCCTGCTGACCCTGAAGGCGGCGCACATGATGGACACCGTCGGCAATAAGGTTGCGCGCCAGGAAATTGCCATGATCAAGGCCGCCGCACCGAGCATGGCGCTGCGTGTGCTGGACCGGGCGATTCAGGTGCATGGCGCCAAGGGGGTCAGCCAGGACAGTTTCCTGGCCGAGGCATGGGCACACCAGCGGACCCTGCGCCTGGCCGACGGCCCGGACGAGGTGCACCTGGACACCATCGCCAAGCTGGAACTGAAAAGCTACGCCAGCAAGCGCTAAGCCTCGACACAACAAGAAGGATGCCGTCTGATGACCAACCCATTATTCGACCTGACCGGAAAGGTCGCGCTGATCACCGGTTCAACCCGTGGCATCGGTCGTTCCATCGCTGAAGAAATGGCCCGTTGCGGCGCCCGAGTGGTGATTTCCAGCCGCAAGACCGACGCCTGCGAGGCCGTTGCCACCGAGCTGAAAGCCGCAGGTTTCGAGGCCATCGCCGTGCCGTGCCACGTGGGGCGCAAGGAAGACCTGCAACGGCTGGTCGACACCACCTTGCAGACCTGGGGGCGCATCGACGTGCTGGTCTGCAACGCGGCTACCAACCCGGTTTACGGGCCGACCAGCGAGCTGACCGACGACGCCTGGGACAAGATCATGGACACCAACGTCAAGGGCACCTTCTGGCTTTCCAACATGGTGCTGCCGCAGATGGCTGAGCGTGGCGAAGGTGCGGTGATCATGCTGTCCAGCATCGCGGGATTGCGCGGCAACACCGTGATCGGCACCTATGGCGTATCAAAGGCCGCCGAAGCGGCACTGGCGCGCAATTTCGCCGCGGAGTGGGGACCAAAGGGCATCCGCGTCAACGCCATCGCGCCGGGGCTGGTGCGTACCGATTTCGCCAAGGCATTGCTCGATGATCCGGAGCGGGTTCGCCGTGCCGCCGAGAAAACGCCACTGCGCCGTATTGGTGAGCCGGTGGACATTGCGGGGCTGGCGGTATTCCTGGCGGCACCGGCCAGCGCCTACATCACCGGCCAGGTGATCGTCGCGGATGGTGGCGAGACGGCATGCTGAGGGCGCCGCGATGAACGAACCCGAGCTGATCGACGTTCTGCCCGCGCATCGGTTCGATGAGCTAGCGCTGGCTCGATACCTGCGCCAGCATCTGCCGAGCCTGGGTGACGATCTGCTGGTTCGCCAGTTCCAGGGCGGCCAGTCCAACCCCACCTATTTGCTGGAAAGCGCCGGGCGCCGTTACGTATTGCGCAAGAAGCCGCCGGGCAAGGTGCTGCCCTCGGCGCATATGGTCGAACGTGAGTACAAGGTGATTCGCGCGTTGGCTAAACACAGCCGCGTGCCAGTGCCAACGGTGCATCTGCTGTGTGAAGACGAAAGCATCATCGGCACCGCGTTCTATGTGATGGACCACGTCGAAGGACGGATCTTCGGCCATCCGGCCCTGGACGAATTGTCTGTCGCCGAACGCCAGCCGATCCACCTGGCCGCCATCGATACCCTGGCTGCGCTGCATCAGGTTGACGTCGAGGCGGTGGGCCTTGGCGACTTTGGCAAGGCTCAGGGCTATTTTGCACGGCAGGTGAAGCGCTGGTCCGGCCAGTACCAAGCCTCCCGTTCAGGCGACATGCCGGCGATGGAAAACCTGATGCAGTGGCTGCCGGAGCATCTGCCTCAGCGCGACGAATGCGCCATCGCCCACGGCGACTACCGTCTCGGCAATCTGATCTTCGCGCCGGGCGAGGCGAGGGTCGCGGCTATTCTGGATTGGGAGCTGTCCACCGTCGGCCATCCACTGGCGGATCTGGCCTACTTCTGCCTGCCGTATCACCTACCGGCTGGCGTCGACGGTTTGCGTGGTCTGGTCGGCATCGACCTGCAGGCGCAGGGCATTCCGTCCGAGCAACAGGTGTTGGCGCGCTATTGTCAGCAAAGCGGGCGCGACGCCATCGACAACTGGCACGTCTTCGTGGCGTTCTCGCTGTTCCGGCTCGCCGCGATTCTGCAGGGCGTCTACGCACGAGCGCTGCAAGGCAACGCCAGCAATGCCGATGCGCTACAGGTCGGCCAGCGCGCCGGCTTGCTCGCTGACGCGGGCTGGCGCATTGCCCAGACGGGAGAATCGACATGAGTGCGCCCTTGCTGCGCCGGGTGCTGCTGACCAACGACGATGGCATCGCTGCGCCTGGGTTGGCTTTGCTGGAGCGAATCGCCGCGCAACTGGCCGAAGAAGTCTGGGTGGTTGCGCCGGAGCACGACCAGAGTGGGACCGGGCAGGGCATCTCGGTGCATTCGCCGTTGCGCGTGTACCGGCACAGCGAGCGGCGCTTCGCTGTTTCCGGGACACCGTCGGACTGCGTGATGTTTGCCATGGCCGAATGGCTGCAGGATTCGCCGCCCGACCTGGTGTTGTCCGGCGTCAACAGCGGGGCGAACATCGGCGACTCGGTTCCCTATTCCGGCACGCTCGGCGCCGTGATGAGCGCCGATGTGCTTGGTATTCCCGCCATCGGGCTGAGCCAGGCCTTTCATGATCGCGATCGAATCGACTGGTCCAGCGTCGAAGCCCATGCTGCGACCGTTATTCGCGCGCTTTGGTCGCGTCGGCAAGCGGGTGGATGTTGCTGGAACGTGAATTTCCCTGCCTGTTCAGCAGAAGGTGTCAGCCACCTGCGAATGGTCCGGCAGTCACGCGGCTCGATTGTCCGGCCACGCTTGCAGGCTGGCCATGACGGTCGCGGTTTGCCGTACTGGTGGCTTGGTTTCGAGCACTCTTCTGCACACATCATTGATCCCGAATTAGATGTAACCGCACTGCGCGACAAGCGCATCGCCATCACGCCGTTGAGCGAGACCCGCGGCTGGCTCGGCTGGTGCGAGGAGCGGGCCTTGGCTGATCTGGCTCTCAATTGCGATTCAGGAGTTCTGTAATGTTCACTCGTCATCACGCCGTCTGGCCTGAAGAGCTGCCCAAGCACCTGAGCGTGCCGGAAACCAGCCTGTTTACCAATCTTGAGATCGCCGCCCGGCGCTTCCCGGACAAGACGGCGATCATCTTCTACGACACCCAGATCACCTACGCCGAGCTGCTGCGCGAAGTAGAGGCGCTGGCCGGCTACCTCCAGCATCTGGGGGTCGCCAAGGGCGATCGGGTGCTGCTGTACATGCAGAACTCGCCACAGTTCACCATCGCGTATTACGCGATCCTGCGCGCCGACGCCGTGGTGGTGCCGGTCAACCCGATGAACCATAGCGCCGAACTTGAGCACTATCTGCACGATACGGGCGCGGCTGTATCCATTTGCGGGCAGGAGCTGACCGGGTTCATCGCCCCGCTGGTCGGCACGGCGCAGCTGCGTCACGTCATCGTCGCTGCGTATTCGGAATACGTTCGCCAGCCCACCGACCTGGCGCTGCCGGCCGAAGTGCAGGCTGCGCCGACCATGCCGGATTTCCACGGCGGTATCGCCTGGCGTGAGGCGCTCGATGCCGGTTATGCAGCAGGTCCGCATACAGCCGGCCCGGACGATCTCTGTGTGTTTCCCTACAGCTCCGGCACCACCGGCGCGCCAAAGGGCTGCATGCACACCCATCGTTCAGCGATGGCGACGATCATCCATCGCATCGTCTGGACCAACAGCACCAGCGAATCGGTGATTCTCGCCACGCTGCCTTACTTTCACGTCACGGGCATGCAGGGCGCCATGAGCGGGCCGATCTACAACGGCGGCACCGCCGTGATCATGACCCGCTGGGACCGCAAGGTCGCGGCGCAACTGATCGAGCGCCACGCCGTAACCGGCTGGGTCAACATCGCCACCATGGCCATTGATTTTCTCTCCGATCCGGAGCTGGAGCGCTATGACCTGTCCAGCCTGGTCAGCGTGGGCGGCGGCGGCGCGGCGATGCCCAAAGCGGTCGAGGAAAAGCTGCATCGGCTTACCGGGCTGCGCTACATCGAAGGCTATGGGCTTTCCGAAACCATCGCCGCCACCCATATCAATCCGGTGCCGCGACCCAAAGCGCAGTGCCTCGGGATTCCGGTCTTCGATGTCGACAGCCGGGTCATCGATCTGAATACCGGACAGGAACTCGGCCCCAACGAAGTGGGCGAGATCATCAGCCGCGGGCCGCAACTGTTCCAGGGCTACTGGAACCGGCCGGAAGAGACCGAACGCGCCTTCATCGAACTGGATGGCCACCGGTTTTTCCGCACCGGCGACATGGGCTACTACGATGAAGAGGGTTATTTCTTCCTGGTCGACCGCGTCAAGCGAATGATCAACGCGTCCGGCTTCAAGGTCTGGCCGTCGGAAGTGGAAAGCCTGATGTACCGCCACCCGGCGATCCAGGAATGCTGCGTGATCTCCTGTCCCGATCCCAAGCGCGGCGAGACGGTCAAGGCCTGCGTCGTGCTGCGAGACGGCCAGGCCGGGCAAGTCAGCGAGCAGGACATCATCGACTGGTGCAAGGCCGAGATGGCAGCCTA
>NZ_AGSX01000102.1 GCF_000235745.1 Stutzerimonas stutzeri SDM-LAC | reverse complement strand
GGCCGCACGTATCCTTGACGACGTATGTGGTTTCAGCGGCGGGGTTCACCCGCCCTACAGAATTCTTCGAAGGTGCCGATGTTGGAGGTAGTGCTTTGGTAGGGCGGAAACCCGCCATGGCTCGCACCTCCATCTCGCGGCCCGCTATTGGCCTGGTTGGCGAACCGTGCACGGTTCGCCAAGGTCCGCTGATGTATAAGCCCAAGGCTACGGATCATCACTGACGAGGTACGGATGAATACCCGTAACAATCTCGATGAGTACCAGAGCACCGTTCGTGCGTTATCCGATCGCATCGTCGAGGCACAAACGCCGGTGCGGGTGCTCGATGCGGTGAAATGGGACGACAACGTTCGTCAGGGCTTCTTCGCTGCCGGCGGTCATGAATTACCGAAGATCGATCGCGCCTATTATGAAGGTCGCCCGCTGGCCTTCGACTCCAGCGCCAAGAAGGAAGAGTTCCAGAACATCGAGCGTGATATCACTCGACAGCTGGGGCAGTTCAACCCGGTCGGGCAGATCATGCGGCGCATGTGCAAGGAATACCGCATGGTGATCCGCATGCTCGAAGCACGCGGCACCGCTGATTTCGGGCTGATCTCCCAAGAGCTCTACGGCGCCGCCTCGGATGCTTTCCATGCCGGCGACCCGACGCTGGCCGACCTCGGTCTGATGCTCTCCGACTACCTCAACAATATCGCCGACCGAGGCGATCTCAAGGACGAAGCGAAAACCCTCAGCGCGCCGCAGGCGGTGGACATGCTGCAGCGGCGACTGGACCTGGTGTTCGGCGAGGGCGAGGGCGTCATCCGCGTGTTCGAATCCGATGGCATCCTCGCCGATGCGGCCGCTGGCGCCGACTACATCAAGATTCGCAGCGATGCGATGTTCAATGAGCGCGATGTGCGTGCGCTGGAGGTTCACGAAGGGCTGGTGCATGTCGGTACCACGCTCAACGGCCAGAACCAGCCGATCTGCACTTTTCTCGCCAAAGGGCCGCCGTCGTCCACCGTGACTCAGGAAGGTCTGGCGATACTGATGGAAGTCATCGCCTTCGCGTCGTATCCGACCCGCCTGCGCAAGCTCACCAACCGCACTCGCGCCATTCACATGGCCGAGGAGGGCGCGGATTTTCTCGATGTGTTCGCCTTCTTCCGTGATCAGGGTTACAGCGAGGACGAGTGCTACAGCAACGCCAGCCGGGTTTTTCGCGGCTCGCTCCCGAATGGATTGCCCTTCACCAAGGATCTGTCCTATCTGAAGGGTTTCATCATGATCTACAACTACATTCAGCTCGCGGTGCGAAAGGGTCGGCTGGAGCAGATCCCGTTGCTGTTCTGCGGCAAGACCACGCTGGAAGACATGCGCACCCTGCGGCAACTGGTGGATGAAGGCATGGTCGTGCCGCCCAAGTACCTGCCGCAGCAATTCCAGGACTTGAACGCGCTCTCGGCCTGGATGTGCTTTTCCAACTTCCTCAACCATCTGAGCCTGGATCGGATCGAGGCGGATTACGCCAACATCATCTGATAGACGCGCATGAAAAGCCGGAGCATTTGCTCCGGCTTTTCATTTTCAGCGGGCCCTGTATCAGAACAGCGTGTTCGGCAGGTAGGTCGCGATCTGGGGGAACACCATGATCAGGCCCATGCCAATGATATTGACGATCACGAAGGGAATGACCGACCAGTAGATGTCCTTCATGGTGATGCCGGGCGGGACGATGCCTTTCAGATAGAACAGGTTGAACCCGAACGGCGGCGTCATGTAGCCGATCTCCATGTTGATCACGAACAGCACGCCGAACCAAATCGGATCGAAGCCGAGCGAAGCAACGATCGGCAGGAACACCGGCAACGTGATCAGCATGATGCCGACCGGATCGAGCAACATGCCCATGACAAAGACGATGGCCATCATGAATATGACGATCGCCCAGCGGCCGCCCGGCAGATCCATCATCAACCCTTCGATCAGCGACTGCGCGCCCATGCCCTGATAGGCCGAGCTGAACGCGTGGGCCGCGAACAGAATCCAGGCAATCATGCCGGTGAGCTTGAAGGTGCGGATGGCCGCTTCCTGCAGGATCGGCCAGTTCAGCTTGCGGTACACCGCGGCGGAAATCAGCGCGCCAAATACGCCCATGGCGGCGGCCTCGGTCGGCGTGGTGAGGCCGCCGATAATCGAACCGAGCACCATCACGACAATGCCGATCGGCAACAGCACGGCTCGTACCGCCCGCAACTTTTCAGGCCAGGTGCCGCGCTCTTCCTTCGGCAGAGCTGGCGCCAGGTGTGGCTGCAGGTACGAGCGCACCAGTACGTAGGTGACGGTCAGCGCTACCAGCAGCAGCCCGGGCAACACGCCTGCCGCGAACATCTTGCCGACCGATTGCCCGCTGATCATGGCGTAGAGGATCATCATGATGCTCGGCGGGATTAGGATGCCCCAGCCCCCGCCTGTGTTGATGCAGCCCAGCACCATGCGCTTGTCGTAGCCGCGTTCGAGCATCGCCGGCAGGGCAATGGTGCCCATCGCCACCACCGCAGCGCCGCTGATCCCAACCATGGCACCAAATACCGCGCAGATGCCCAGCGTGCCGATCGCCAGCCCGCCACGCATCCCGCCGCACCAGAGGTGCATCATGCGATAAAGGTCGCGCGCCACGCCCGTCCGTTCCAGCAGCATGGCCATGAATACGAACAGCGGAATGGCCACCAGGGTGAAGCTTTCCATGGTGCCCCACATCTGTGAGGCCACCATATAGAAAGCATCGACGCCCCAAGTGAAATACAGAAACAGCACCGAGACACCGCCCAGCACGAAGGCCAGCGGCAGTCCGAGTACAAGAAAGAAGACCAGCGTCAGGAAGAACAGCAACGTGGTGATTTCGATGCTCATGGCGCATCCCCCGCGTGGCGGGTATCGCTGACCGATTCACGGCCCAGCGCAATGAGGATGTCCTGCAGCAGCTTGGCAATGCCCTGCAACAACAACAGCAAGGTGCCGAGCGGAATCATCGCCTTGATCGGCCAGATCGGCGGGTTCCAGGCCGAATAGGAGGTTTCCATGCCTTGAATCGATTCCCAGGCCATTGAGCTGCCGAAGTAGAGCAGCGCGGCCATGAAAAGGAAAAACATGCTGGAGGTGAAGATGTCGACCCAGGCGCGGGTGCGTGGGCCGAACGAGGCATACAGCAGATCCACGTTGACGTGGTCGCGGTGCGCCATTACGTAGCCGCCGGATAGCACTACATAAGCGCCGAACAGCATTTGTCCGAGTTCGTTGGTCCAGGAGGTCGGGCTCGAGAACAGATAGCGCATGAACACTTCGAGCAGCAGCAGCGCGAAGATCAGAAAGATCAGATAGGCCACCCAGCGGCCGATGAATTCGTTGAGCCGGGTGATGCCGTTGATGTAGGCA
>NZ_AGSX01000103.1 GCF_000235745.1 Stutzerimonas stutzeri SDM-LAC | reverse complement strand
CTTTTTCTGCTTCTGAAAGGCGACCGGCGATTCTGGAGATCGCCGGTCGAGGTCAGGCTGCCTTCGCCTCGGCCATGCGCACCGCGCGGTTCAGCGCGCTGAACAGGGCGCGGATGCTGGCGGTGGTGATGTTCTCGTCGATGCCGATACCGTGCAGCGGCCGCTCACCATCCAGGCGTACCTCGATGTACGCCGCGGCTTTGGCATTGCTGCCGGCGCCGATCGAGTGCTCGTGATAATCCATGATCTCCAGCTTGACCGGCAGACCGGCAACCAGCGCCTCCAGCGGGCCCTTGCCGATGCCGCGCCAGTGCGTGGTTTCGCCGCCGCTCGCGACTTCCACATCCAGCGCACTGGTGCCGTTTTCTTCCTGCAGGCGATGGCTCTTGAGCGTATAGGGCGCGCTCGCCTGTAAATACTCGGCCTCGAGCAGTGCGTAGATCTGCTTGGCGCTCATCTCCAAGCCCAGGCGGTCGGTCTCTTTCTGTACCACCTGGCTGAATTCGATCTGCATGCGCCGTGGCAGGCTGATGCCGTACTCCTGCTCCAGCAGATAGGCGATGCCACCCTTGCCGGACTGGCTGTTGACGCGGATTACCGCCTCGTAGCTACGGCCGATGTCCGCCGGGTCGATCGGCAGGTAGGGCACTTCCCAGACGCCGTTCGGATCCTGCTGGGCGAAACCCTTGCGAATCGCATCCTGGTGGGAGCCGGAGAAGGCCGTGTGGACCAGATCGCCGACGTAGGGATGACGCGGGTGCACCGGCAACTGATTGCATTCCTCAACCACTTTGCGCACTGCGTCGATGTCGGAAAAGTCCAGCTGTGGGTCGACACCCTGGCTATACATGTTCAGCGCTACGGTCACCAAATCGACGTTGCCGGTGCGCTCGCCATTGCCGAACAGGCAGCCCTCGACACGATCAGCGCCGGCCATCAGGCCCAGCTCTGTCGCGGCAACGCCCGTGCCGCGGTCATTATGGGTATGCAGGCTGATCAGTACGCAGTCACGCTTGTTGATGTGACGGCCGAAATACTCAATCTGGTCGGCGTAGATATTCGGCGTGGCTGCTTCGATGGTGGCCGGCAGGTTGAGGATCAGCTTCTGCGCGGGCGTCGGCTGGAACACCTCGATCACGGCGTTGCATACCTCGACGGCGAAATCAGTTTCTGTGGAGCTGAACACCTCTGGCGAGTACTCGAAGCGCCAATCGGTTTCCGGTGCCGCGTCAGCCAGGCGTTTGACGACCTGCGCGGCGCTGACCGCGATGCCTACTACACCGGCTTTATCCTGATTGAAGACGATGCGACGGAAGCTCGGAGCGGTGGCGTTGTAGTAATGGACGATGGCCTGCTTGGCACCCTTCAGGGACTCGAACGTGCGGGTGATCAGGTCTTCGCGCGCTTGGGTCAGTACCTGAATGGTCACGTCATCGGGGATGTGGCCCCCTTCGATCAGCTCGCGGACGAAGTCGAAGTCGGTCTGGGACGCAGACGGAAAGCCCACTTCGATCTCTTTCAAGCCAACCTGAACCAGCGTCTTGAAGAAGCGCATCTTCTTCGCCGCGTCCATCGGCTCGATCAGTGACTGGTTGCCGTCGCGCAGATCGGAGCTCAGCCAGATCGGCGCCTCGGTGATGATCCTGGACGGCCAGGTGCGGTCCGGAATGTCGATGGCCGGAAAGGCGCGATATTTTTTCGATGGGTTCTTGAGCATGGTCATCTTGTGTCCCCAGGCAATCTTGAGCGAGCAGCTTCTCTGCCCACGAGGGGCATCGGTTATGGTGCAAAGTTATTGCTTGCTGGTTATGCCTTGCAAGGCCTTGTAGAAAATTGATGTTTTATTGCTGTGCTTCTGGCTTTCTGGTGATTTGTGCTGGCTTGCCGGTAAAAAACCAAGCTTGCTTGCTCAGGCGTTGCGGCCTCATGTCGCAGCGGTCGAGATGAAACGGCTGTGCGATCATCCCGCCACTCCATAACATCTGGTCACGAAGGACACTCCGGTGGCACGCAAACGGCTTTCGACATTAAGCATCTGGCTTGGCCTGTTCGCCATGCTGATGATCCATGTCGGTCCGTTGTACTCCGCCATCCAGGCCGCAGAGGCCAATGGGCAGCCTCACCACCATGCCGAGCATGATTCAGCTGCTCGCGGTCATCACGACCAGATGCGTGCCGGTGAGCCCGCTTGGCTCGCCGCACTCGAACTTTGCGGCTACTGCGAGCTATTGACGGTCAACCCGCCGCTCACCGTCTCTGTAGATCTGGTCCTGCCGCGCCACGCGCCGGCTTACTTCCATTCACTTCCCGAGCAGCCGCAGATTCCTGCGCTGCGCCGCGGCAGCGGCCATCCCCGCGCGCCACCGCATTTCCACTGCTGACCGTAATCAGCCGCCTCACTGCGGCCTAATCACATGCAGAAGTGGAAGTTCTTATGTCCAGCATTACTCATGGCTGTATGGCGCGCGTGCGCCTGTCTGAGCGTTTTTCGATTCAACCCTCGCGTCTGCGTTGGCAGTTCGCCCATGCCGCGCTGCTGGGAATGCTCGCCGGCAGCGCGCTGGCTGCCGAAGCCGACCACTCCGCTCATGCAGAGCAATCCGATGCCGTCGAGCTGGCGCCGATGGTCATCACCGGCGTCGGCCAGCAATCACCGCTGACGGTAACGACCGATCCGAAGATTCCCCGCCAACCGGTACCGGCCAGCGACGCGGGTGATTACCTGCAAACCATTCCCGGCTTCTCCGCCGTGCGTGGCGGCGGCTCCAACAGCGATCCGGTGTTCCGCGGCATGTTCGGTTCGCGTCTGAAACTACTGGCCAACGGTGCCGAGATGCTGGGGGCCTGCCCAAGCCGCATGGACTCGCCGAGCTCCTACATCACCCCGGAAAACTACGATGCACTGACCGTGATCAAGGGCCCGCAGACGGTGATTTGGGGGCCGGGTAACTCGGCGGCGACCATCCTCTTCGAACGTGATCCGGAAGACTTCAGCGAACTGGGCGGGCGAGTCGATGCCAGCTTTCTGGTCGGCTCCGATGGCCGCTTCGACCGTAATATCGATGCCGCCGCCGGTGGCGAACAGGGCTATATCCGCCTGCTGGCCAACCGCTCCGACTCCGATGACTACCAGGACGGCAACGGCGACGTCGTGCATTCGCGCTGGGACAAGTGGAGCACGGATCTGGTGCTCGGCTGGACGCCGGACGAAGACACGCTGCTGGAGCTGACGGTCGGTCGCGGCGATGGTGAAGCCCGCTACGCCGGGCGCGGCATGGACGGTAGCCAGTTCGAGCGCGAGAGCATCGCCCTACGCTTCGAGCAGGACAATATCGGTGAGGTGCTGCAGAAGATCGAGGCGCGGGTCTACTACAACTATGCCGATCACGTGATGGACAACTACAGCCTGCGTACGCCCTCGGGCATGGGCATGATGGCCAATCCCATGGCCAGCAACGTCGACCGGCGTACGCTGGGTGGACGTCTGGCGGCAACCTGGCAATGGAGCGACTACGAGCTGGTGGCGGGTGTGGATGCGCAACGCAACGAGCATCGCAAGCGCACCTCCAGTTTCAACATGATGACCGGCACACTCACCGAGCATGATCGGTTCGCCTGGAACAAGGACGCCGTCTTCCACAACTATGGCCTGTTCGGCGAGCTGACTCGCGACCTGGATGACGACAGCCGGGTGATCGGCGGCGCACGCCTGGATCATGCCGCTGCGAAGGATTACCGCAGCACCGGCGCGTCGGCCGGCGACAGCCGCAGCGACAATCTGCCGAGCGGCTTCCTGCGCTACGAGCATGATCTGCAATCGCTTCCCGCGACGGCTTATGTCGGCCTTGGCCATACGCAGCGTTTCCCTGATTACTGGGAGCTGTTCTCGGGTGGTGCCGATGCCTTCGCCAACGTGCAGCCGGAAAAGACCACGCAGCTGGATTTCGGCATGCAATACAGCCAGGGACCGCTGGAGGCCTGGGCGTCGGCTTATGTTGGGCAGGTGCGTGACTACATCCTGTTCAGCTACCAGACCAACATGATGGGCATGTCCAGTTCGCGCGCCGACAACATCGATGGCCGTATCGCCGGTGGCGAGCTGGGCGCCAGCTACCGCCTGAACTCCAACTGGAAGACCGATGCCAGCCTGGCCTACGCCTGGGGCAAGAACAGCTCCGATGGCGAGGCGCTGCCTCAGATGCCGCCGCTCGAAGGGCGCCTGGGCCTGACCTACGTGCAGGGTGACTGGAGTGCGGCCGGCCTCTGGCGCGCGGTGGCGGCGCAGAATCGCGTGGCAGAAGGCAAGGGTAACGTGACCAGCAAGGACTTCGACGAAAGCGCGGGCTTCGGCGTGTTCTCGCTCAACGGCGCCTACCGCGTGAATCAGAACTTCAAGCTCAGCACGGGCATCGACAACCTGTTCGACAAGGCCTACAGCGAGCACCTCAACCAGGCCGGCAATGCGGGTATCGGCCTGTCGGCTGACGAGCGCATCAACGAGCCGGGTCGCACGTACTGGGCGCGGGTCGACATGAGCTTCTGATTCATCGCGACAGGAGCGAGAGCAATTCCCGCTCCGGACGTAGGTTGGCGCTGAGGCGCGGGGCCTGTTGGTGCGGTTCGCGGCGCTGGTGTCAGGGATGACGCATGGGCAGCGCCCAAGGCGGTTTCAGCGGCTTCGTGCCTCAGCGCCAACCTACGATTAACGTCTTTCCTCGGCCGGATGTCCTTCCGGTTGCTGCAATGCCGGCGGGCCCGGCTGATGCAGTGAATCACGCCACTCTCGCATATCACCACCGCTCGGATGCTGGAATACCCGCAGGCCGAATTCCGGCAGGATCGCCAGCAAGTGGTCGAAAATGTCCGACTGGATCGCTTCGTACTGTGTCCAGGCCACGGTGTTGGTGAAACAGTAGATTTCCAGTGGCAATCCGTCAGCGGTCGGGCTTAGCTGGCGCACCATCAGGGTCATGCCCTGGTGGATACCACTATGGCTTCGCAGGTAGCGCTCCACGTAGGCTCTGAAACTGCCGATATTGGTGATGCGCCGCGTGTTCACCGGCTCCTTGCCACGCTCTTTGAGGTTGGCATTCCAGGCATCGATATCGCGGCGTTTCTCGGTGAGGTAATCATCGAGCAGGTTGAAGCGATGCAGGTGCTCGCATTCCTCGCCATTGAGGAAGTGGACGCTTTGCTGATCGAGAAAAAGGCTGCGCTTGACCCGCCTTCCACCGCTTTCTTGCATGCCGCGCCAGTTCTTGAACGAATCGCTGATGAAGCGCTTGGTCGGGATGTTGCTGATGGTCTTGTCCCAGTTCTGCACTTTTACTGTGTGCAGGGCAATGTCGATGACATCACCGTCGACGTTCAACTGCGGCATTTCCACCCAGTCACCGACACGGATCAGGTCGTTGGAGGTGATCTGTACGCTGGCCACCAGCGACAGAATGGTGTCCTGGAATATCAACATCAGGACCGCCGCCATGGCGCCGAGTCCGGATAGCAGGATCAGCGGCGAACGGTCGATCAAGGTGGCGATGATCAAGATGGTGGCGACCGCGTACAGCACGATCTTGACTACCTGCAGATAGCCCTTGATGGGGTGCACATGCGCATCGGCCCGGCGCTGGTACATCATGTTGATGATGTCCAAGAGCGCGCCCAGAGCGAGGGCGATGGTGAGTACGATGAAGCCACCGCAGACATTGCGCACGACCGTGACGGCCGCCTCCGGCAAGCCGGGAACAGCGTTCACACCAATCGACAGCACCAGCGCCGGTACGATGTTGGACAGTCGACGGATAATGCCGAAATCCTGCAGCTCGGTTTCCCGTGTGCTGCGCAGTACCTTGTACAGGCCACGGACAAGAATCCGCTTGACCACCCAGTTGGCGAGCCAGGCGGCGAATATTAGCGCTGCGCTGGCGACCAGCGTCTGCAGCTCCGCATGCTCGCTCAGCCATGCCAGCCAGACGTTTAATTCATCCTGCATGGGCGCGCTCACGGTCAGTTAGCGTCAGGCCATGGATCGCCATAGAGAACAGGCCCATATCAGCGGATGAACTCGCGGCTGATGCTGCGAAACAGCTCGGTCCCGGCCTGCTCCATCCACTCGAAGGCGACCATTTCCCGCGAAACGATGCTGGCACCGGCCTGCTGCATGCGTGCCAGGCCGAGCGCTTTGTCGCTGGCGCGCCGCGAACCGACGGCTTCGTCGACGACGAAGACTTGATTACCGCGAGCCAGCAGGTCGAGCACCGTCTGTAACACGCAGATATGGGTTTCGATACCGCTGACAATGAACTGCTTGCGCTCGCCACCGGGGCGCTTGAACAGCTCGCCGTCGCGCGCCGCAGAGAAGTGCAGCTTTTCGATGATCGCCTCATCTGCCATGCCGTCGCGCAGCGAGGCGATCGTCGGGCCCAGTCCCTTGCTGTACTGCTCGGTGATCAGCACCGGCACCTCGACACGCTGGGCGATCTGCGTTAGCCAGGCGCTGTGCTCGGCCAACGCGGTATGACCTTCGATGGCGGGAAACAGGCGTTCCTGGATGTCGATGATGAGGAGAGTGGATTCCTTAACATTGATGAGCATGTCATTTCCTTGCAGTCAGGGCTTGAAGGCACCGATGAAGATCGACGGATCGACCCGGGCATCGTTGAGGCTGACGTTCCAGTGTAGGTGCGGTCCGGTGGCCCGGCCGGTGGAGCCGACTTTACCCAGCACGGCGCCGCGCGAGAGTTCGTCGCCGACCTTCACGCCAATCTGCGAGAGGTGGCAGAACATGCTGATCAGTCCCTGGCCGTGGTCGACAAATACGGTGTTGCCGTTGAAGAAGTAGTTGCCGGTCAGGATCACTTTACCCGCCGCCGGAGCTTTGATCGGCGTGCCGGCCTTAGCGGCGAAGTCCAGACCCGAATGTGGGTTGCGCTCTTCACCGTTGAAGAAGCGGCGCAACCCGAACGGCGAGGACAGCGGGCCGTTGACCGGCTTGTCGAACAGCAGATTGCTGGGTTGCCGCGCGCTGAATTGCTGGTAGGCCCGGGTCTGCTCGTCCAGCTCGCGCTGGATACGCTTAAGGTCGTCGGGGTTGGGATTGACCTGCCGCTTGTTCTTCAGGGTGATGCGCTGTTCGCGGTAGGTGCGCGGCTCCACCCGGAAGCTCCTGGATTGGCCATCGATATCCAGCGACTGCTGGCCGGCTTTCACCGTTAGCGGAATCCCGACAATGGCAATCCAGCGTTGATCGTCCTCGCGCACCACCAGCACGGGCTTGCCGTCGTAACGCACTCTCGGCGCACTGGCATCGTTGCCCAGGCCGATCACGGCGACGCCACCTGGCACAGGTTTGTTCAACAGGCGAGTGAGAAAGCCGTCGGCATGGGCGGGGAGTGTCAGGCAGAGGAGCAGGGCAAGGGCGAAGCGCATGAGAATCCTGAGTAATGGGTAGGTCAGTCCAGCAATGACAAAGTGACGGGCGTCTGGTGGTTGTCCTCGACGCGCACGTCCAGCTCGCCGCCGCCCAGGCGCGCCTTCAGACGCTGGCCTGGCTGGGTCTGGTCGGCCCGGCGAACGGCGTGGCCGCGCTCATCGAGCAGAATGCTGTAGCCGCGTGACAGGGTTGCCAACGGGCTGACGACATTCAGCGTCTGCGCCAGCCCTTGTAATTGTTGACGACGACCTTTCAAAGTGTCTTGCATCGCCCGGGGTAGGCGGCTGGAGAGGTGATCGAGGCGCTGGCGCAGCAGATGCAGCGCTCTGCCCGGGTGTTGTCCCGCAAGTCGGGTGTCGAGGCGCGCCAGGCGTTCCTGACCGGCGCAAAGCCGACGGTCGATACCGCGCAGCAGCCGCTGCTCCAGATCGTCGATGCGCTGCGCCTGCTGTTGCACTCGCTCGCCAGGATGACGCAAACGTCGGGTCAGACCGTCCAGCCGCACGGCGTCGCGATGCAGCCGATCCCGTATGCGCAGCAACAACCGCTGGCGCAGTCCTTCGAGTCGCTGGCGCACGTCGGCGCTGCTGGGCGCCAGGAGTTCGGCCGCAGCAGATGGCGTTGGTGCGCGAACGTCGGCGACGAAATCGGCGATGGAGACATCGGTCTCGTGGCCGACGGCAGAGACGATTGGCGTTTCGCATGCCGCCACGGCGCGCGCAACCGCTTCTTCGTTGAAGCACCAGAGGTCCTCCAGCGAGCCGCCGCCCCGCGCCAGAATCAGTGCATCGAAGCCGCCACGATCGGCCAGTTCCAGTGCGCGGACGATCTGGGCGGTCGCTTCGCGGCCCTGGACTGGTGTCGGCACCAAGGTCAGTGCGACGTGCGGCGCACGGCGACGGAACACTGAAATGATGTCGCGGATCACTGCACCGGTAGGCGAACTGACGATGCCGATGCGCCTGGGATGAGCGGGCAGGTCGCGCTTGTCTGCGGCAGCGAAAAGACCTTCGGCATCGAGTTTTTCTTTCAGCGCTTCGAAAGCCAGGCGCAGCGAGCCGTCGCCAGCCGGCTCGACATTATCGAGAATCAGCTGATAGTCGCCGCGTCCTTCGAACAGCGAAACACGCCCGCGCACCTTTACTGCGAGGCCGTCGCGTAAAGCCTGACGCACGCGCAGGGCGTTCTGCCGGAACAGCGCGCAACGGACCTGCGCGTTTTTGTCCTTGAGCGTGAAATAGATGTGCCCGGATGCCGGCTTGGCCAGGTTGGAAATCTCGCCTTCGACCCAGACCTGGGCGAACACGTCTTCGAGCAGTAGCCGCGCGCGACCGTTGAGCTGGCTGACAGTCAGCACTTCGCGGTCGAGGTTGAGGCGTTGGAAGGGATCTTTGAGCATGGTGGCGATGATAAGGGAAAACTGCGGCAAGAGCGCTGAACGCTGGAGGCTATACGGATAGCAGGCGACGGATCAGCATTGACCTCTCGCCGAAGCGCATTAAGCTGCGCGGCCTTCGTCGCCTCCTTTCGAGTCAGTCATGAGCCACACTCAAGCCATCGTCGTGCCGCGTATCTCCACGTTTCCCGGCCATGAAGCCAAGGCGCGAATGATTCTGCGCTGGCTGGCCGAACGACGCATCGTCGAGGCGCTGCCAACCACCTGCGGCCGCGGCGTTGGCGGCATGGGGTATGCGATCGGATCGGGCGCGCGCAGCGTCGTGCTGCATCCGGAGCGGTTGCCGTTCGGCGAGGCGATCAACGGGCTGGAAGTAGTGACCAAGCGTTGCATCTATACGCCAACCCGGGATTTTGCGGAGGAGGCGGGATGCCCCGAATGTCGCCGCGAAATCGGAGAAGCGCTATTCGAAAGTCTCGATGAGTGGATGCCGGCGCAGACCGATACCTTTGCCTGCCCGGAATGTGGTCACGAGGACGACATCAACGGGTTTTTGTTCATTCCTGCCTGCGGTTTCTCCAACCTCGGCTTTATCTTCAACGGTTGGGGCGAGGCTGTATTCAGCCAGCCATTTCTTGACGAGTTTGCTGCGCGCCTTGGCTTCAAGGTTGCGGTGGTGGTCGCACAGGAGTGACCGGTCAGTCATTTTCCAGTCCCAGCGAAGTGGCGAGTGCACCACGGACCTCACAACTGCATTGAGCGCAAGGGGCCGCGTGGGTATAATGCCGCGCTTCCTTTTTCCCGCCTGGGAGCCCCCGCCATGCTGCGTATCAGCCAAGAAGCCCTGACTTTCGATGATGTTCTCCTGATCCCGGGATATTCCGAGGTCCTGCCGAAGGATGTCAGCCTCAAGACCCGCCTGACCCGCGACATCGAGCTGAACATCCCGCTGGTTTCGGCTGCCATGGACACCGTCACCGAAGCTCGCCTGGCCATCGCCATGGCGCAGGAAGGCGGCATCGGCATCATTCACAAGAACATGAATGTCGAGCAGCAGGCCGCCGAAGTACGCAAGGTCAAGCGTCACGAAACAGCGATCGTTCACGATCCGGCCACCGTCAGCCCTGAAACCAAGATCAGCGAGCTGCTGCGCAAGGCACGCGAGCTGGGCTTCTCGGGCTTTCCCGTGGTGTCGGGCAAAGAACTGGTGGGTATCGTCACCGGGCGCGACCTGCGCTTCACGCCGAATGTCGGTGATTCGGTTGCTGCAATCATGACGCCGAAGGAAAAGCTGATCACCGTGCAGGAAGGCACCGGCCTCGAAGAAATCAAGACCAAACTCCATGAGCACCGCATCGAGAAGATGCTGGTGGTCGATAGCAATTTCCATCTGCGCGGCCTGGTCACTTTCCGTGATATCGAGAAGGCCAAGACCTACCCGCTGGCGTCCAAGGACGACCAGGGTCGCCTGCGTGTCGGGGCTGCAGTGGGTACTGGCGCTGATACGGCCGAGCGAGTCGAAGCACTGGCAGCTGCTGGCGTTGACGTGATCGTGGTCGATACCGCGCACGGCCATTCGCGCGGTGTGCTCGACCGCGTGCGCTGGGTGAAGGACAACTTCCCGCAGGTGCAGGTGATCGGCGGCAACATTGCCACCGCCGAAGCCGCGCTGGATCTGGTCAAGGCGGGCGCTGATGCGGTCAAGGTCGGCATCGGTCCGGGCTCGATCTGCACCACCCGCATCGTCGCCGGTGTTGGCGTGCCGCAGATTTCCGCCATCGCCAATGTTTCCGCCGCGCTGGAAGGCACTGGCGTGCCGATGATCGCCGACGGCGGCATTCGCTTCTCCGGTGATCTGTCCAAGGCCATCGTTGCCGGCGCCAATGCCGTGATGATGGGCTCGATGTTCGCCGGTACCGAGGAGGCGCCAGGCGAGATCGAGCTGTTCCAGGGCCGCTCCTACAAGGCCTACCGCGGCATGGGCTCGCTGGGTGCCATGTCCCAGGCGCAGGGCTCCTCGGATCGTTATTTCCAGGATTCGTCGGCTGGCGCTGAGAAGCTGGTGCCCGAAGGCATCGAGGGGCGCGTGCCGTACAAGGGCAGTCTGGCGGCGATTATTCATCAACTGATGGGTGGCCTGCGCGCCTCTATGGGCTACACCGGCAGTGCCACCGTCGATCACATGCGGACTCATCCGCAGTTCGTGCGCATCACCGGTGCCGGCATGGCCGAGTCCCACGTGCATGACGTGCAGATTACCAAAGAGGCGCCCAACTACCGGGTTGGTTGAAAAATAGATCTGACGCTGCTGCGCTAGGTCATGCTGCGTTGGAGAAAAACTCGAAATGCTCATTTGCTTCAGCAAACTCCGCTTTCTCGTTTTCCTCCGCCTTGCCTGCCCGTCGCTCGCAACGCGGCAAATCGATTTGAAGTATGAATAACGGGGCTGTTCACTCAGCCCCGTGTCATTTGTGACTACCACGAGAGATGCCCACATGGCTCATCCTGACATTCACGCTCACCGCATCCTGATCCTGGATTTCGGCTCGCAGTACACCCAGCTGATCGCCCGTCGCGTGCGCGAACTTGGCGTCTACTGCGAATTGCATCCCTGGGATATGAGCGAAGACGACATCCGCGCCTTCGCGCCGCGCGGCATCATCCTCGCTGGCGGCCCGGAATCGGTGCACGCCGAAGGCAGCCCGCGTGCACCTCAGGCCGTATTCGATCTGGGCGTACCGCTGTTCGGCATTTGCTACGGCATGCAGACCATGTCCGAGCAGCTCGGCGGCAAGGTCCAGGGTTCGGATGAGCGCGAGTTCGGCTATGCGCGCGTCGACCTGGTCGGCAAGTCCAAGTTGTTCGACGGCATCGAAGACCATATGGACGATGACGGCGTGTTCGGCCTCGACGTCTGGATGAGCCACGGCGACAAGGTCACTGACCTGCCGGGAGGCTTCCATATCCTGGCCAGCACCCCGAGCTGCGCGATTGCCGCCATGGGCGATGACGACCGCCGCTATTACGGCGTGCAGTTCCACCCGGAAGTGACCCACACCCGTCAGGGCGGGCGCATCCTGTCGCGCTTCCTGCTGGACATCTGTGGCTGCGAAGCGCTGTGGACACCGTCCAACATCGTCGACGATCTGGTCGAGCAGGTACGCACTCAGGTCGGTTCGGCCAATGTGCTGCTGGGCCTGTCCGGCGGCGTCGACTCCTCGGTAGTCGCGGCGCTGCTGCACAAGGCCATCGGTGACCAGCTGACCTGCGTATTCGTCGACAACGGCCTGCTGCGCCTGCACGAAGGCGATCAGGTGATGGCGATGTTCGCCGAGAACATGGGCGTCAAGGTGATTCGCGCCGATGCCGAGGCGCAGTTCCTCGAGAACCTCGCTGGCGAAGCCGATCCGGAAAAGAAGCGCAAGATCATCGGCCGTACCTTCATCGACGTGTTCGATGCCCAGGCCAGCAAGCTGGACAACATCCAGTTCCTCGCCCAAGGCACCATCTACCCGGACGTCATCGAGTCCGCTGGTGCGAAGAATGGCAAGGCTCATGTGATCAAGTCACACCATAACGTCGGTGGCCTGCCGGAGGAGATGAACCTCAAGCTGGTCGAACCGTTGCGTGAGCTGTTCAAGGACGAAGTCCGCAAGATCGGCCTGGAACTGGGCTTGCCGTACGACATGGTCTATCGGCATCCATTCCCGGGCCCGGGGCTGGGCGTGCGGATCCTCGGCGAAGTGAAGAAGGAATACGCCGACCTGCTGCGTCGCGCCGACCACATCTTCATCCAGGAACTGCGCAACTTCGATTGGTATCACAAGACCAGCCAAGCGTTCGTGGTGTTCCAGCCGGTCAAATCGGTCGGTGTGGTTGGCGACGGTCGCCGCTACGCCTGGGTCGTCGCGCTGCGTGCAGTGGAAACCATCGACTTCATGACCGCGCGCTGGGCTCACCTGCCATACGAGCTGCTGGAGAAGGTCTCCAACCGCATCATCAACGAAATCGAGGGCATCTCGCGCGTCACCTACGACGTGTCGAGCAAGCCGCCAGCGACGATCGAGTGGGAATGATCCTGCGGATGCTTTGGTAAAGAACGAAGAAGCCCCGGTTTGCCGGGGCTTCTGTTTTGCAGCGCGCCAGTCAGCGCATGACAGCTGGCGTATCGATGCGTCGCCAGATCGCTTCAGCGAAGCTGTAGAGCGCAAAGGCCACCAACCCAAGGCCTACCAGCGATAGCCAGAAGGTGCCAAACGGCAGGGATTGCAACGCATTCAGCGCATCTTCAAGCCCCGGTGGGTCGGTTGGCTTGTAGCGACTACCGCCAGTGAAAAGCATACCGGCAACCACCAGAAAGGCGACGCCACGGGCAATCAGACCTGCGCGTGAAATCGGCCGAACCCATTTCATGACGTGTTCGGACGCGTAAAAGTATTTTTCAAACTTCGCTTTCCAGCCTTTGATGATGTGCGCGATACCGACACCGAGAGGCACCAGCGCAACCAGGTAGATCAGGTAGTTCGAATATTTCCAACCCAGCAGGCCCGACAGGAAGTCCTCGCCACTTGAGCCTCCGCCGTTGCCAGAACTGCCAATGGAGCTGCCAAGCAGACCAAGGGTGAACAGGGCGAGCAGTGTATAGGCCACCGCGCTGCCGACGAGACCTGCGCGGATCACTAATCCCTTGGCGTCGGTGCCATGACCTTCCGGGTCGGTGATCGCCTGCGTCAGGCGCCACGCCACGTATGCTACGAGGCCGACCACCATGATCCAGAGCAAGGTCTCCCCGAAGGGCTGCCCTAACAATTGCTGAATGGCGCCTTTGGTACCGACGGTTTTGTCGCTGCCGATGCCGGCCATGAACGCGAATGCGCCAATAATCAGATAGACAACGCCTCGCGCGGCGTAGCCGCTCCGAGCGAGCCAGGTTATGCCACGGCTGACTTCGCCCTTGGCCTGGACGGCAGTGGTGTGCATGGCGCCTCCTCAAAGTTGAATGAGTGTCTGAGCGGTAGACGCGACACCAGGGGCAAGGGTTCGCAGCTGGTGACCAAAGGGCTTGTCTAGGCGCCATGGCTCTGAGGCTGCGAGCAGGCTCGCGACGCTGTAGCATGTCGCAAATGCGAGCGATTCCAATCTGGTTGTTTGGTGTAACGGCTTGTGCAGTTCCGATGAGAATGAAATGACTTTTACGCGAAGAAAAATGCTGACCGGTCTAGCCGGGCTCGCAGCGCTGGGCGTTGTCGGTGGTGGAGCACGTTACTGGCTCGGCCGCCCCGCTGACCCCGTGACCCATGATTACGAGCTGATTGCCGCTCCAGCCGATATCGAGTTGATCGCGGGCACCCGGACGCCAGCTTGGTGCTACGGTGGGCAGGCGCCTGGATTGGAACTGCGCGTCAGGCAGGGCGAGTGGCTGCGGGTGCGCTTCATCAATCACCTGCCGGAGCCCACCACGATTCATTGGCATGGCATCCGCCTGCCGCTGAACATGGACGGGGTTCCCTATGTTTCGCAGTTGCCTGTGTTGCCGGGCGAGTCGTTCGACTATCTGTTCCAGGTCCCGGATGCGGGTAGTTTCTGGTATCACCCACATACATCGAGCGCCGAGCAGCTGGGGCGCGGTCTGGTGGGGCCATTGATTGTCGACGAACGTGAGCCGAGCGGGTTTCGCCATGAGCGGACGCTGAGCCTGAAGAACTGGCATGTCGACCAGCAGGGTGCATTCACCGACTTCAGCGTGCCGCGAGAAGCTGCGCGTGGAGGGACGCCCGGTGTGCTGTCGACCGTCAACGGAGAGCACGCGCCAACCCTTGAGCTGCCGGCGGGTCAAGTCGTGCGCTTGCGCCTCATCAACCTCACCAACACGGTGACCTACCGCGTGAACCTGCCAGGTGGCGACGCGCGTATCTACGCGATCGATGGCCACCCGATCGCGCCGCGGCCGCTAGGTAAAGCCTATTGGCTAGGGCCGGGCATGCGCATTGACCTGGCCGTGAAAGTCCCTCCTGCCGGAGCGGCGCTTTCATTGCGCAACGGCCCGCTGCGGCTGGCGACGCTCGCCTCCGTGGTCACCGCTGAGGCTGAGGGCGATTGGCCGGCACCGCTGCCCGCCAATCCGGTCGCCGAGCCGGACCTGCAGCGAGCGGAAACCCTGCGCTTCAATTTCGAATGGGCTGGCACGCTGTCCAGCGATGCCGGACAGGGCGGCGCATTCACCTTTTGGCAGATCAATGGCCAGGCGTGGGACATCACCGACAAAACCTGTGCGGACCGTCCCATTGCTACGTTGAAAAAAGACGGGCACTACATATTCGAACTGCGCAACCTCAGCCAGTATCAGCACCCAATTCACCTGCACGGGCTGACCTTCAAAGTCATTTCGTCCAATCGCAAGCGCATCGATCCTTGGTACACCGATACTTACCTGCTCGGCAAGAACGAAACGGCACGCATCGCGCTGGTTGCGGATAATCCCGGGGTTTGGATGTTCCACTGCCATGTGATCGATCACATGGAAACTGGATTGATGGCGGCGATTGAAGTGGTTTGAGAGGGCGGTAGTAGCCGGATTGATTAGATGAAAAGACCGATGATCATTGATCGTTCCCGTGATGACGAATTCATGCGCGAGGCCTTGGCGCTCGCCGCTGAAGGGGCGCGGCTCGGGGAAGTCCCGGTCGGTGCGGTGGTGGTGCAGGATGGCCAGATAGTCGGCCGCGGTTTCAACCGTCCGATCTCCAGTCACGACCCCAGCGCCCATGCTGAGATGGTCGCCATTCGCGACGCGGCATTGAGTCGGGAGAACTATCGTTTGCCGGGAAGCACGCTGTACGTGACGCTCGAACCCTGCAGCATGTGCGCTGGTTTGATCGTTCATTCACGTGTGCAGCGAGTGGTATACGGCGCAACGGAGCCCAAGGCGGGGGTTGCAGTCAGCCGAGGCGAGTTTTTCTCGCAGGGCTTTCTCAATCATCGCGTGTTGATCGAAGGCGGCGTAGCGGCACAGGAATGCAGCGAGATGCTGAGTGAGTTTTTCAAGGCGCGCCGTCTCAAATCACGAGGCGGTGAGGCAATGGAAGCTCGGTCGCAAGAGTAGCGGGCGGGCGCAGGGCTCAAACGTTGCTGCTGTAACGTCGCACGCCTGCTTCTGGCAGTTTTTCATAGGCGGCAACGCTGCCCTGTGCAGGAAACACCACCAGATGGTCAGCGGCGATGGCAATGCCTACCTCCTGACCAGTCGGGTAGTCCGCGTGGCTGGGAAATATTCCCTCAAGCTGATTTCCAGTGGGCAGCTGCAGGCGATACAAGGTTGAAGCGCCTAGAAAAGTCTTGCCGACGATGAGCGCCTTGAGCGCGCTTTCCGGCGCATAAACGATGTCATCCGGACGTAGCAGGACATCCACCGAGCTGCCCGCCGGCATGGTGTAGGCGCGGTTGCCACGGATGACGCCCAGTTCGGTCTGCACTGTTTCTGGATCGATCAGCTGGCCGCGAATGAAGTAGCCCTGGCCTATGAAGCTCGCCACAAAAGGTGTGAGCGGTTCATGGTAGAGGTTGAACGGCGTATCCCACTGTTCCAACCGACCATTCTTGAATACACCGACCTGATCGCTGACAGCGAAGGCTTCCTCCTGATCATGCGTGACGAGAATCGCACTGGTGCCGCGTGCCTTCAGAATTTCGCGTACTTCATGACTCAGGCGTCGGCGCAGGTCGCCATCGAGGTTGGAAAAAGGTTCATCCAGCAGGAGCAGTTCCGGCTCAGGTGCAAGGGCCCGGGCGAGCGCCACGCGTTGCTGCTGGCCACCGGACAGTTCGTGCGGATAGCGCCTGCCGAGTGGAGAGAGGTGCACCAGGTCAAGCATCTCGCGCACGATGCGTTGTGATTGCGGATGCTTGCGAATGCCAAAGCCGATGTTTTCCGTCACGGTCAGATGCGGGAACAGGGCATAGTCCTGAAACACCATGCCGACCCGGCGCTTCTCGGGTGCCAGTGTGAAGCCTCGCCGCGAAAGCACCGCGTCGCCCAGCTGGATCTCGCCTTCGTTGACGTGCTCGAAACCAGCGATAGCCCGCAATGTGGTGGTTTTACCGCAACCGGAAGGACCCAGCAGGCACCCGATGTCGCCGCGATTCAGGTGCAGATTGAGGTTCTGCACAATGCTCTGCCCGCCGTAACCGCAGGCGAGATCGCGAAGGTGCAACAGCGGCTCATGGCTCATGCGTGGTGGTAAGCCGGCTCGACCAAAAATTCAAGCAGGGCTTTTTGCACATGCAGACGGTTTTCGGCTTGCTGCCAGGCGACCGCGCGCTTGTCGTCGAGCAGGTCATGACTGATCTCCTCGCCGCGATGGGCGGGCAGGCAATGCATGAACAGAACGTCTTCAGCCGCCGCATCGAGCAAGGCCCGATCAACCTGGTACGGACGGAAGGTGGCAATACGAGCTGCGACTTCGTCTTCCTGGCCCATGGAGGCCCAGACGTCTGTGCTGACCAAGTGAGCGCCAGCCACCGCTTCGCGTGGGTCGCGGAAGATCTGCACCCGGTCACCCGCCCGCGCGAGCAGCTCGCCTTTGGGCTCGTAGCCCTCCGGGCAGGCGATACGCAGTTGGAAGTCGAATTGAAGCGCTGCCTCCATATAGGAGTTGCACATGTTGTTGCCGTCCCCGACCCAGGCTACGGTCTTGCCCGCGATGCTGCCGCGCAGCTCATGAAACGTCTGCATGTCGGCCATCAACTGGCAAGGGTGCAGATCGTCAGACAGTCCGTTGATTACCGGTACCGAGGAGCTCGCTGCAAATTCGGTCAGCGTCGAATGGGCGAAAGTGCGGATCATGATGGCGTCGAGCATGCTCGACATAACGATGGCTGAGTCGCTGATCGGCTCGCCGCGACCCAGTTGGGTGTCGCGGGGCGAGAGAAATATCGCCTGTCCGCCGAGTTGGATCATCCCGGCCTCGAAAGACAGTCTCGTGCGGGTCGAAGCTTTCTCGAAAATCATTCCAAGAACACGGTTCTTCAGCGGCTCGAACAGAATGCCGCGCTCGCGCAGATCCTTCAGCTCGATGCCGCGACGGACCAGGCCTAACAGCTCCTGGGGCGTGCAATCCATCAGTGAGAGAAAATGCCTTGCGCTCATATCAACTACCTTTATTGCCGCAGTCGAGGCCGGTGATTCCGACGAAAAAGAAAGGCCTACGACAGGGGTCGCATAGATGGCGACGAAACGGGAAAGGCGCGATCTTATCCAGAAAGGCTTGGCCTGCGCAAATCGGTCTCGGCGCGCCAGAATCCGCGCTGCCAGCGAGCTGTACCGTATGCGCGCTAATAAAAGCCGAGCTCGTGACTCGGCTTTTAGGCTGCTGTTCTGTACAATGCGCGGCAACCGAGACTAGCCGAGGTGCCCCATGGATATCATCGAAACTATCAAAGAGCAGATCGAAAAGAACCCGGTGCTGCTTTACATGAAAGGCTCGCCCAACGCACCGCAGTGCGGCTTTTCTGCCCGCGCGACCCAGGCTGTGATGGGTTGTGGCGAAAAGTTCGCCTATGTCGACATCCTGCAAAATCCTGAAATTCGTACCAATCTGCCCAAGTACGCCAACTGGCCGACCTTTCCCCAGCTGTGGGTAGATGGCGAGCTCGTCGGTGGCAGCGACATCATTCTGGAGATGTTCGAAAAGGGTGAGCTGCAGCCGCTGATCAAACAAGCCGTTGAGAAAGCCGGCGCCTGATCGCGACTCCTGAAAAACCCGCCTGCCGGCGGGTTTTTTTATGCCTGAGTTTCAGCTCGCTCAGTTCCTTTTGGCGAGATCTGGCTTCCGTGTTGCGTCAGGTAATAACGAAAGACGGGAGCCGAGGCTCCCGTCCATATAGCGAAGCGACCGGCTACTCGTCCATCTGCGACTGCAGATAGTTCTCCATGCCGACCTTGCCAATCAGGCTCAGCTGGGTTTCCAGCCAGTCGATATGTTCTTCTTCGGCTTCAAGGATGTCTTCTAGCAGCTCGCGGGTTCCGTAGTCGCCGACGCTCTCGCAATAGGCAATGGCGACCTTGAGGTCCTGGACGCCGCCTTGCTCGAGCTTGAGGTCACAGTCGAGCATCTCGCGCGTGTTTTCGCCGATCAGTAACTTTCCCAGATCCTGCAGATTGGGCAGGCCCTCCAGGAACAGGATGCGCTTGATCAGCTTGTCGGCATGCTTCATCTCGTCGATGGATTCTTCGTACTCATGCTTGCCGAGCTTGCCGAGTCCCCAGTCTTCATACATGCGCGCATGCAGGAAGTACTGGTTGATTGCGACCAGTTCGTTGCCGAGGATTTTGTTCAGATGCTGTATGACCAGCTTGTCGCCTTTCATATCGGTGCCCTGCGTCGAACCACGTTCTTAATGGGCGCAGTCTGGCCACGATCCTGGGTGCTGTCAAACCTAAGCCCTTGAATGTTAAAGGGTAAAGCGGAATAAGAATAAGTCTGTTCCGCGATATGGTGCCAAGGTATTGATTCGCGAACAGAAAAAAGCCGGGCATGTGCCCGGCTTCTATACATCGATTTGATTCTAGGCGGGAGCAAAACCTGCCGGGTAAGCAAGGGGGGCGCTGGCATTCTGAATATCGCTCAGGGTTTCGCGAACGACCTGCTTGGCGACACAAGCGCATTTACCACATTGCGTGGCTACGCCAGTCGCGTCTCGCACTTCCCGATAACTGCAGCAACCTTCGTAGATGGCTTCACGGATCTGGCCGTCGGTAACGCCCTGGCAAAGACACACGTACATATGAACTACCCGTTGGGTTTGCGATGGTTGAGATGCTAAACAGAATGAGAATGATTGTCAAAGAACGCTCGTCGGATTTCCTCATTTCAACAACCCACCTTTCAGCGGCGCGGGAGATCTCGCTACGGCCACCTCTGAAATCCTGTCAATAGGCTAAACTGCGGCTCTTTTTTTCGCCTGGAGCTGTCATGGCCCTGCAAGCCACCCCTTACAAAGTTGAAATCAATCTCACCGACCTCGATCGTCATGTTTATCAGGACCTGCGCTTCACCGTGGCTCGTCATCCATCGGAAACCGAGGAGCGAATGGTGGCGCGACTGATCGCCTACATACTCTGGTATGACGAAAAGCTCGCTTTTGGTCGGGGACTTTCGGATGTGGACGAGCCGGCGCTTTGGGAAAAGAGCCTGGACGATCGCGTGCTGCACTGGATCGAAGTCGGTCAGCCGGACGCTGAGCGGATCACCTGGTGCTCGCGCCGTGCCGAGCGCTTCAGCCTGGTGGCTTACGGCAATTTGCGGGTGTGGCAGACCAAGGTGCTCGACAGCGTGCGCAGCCTGAAGAAGATCAACGTGGTAGCGGTGGGGCAGGAGGCACTGGAAGCTGTGGCGCAGGATTTGCCCAGGGCGATCAGCTGGAGTGTGATGGTCAGTGAAGGATCGCTCTTCATTACCGACGAGCGTGGCCAGCACGAAGTGCCGCTCGAATGGATGATCGGCGAACGCGGTTGAACACTCACCGACTACCCGGACCTGCTTCTTGGTCCGCTTCAAAATTGCTCGTACCGATCGAGCAATAGCAGGTCAGGCTGCCGAGCGCAGTTTCAAGCCGCTAACGGCATTATTGCCAACGGGCGAGCAACAGACGTTGTTCGCGTTGTGCAGCCTGTAAGGCCATTGGCTGCAAGTGAACCTCGGTGCCCGGTAGGCACTGCGCCAGGCGTGCCACCGCAAGTGGTGTCAGCGCGCCCAGCCTCGGATAACCGCCAATGGTCTGCCGGTCATTGAGCAGGACGATAGGCTGCCCATCCGGCGGAACTTGAATCGCGCCCAATGGCACACCTTCGGAAATCATCGATTGTCGTGAGCTGCGCAGCACAGGGCCGAGCAGGCGGATACCCATGCGATCGGCGCGCTGGTCCACCGTCCATTTACTATTGAATGCATCGAAAAGGCTTTGCCCGCTGAAGTCGCCGATCTGCGCGCCAAGCACCACCTGCAGCGGTTCTGAGGATGACAACGGTGTGATCGAATCAGCATCCAGCTCACGCGGCCTGGGCGCAGTGCCGCTCCACTGCAGTCGATCACCCTGGGCCAGCGGCTGGCCATCGCCGTGCAGGCCGCCAAGCGCCTCGCGCCTCACCGTCGAGCAGCTGTCCAGCGTCAGAGGTGCGGCAAAGCCACCCGGCGCGGCAAGATAGGCGCGCACACCTCGACGCGGTTGGGCAAACGTCAGGCGTTGACCCTTGCGAATGTTGAAGCTGCGCCCCGGTTCAAGCGGTTGCCCATCCAGCGTAGCCGCAAGGTCTGCGCCGCACAGCGCTAGGCAGTTGTCAGCTTCGGCCAGCAGGGCGAAATTTCCCAGTGTGATTTCGATGGTTGCGGCCTGCAGCGGATTTCCCAGCAGCCAGTTCGCCCATGTCTGAGAAATCCAGTCCGCTGCGCCGCTCTGGGTCACGCCGAGATGACGGACACCGAACCGGCCGCCGTCCTGCAGGCTGGCCATGGCGCCGCTGCGCTCGATCAACAGGCTCATGGCGTCACCTCGAAAGGACTATCGTCTCCGCCGAGCCGAATGAACTCGGCGCGTTCGATGGGTTGGAAACGCACGCGATCACCGGGTTGCCAGATGCTGTAGCCGTCCAGCTCCCGATCGAACAGCCGCGTCGGGCTGCGGCCGATGAGGTTCCAGCCCCCGGGTGATACCAGCGGATAGATAGCGGTCTGACGATCAGCGATACCGAGACTGCCAGCCGGAACCTGCTTGCGTGGCGTTTGCAGACGCGGGCTGGCGAGGGATTCGTCGACCAGCCCCATGAACGCGAACCCAGGTGCGAAACCCAGCGCGAAAACCTGATAGGTACGGGCACTGTGGCGCTCGATCACGCCCGTAACGCCAAGCCCGCTGCGCTGACCCAATGCTTCGAGTTCCGGACCGACGCTTGGGTCGTACCAGACCGGGATATCCAGCTCGCGCGCCTTGCCCCCTGCATCCGGCTGCAGTTCATGCAGCGCATCCGCTACCCGCTGACGCGCCTGGTCGTCATCCAGTTGCGCCAGGTCGTAATGAATGAGCAGGCTGGTGTAGGACGGCACCAGATCGATCAGGGCGGCGCCGAAGCTATCGCGCAGACGCCGTGCAGCGGCCAGTAGCCAGGGCATATGAGCTTCGTCGATCTCGTCGAACAGGCGCAGCATCAAGCTGTCGATGCCGACGACTTCGATACGCGGCTTCATGCCGGCAGCTTCTCGAGCGCCTGCCGGATGCGCTGCACCGCGGCGACCGAACCGGCGTTGTCACCGTGCACGCAGAGCGTGTCGGCGCGCAGGATCAGCGAGCTGCCGTCACTGGCGGTCAGCGCTTCACCTTTGGCCAGGCAGAGGGCCTGGGCCGTGATCGTTTCGGCATCGTGATGAACCGCGCCGGGCAGTGCTCGGGATACCAGCATGCCGGCCGCGTCATAGGCACGATCAGCGAACACTTCGAACCACAGTGTTACGCCCAGCTCGTCGGCCAATGCCTGCGCGCCGCTGTTGTCGCGCGTGGACATCAGCATCAGGGGCAGCGACGAGGAATAGGAGATCACGGCTTTCATCACTGCGCGGAGCAGTTCGGGGTTGCGCATCATGTCGTTGTAGAGCGCGCCGTGCGGTTTGACGTAGCGCACCTCGGTGCCCTCCGCGCGGCAGATGCCGTCCAGCGCGCCGATTTGATAGAGCAGCATGTTTTCCACTTCCTCTGGCGTGCATGCCATCGAGCGGCGGCCGAAGCCGACCAGATCGGGGTAGGCCGGGTGGGCGCCGATCTTCACATCATGCTGCGTTGCCAGCGCGACGGTGCGCCGCATGATCTGCGGGTCCGAGGCGTGAAAACCGCACGCGATGTTAGCGCAGTCGATAAACGGCATGACCTCGGCATCGAGGCCCATGGACCAGGCTCCGAAGCTCTCGCCAATGTCGCAGTTGAGTAACAGAGGCTTCATGGTGGTCTCCGGAGTGATGGGGTCGTATGGGCCTGGCGTGATGCCTGCGATGATAAGGCATCGATGTGCGATTCCTGATCATAGGGCACGCCGTCGGCGTGCGGCCCGCCAACAGTTCATTGCTGTATGCTTGCGGCCAGCTCAAGCGGGGCCTGCTGCGTAGGCACTTGCTGCCGCGACTGCCTTGGTGATCAGAATCAAGAGTCGCCCCTGCGCGGCAGCGTCTGCCATGCCCTGACGCGACAACCAGTCTGCGCGCGCCGCTCATCGCTTCCACCACTTCATGCTACACGCCGGATAATCAACAGATGCGCATCGAACCCCGCCCACTCCCCGAACGGCTTCCCGACCTGGGCGACTTGCCGCCGCTGCTGACGCGCCTCTATGCCGCCCGCGGCGTGCAGTCGGTGACTGAGCTGGATAAGGGGTTGGCGCGTTTGATCCCGTACGGCCAGCTCAAGGGCATCGATGTGGCCGTGACGCTGCTGGTCGAGGCATTGGAGAACCGCCAGCGCATCCTCTTCGTTGGCGATTTCGATGCCGACGGCGCCACGGCCAGCACCGTTGGCGTGCTGGGTTTGCGTCAGTTGGGCGCTGCGCATGTGGACTATCTGGTTCCCAACCGCTTCGAATACGGTTACGGCCTGACGCCGGAAATCGTCGCCGTGGCGCTCGAACGCCAGCCCGATCTGCTGGTGACGGTGGACAACGGCATCTCCAGCGTGGACGGCGTCGCAGCGGCCAAGGCGGCCGGGCTCAAGGTGCTGGTGACCGACCATCATCTGCCGGGTCCGGAGCTGCCCGCCGCCGATGCCATCGTCAATCCCAACCAGCCGGAATGCGCATTCCCGAGCAAGTGCATCGCTGGTGTGGGCGTTATCTTCTACGTGTTGCTGGCGCTGCGTGCCCGGCTGCGCGAGGCGGGCTGGTTCAGCCGTAATGGTTGGGCGGAGCCGAACCTGGCCGAGCTGCTGGATCTGGTCGCGCTGGGCAGCGTCGCTGATGTGGTGCCGCTGGACGCGAACAACCGCATCCTTGTCCACCAGGGGCTGGCGCGCATTCGTGCCGGCCGGGCGCGGCCGGGGTTGCGGGCTATTCTCGAAGTTGCCGGACGTGACCACAGCCGCATCACCTCGACCGATCTCGGTTTTATTCTCGGCCCGCGCTTGAATGCGGCGGGGCGTCTTGATGACATGGCTCTGGGCATCGAGTGCCTGCTCTGCGAAGACGAGGCACTGGCACGCGACATGGCCGTGCAACTCGATCAGCTCAATCAGGATCGCAAGGGCATCGAACAGGGCATGCAGCGCGAGGCGCTGGCTCAGCTGAAAGACCTGCCGCTGGACGACATGCCGTTCGGCCTTTGTCTGTTCGACCCGGACTGGCACCAGGGCGTCATCGGCATCCTCGCCTCGCGGCTCAAGGAGCGCTATCACCGCCCGACCATCGCCTTCGCCGATGCCGGCGACGGCGTGCTGAAAGGCTCCGCGCGCTCGGTGCCGGGTTTTCATATCCGTGATGCACTGGATGCTGTGGCGGCGCGCCATCCTGGCCTTATCAGTAAGTTCGGTGGCCACGCGATGGCGGCCGGCCTGTCGCTGCCGGAGGCTAACTTCGGTGCGTTCGCGGCGGCCTTCGATGCCGAGGTACGGCGCCAGCTCTGCGAGGACGACCTGACCGGCCGTCTGCTTACCGATGGTCAGCTGAGCATCGAGGAGTTCCATCTGGAACTGGCCAAGGCGCTGCGCAATGCCGGGCCGTGGGGGCAGCATTTCCCCGAGCCGGTTTTCCACGGCGTGTTCCAGCTGGTGCAGCAGCGACTGGTCGGCGAGAAGCACCTGAAAATGGTGCTCAAGAGCGAGTGCGGCTCGCTGACCCTCGATGGCATCGCCTTCAATATCGATCGCGACCTCTGGCCCAACCCCAACGTGCGCTGGGCGGACCTGGCCTACAAGCTGGACGTCAACGAATTTCGCGGTCGCGAAAGCGTGCAATTGCTGGTGGCGCATATCGCGGCGCGCTGATTTCAGGTTCACGACCGATAATGCGCAGCCAAGGTGGCGCGGACTCTAGCCGGCGCTAGCTGGACATCCTTTCGCGAGCAAGCTCGCTCCTACGGCAGCGACGGCGTATCCGGACTCGGCACTGCCAGTTGCAAGATCGGTTATCTGAATCGGTCCCTATTTGCCGCAACGTCTTTCGTTGGCTACCGCCCAGCTCCGGCCTAGAGTGTTCCCATTACAAGAACAATCCTCCGGAGCCAGCGATGAGCGAATCGATCCTGCACCACCGTGCCTGCCACCTGTGCGAAGCCATCTGTGGCCTGACCATCGAAACCCGTGATGAGCAGATCGTTTCCATCAAGGGCGATCCGCAGGATAGTTTCAGTCGCGGTCATATCTGCCCCAAGGCCGTCGCGCTGCAGGACATCCAGAACGACCCGGATCGCCTGCGCCACCCGGTGCGCCGGGTCGGCGGCGAATGGCAGGCGATCGAGTGGGATGAGGCGTTCGCGCTGGTGGCCGAGCGCCTGGCCGACATCCGCGAGCGTCACGGCAACAATGCGGTGGCGGTCTATCAGGGCAATCCCAGCGTGCACAACTACGGGCTGATGACCCACAGCAACTATTTTCTCGGCCAGTTGAAAACCCGTAACCGTTTCTCGGCGACATCGGTCGATCAGCTGCCGCATCACCTGACCAGTCTGATGATGTACGGCCACGGCCTGCTGATCCCGATCCCGGACATTGATCACACCGACTTCATGCTGATACTGGGCGGGAACCCGCTGGCATCCAACGGCAGCATCATGACTGTCCCCGACGTGGAAAAGCGCCTCAAGGCGTTGCAGGCACGTGGCGGCATGCTGGTGGTGGTCGATCCGCGCCGTAGCGAAACCGCTGCTATTGCCGATCAGCATCTGTTCGTTCGCCCCGGGGA
This sequence comes from Stutzerimonas stutzeri SDM-LAC, assembly GCF_000235745.1. Classification (GTDB taxonomy): domain Bacteria; phylum Pseudomonadota; class Gammaproteobacteria; order Pseudomonadales; family Pseudomonadaceae; genus Stutzerimonas; species Stutzerimonas stutzeri_H. The sequence continues at coordinate 6,533 of NZ_AGSX01000103.1, read as the reverse complement.
AGATGCCGCGTTGCTGTTCGGTCTGCTCCACACGCTGTTCGATGAGGGCCTGACCCGCACCAGCCATCTGCCGGTGGATGGTCTGGAAGACCTCCGGGCGGCGGTGGCGCCTTTCTCAGCCGAGTCGATGAGCCCGCGCTGTGGCGTGTCCGCCGAGCAAATTCGCCAGTTGGCACGTAACTTCGCCGCGGCGGATAGGGCGGTTTGCTACGGGCGCATGGGCGTGTCGACCCAGGCGTTCGGCACGTTGTGCCAATGGCTGGTGCAGTCGATCAATCTGGTAACCGGAAATCTGGATCGGGTCGGCGGTGCGCTATGCACCGAGCCGGCTGTTGATCTGGTGGCCAACACCTCTGGCGGGCATTTCAATCGCTGGCAGAGCCGGGTCTCAGGACTGCCGGAGTATGGAGGTGAGCTGCCAGTATCGGCACTGGCCGAGGAAATGCTCACCGAGGGTGACGGGCAGATTCGCGCGTTAATAACGGTTGCGGGCAATCCGGTGCTATCGACGCCCAATGGCCGTCAGCTGGAACAGGCGCTGGACGGCCTTGAGTTCATGCTCAGCGTGGATTTCTACATCAATGAAACTACTCGCTACGCCGATTTGATCCTGCCGCCGACCGCGCCGCTGGAGCATGACCACTACGACACCACTTTCAATGTCTTTGCCGTGCGCAACGTTACCCGCTTCAACGAAGCGGTACTGAGCAAGCCAACCGGTGCGCTGCACGACTGGGAAATCTTTGTCGGTCTGGCCAGAGCCTTTGCGGCGCGTACCGGCGGCGATCTCAAGCCGACCATCGCACCGGAGCAGATGATCGACCTGGGCCTGCGCGCCGGGCCGTACGGTGACAGCAGCGAACTGGCGTTAAGCCTGTCCAGGCTGCGCGACTATCCGCATGGCCTCGATCTCGGCGCGCTCAAGCCGAATCTCGCCGGGCGGCTGAAGACCGCGAACCAGCGTATCCAGGCGGCGCCGGAATTGTTTCTAGGTGATGTGCAACGCTTTGCTTCTGCATCCGAGCCGCACCCGAATCAGCTCGTTCTGATCGGCCGTCGACATGTGCGCAGTAACAATTCATGGATGCACAATTATCACCGCCTGGTGAAGGGCAAACCGCGCCATCAGCTGCTGATGAATCCTGCGGACCTGAACCGACTCGGGTTGCTCGACGGTCAGCGCGTACGGGTTCGCTCGCGGGTCGGGATGATCGAGGTGGAGGTCGCCGCCAGCGACGAAATGATGCCCGGTGTGGTCAGCCTGCCGCATGGCTGGGGACATGCTCGCCCTGGCGTGCAGATGAGCATCGCCAGCAACCAGCCCGGGGCCAGTGCCAACGACCTGACCGATGAGCGTCAGCTTGATGCGCTGTCCGGTAATGCGGCGCTCAATGGTGTACCGGTAGAAGTAGAAGCGGCATAGCTGCAGCTATAGGGTGAATGGTCACCGGCCTTCCCTGATGCTCTAAACATTTCTGAACGAGACAGCGCTGGCGCATTGACGAGCGATGCGTCGGTCGTTTCGTCGTGCTGTGCGGGCTTCAAGCCGCGCTGCCGATAGGGTTTGGCTCGCGCACGTGTGCAACACCTCGTCACCGATTGTTCGGCAAGCACCACCCCAACCGAGCAAAGTCGCCGAAACAGTCTGTACTAAAGGATGTCCAAAAACGCATCCCATGCAGTCGAGGTTTCCATGACACAGCTCTTCCAACCGCTCACCCTGCGCCAGCTGACCCTGCCCAATCGCATCGCCGTATCGCCCATGTGTCAGTACTCGGCCAAGGCGGGTATGGCCAACGATTGGCATCTGGTGCACCTGGGTAGCCGCGCAGTGGGAGGGGCGGGGCTGGTGATCATCGAGGCAACCGCTGTTTCGGCCAATGGACGGATTTCGCCTGAGGATCTGGGGATATGGTCTGACGAGCACATCGAGCCGCTGCGGCGAATCACGCGCTTCATCGAGGCTCAGGGCTCGGTCGCCGGAATTCAGTTGGCCCATGCCGGCCGCAAAGCCAGCACCTGGCAGCCCTGGCTTGGGCGCCACGGTAGTGTGCCCATCGCCGCAGGGGGCTGGACGCCGGTAGGCCCGTCGACGATTGCCTTCGATCCGGAGCATGCGGTTCCGACTGCGCTCGATGAGGCAGGGATCCAGGACGTCATCCAGGCATTTATTCGTGCCGCAGAACGGGCACTCGCAGCGGGCTTCAAGATTGCCGAAATACACGCCGCGCACGGCTACCTGCTGCATCAGTTCCTCTCGCCGCTCTCCAACCAGCGCCAGGACGCCTACGGCGGCTCGTTCGACAACCGTATCCGGCTGCTGCTGGAAGTTACCGAGGCGGTGCGGGCGGTATGGCCGGAGGAGCTGCCGTTGTTCGTTCGCCTGTCCGCAACCGACTGGGTGCAGGACGGCTGGAACGCGGAAGAAACCGTCGAACTGGCGCGCCGGCTGAAATTGTTGGGCGTCGACTTGATCGACGTGTCGTCCGGCGGCACGGCGGTTAACGCCGAAATTCCGGTCGGCCCGGGTTACCAGACCCAGTTCGCCGAGCAGGTCCGTCGCGGTGCGGAAATCGCCACCGGCACCGTCGGCATGATCACCGAGGCAGTCCAGGCCGAACACATCCTGCGTACCGGCCAAGCCGATCTGATTCTGCTGGCGCGCGAGCTGCTGCGCGATCCTTACTGGCCGCTGCATGCCGCCGAGGATTTGCGTGACAGCTCGGTGCCTTGGCCCGCCCAGTATGCGCGTGCGGCCCACCGCAACACGCCGATCAGGCAGGTTCCTGATTCGCTCGATGTACACACTGCGTCATAACTACAGGTAGGTGTCCTCATGAAAACCAGCGGTTTGCTCGATCAACTGCTCAAATCGGGTCAGGACCTGTTGCAGAAGCAGCAAAGCTCCGTGACGCGCTCAACACCTTCGAAGAGTGGAGGTTCGCTGGGAGATATGCTCTCCGGCGCGGGTGGCCCTCTCGGCTCCATTCTGGGTGGCGGCGGAGGAGGCATCGGAAAGGGTGCGTTGGCAACCGGTGCGCTCGGCATGTTGCTGGGGAGTCGGAGCGGGCGTCGCATGGGCGGCAAGGCTGTTACCTACGGTGGCTTGGCCGCGCTCGGCATGCTGGCCTACAAGGCTTATGGCAACTGGCAAGCGCAGCAGGCGCAACAAGGCGTTGCGGCAGCGGCAAGCACGTCCCGGACCGAGCCGAAGACTGTCGATCGGCTACCGCCGGAACAGGTAGAAGAACACAGCCGCGGCATCCTCAAGGCGCTGGTCGCGGCGGCCAAATCCGACGGCCATGTGGACGATCAGGAGCGCAAGATGATCGAGGCTGAACTAGCCCAGCTCACCGACGATCCTGAATTGCAGCATTGGCTTGAGGCGGAGTTGAACAAACCGCTCGATCCGGTAGATGTGGCCGCGGCTGCAACCACCCCTGAGATGGCTTCGGAGATGTACCTCGCCAGTGTTCTGATGGTGGATGAGGAGCACTTCATGGAACGGGCTTATCTGGATGAACTGGCTCGGCAATTGAAGCTCGACGCGCAATTGAAGGCTGAACTGGAAAGCCAGGTGCGCGGCGTTTCCGCGTAGTGTGGACGAGGCGGCACAGGTGCCGCCTTTGCCCGCTGGTCTGCCCGCTTTGCTTGACAATCACCGCCCCGGCGGTCCTGCGTGGGCTGTCAGCTGCAGCTTGCTGCGCTATAATCGCCGGCTTTTCGCACCGTCCGATTGAGAGCTGCCTACCTATGGAAATCAACCCGATCCTCAACAGCATCAAGGACCTGTCCGACCGCACCCAGTCAATTCGGGGGTATCTTTGACTACGATCAGAAGCATGATCGTCTCGTCGAAGTAAACCGCGAACTCGAAGACCCGAACGTCTGGAACAAGCCCGAGTACGCCCAGAACCTGGGCCGCGAGCGCGCCACCCTGGCGCAGATCGTCGAAACCATCGATGACCTCGAGGGCGGCCTGGCCGACTCCCGCGACCTGCTCGACATGGCTGTCGAAGAAGACGATCAGAGCGCCGTAGACGACGTCGCCGCCGAGCTCGACCGCCTGCGCGGCATCCTCGAAGGGCTGGAATTCCGCCGCATGTTCAGCGGCGAGATGGACCCCAACAACGCCTACCTCGATATCCAGGCCGGTTCCGGCGGCACCGAAGCTCAGGACTGGGCAAACATCCTGCTGCGCATGTACCTGCGCTGGGCCGACAAGCGCGGTTTCAGCGCCGAGATCGTCGAGCTGTCCGAAGGTGAAGTCGCCGGCATCAAGGGCGCTACCGTACACATCAAGGGCGAATACGCCTTTGGCTGGTTGCGCACCGAGATCGGCGTGCACCGCTTGGTGCGCAAGAGCCCGTTCGACTCTGGCGCGCGCCGCCACACCTCATTCTCGGCAGTGTTCGTCTCGCCCGAGATCGACGACAGGGTCGAGATCGACATCAACCCGGCCGACCTGCGCATCGACACCTACCGCTCTTCCGGTGCCGGTGGTCAGCACGTCAACACCACCGACTCGGCGGTACGTATCACCCACGTACCAACCAACACGGTGGTGGCCTGCCAGAACGAGCGTTCCCAGCACGCGAACAAGGACACCGCCATGAAAATGCTGCGGGCCCGGTTGTACGAGCAGGAAATGCAGAAGCGCAACGCGGCCTCCCAGGCACTGGAAGACACCAAGTCCGATATCGGCTGGGGTCATCAGATTCGCTCCTATGTGCTCGACGACTCGCGCATCAAGGATCTGCGTACCGGCGTGGAACGAAGCGACTGCCAGAAGGTGCTGGATGGCGACATCGACCAGTACCTCGAAGCCAGTTTGAAACAGGGGCTCTAAGCCGCTGTGCTTGGCGAGTGGAGGTGGGCTGCAGCGCAACGTCGCCAAGCCCACTCTGCATCAGCTTTGCATACCAATTAGGGTGGGCTTCAGCCGACCAAGACGGGGCAGTACCTGCTGCGGAGCACTTTCCGGCACGGTCTTCCCAGGATTCATCCAATCGATCCAGGCATTTTGAAACCATGAGCGAACAACCGCTGAACCAGCACGCTATCCAAGAGGAAGAAAACAGCCTGATCCTTCAGCGCAAGGAAAAACTGGCCGCCGAGCGCGCCAAGGGCAACGTCTTCCCCAATGACTTCCGTCGCGACAGCTACTGCAACGACCTGCAGCTGAAATACGTCGACAAGACCAAGGAAGAGCTGGCAGAAGCGGCAATCCCGGTGAAAGTTGCCGGTCGCATCATGCTCAACCGCGGCGCCTTCATGGTCTTGCAGGACATGACCGGGCGCATCCAGGTTTACGTCAACCGCAAGACACTGCCGGCCGAGACCCTGGAAGCCATCAAACACTGGGACCTGGGCGACATCATCGCTGCCGAGGGCACCCTGGCGCGTTCCGGTAAGGGCGACCTCTACGTTGAAATGACTGACGTGCGCCTGCTAACCAAGTCGCTGCGCCCGCTGCCCGACAAGCACCACGGCCTGACCGACACCGAGCAGCGCTATCGTCAGCGCTACGTTGACCTGATCGTCAACGAGGAAACCCGCCACACCTTCCGTGTGCGTTCCCAGGTGATCGGCCACATCCGCAAATTCCTCAACGAGCGCGACTTCCTGGAAGTCGAGACGCCGATGCTGCAGACCATCCCCGGCGGTGCCGCAGCCAAGCCGTTCGAAACCCATCACAATGCGCTGGACCTTCCGATGTTCCTGCGCATCGCGCCGGAGCTTTACCTCAAGCGCCTGGTGGTCGGTGGTTTCGAGCGCGTCTTCGAGATCAACCGCAACTTCCGTAACGAAGGCGTCTCGACCCGGCACAACCCCGAGTTCACCATGCTCGAGTTCTACCAGGCCTACGCCGATTACGAAGACAACATGGACCTCACCGAGGAGCTGTTCCGCGAGCTGGCGCAGCTGGTGCTCGGCAGCACCGACGTGCCCTACGGCGACAAGGTGTTCCACTTCGGCGAGCCCTTCGCACGGCTATCGGTGTTCGATTCGATTCTGAAGTACAACCCGGAGATCAGTGCTGCCGACCTGCAGGATATCGACACCGCCCGCGCCATCGCCAAGAAGGCTGGCGCCAAGGTGCTCGGCTTCGAAGGGCTGGGCAAGCTGCAGGTGATGATTTTCGAGGAACTGGTCGAGCACAAGCTGGAGCAGCCGACGTTCATCACCCGTTACCCCTTCGAAGTCTCGCCGCTGGCACGTCGCAGCAACGATGATCCGAGCGTCACTGACCGCTTCGAGCTGTTCATCGGCGGCCGTGAAATCGCCAACGCGTACTCCGAGTTGAACGACGCCGAAGATCAGGCCGAGCGCTTCCATGCACAGGTGCGTGACAAGGACGCCGGTGATGATGAAGCCATGCATTTCGATGCCGACTTCGTCCGCGCGCTGGAATACGGCATGCCGCCGACCGCGGGTGAAGGTATCGGCATCGACCGTCTGGTCATGCTGCTGACCAACTCGCCGTCGATCCGCGACGTGATCCTGTTCCCACATATGCGCCCTGAGGTCTG
>NZ_AGSX01000104.1 GCF_000235745.1 Stutzerimonas stutzeri SDM-LAC | reverse complement strand
GCGGGGCCCTTCGTGTTTTCTGAAATATCGCAGTGGAGAGCCGTATGGTTCCCGTAATCGCCCTGGTGGGTCGCCCTAACGTCGGCAAATCCACCCTGTTCAACCGTCTGACCAAGAGCCGTGATGCTATCGTCGCGGAATATGCCGGTCTGACCCGTGATCGCCAGTACGGTGAGGCCAAGTGGCAGGGCCGTACCTATATCGTCATCGACACCGGGGGCCTGACCGGAGACGAAGAAGGCATCGACGCGAAGATGGCGGAGCAGTCGCTACAAGCGATGCAGGAAGCCGACGCGGTAATGTTCATGGTCGACGCACGTGCCGGCATGACGCCGGGCGATCAGATGATTGCCGAGCACTTGCGCAAGATGAACAAGCGCCACTTCCTCGTGGCGAACAAGGTCGACAGCATCGATCCGGACATCGCGCGAGCCGAATTCAGCCCGCTGGGTCTCGGCGATGCCTTGCCGATTGCCGCAGCACATGGCCGCGGTATCAGTCATATGCTGGAGCAGGCGCTCGGCACGTTTCCCAAGGACAACGCCGAAGAAGCGGAAACTGAAGGCGAGACTGTCGACGCGGTTGCCGAAGGCGAAGAACTCAAACGCATTCCCGGGCCTAGCGAAAAGGACGGCATCAAGATCGCCATCATCGGCCGTCCGAATGTTGGCAAGTCGACGCTGGTCAACCGCATGCTCGGTGAAGAGCGGGTCATCGTCTACGACCAGGCGGGCACCACGCGAGACAGCATTTATATTCCGTTCGAACGCGGCGACGAAAAATACACGCTGATCGACACCGCCGGCGTCCGGCGCCGCGGCAAGATCTTCGAGGCGGTGGAAAAGTTCTCGGTGGTCAAGACGCTGCAGGCGATCCAGGACGCCAACGTAGTGATCTTCGTCATGGATGCGCGGGAAGGCGTGGTCGAGCACGATCTCAACTTGCTTGGCTTCGTACTCGATAGCGGCCGCGCGCTGGTGATCGCGTTGAACAAGTGGGACGGCATGGAGCCGAGCGAGCGTGACTACGTGAAGACCGAGCTGGAGCGCCGGCTGTTCTTCGTGGAATTCGCCGACATCCACTTCATCTCCGCCAAGCATGGCACTGGCGTCGGCAACCTGTACAAATCGGTACAGGCCTCGTTCACCTCGGCCGTTACCCGCTGGCCCACCAGCCGCCTGACCCAGATCCTCGAGGACGCCGTACGCGAGCATGCGCCGCCAATGGTCGCCAGTCGCCGGATCAAGCTGCGCTACGCTCACCTGGGCGGCGCCAACCCGCCGCTGATCGTGATTCACGGCAACCAGGTCGACTCGATTCCCAAGTCCTATACGCGCTATCTGGAAAATACCTACCGGCGTGTTCTGAAGCTGGTCGGCACGCCGATTCGGATCGAATACAAGGGCGGCGAGAACCCCTACGAGGGCAAGAAGAACACCCTCACAGATCGCCAGGTGAACAAGAAGCGCCGTCTTATGTCGCACCACAAGAAGGCCGAGAAAAAGCGCCGCGACAAAAGATAAACCTGTAGCCGTAAGCGGGGCGCCGCTCAGGGCGCCCATGGTTGCAACTCTCAGTTTCGGCTTCCAGCTTCGAGCGAACAGATGATTACCAGCAAACTCCCTCGTGTCGGTACTACCATCTTTACGACCATGTCGCAGCTAGCTGCTCAGACTGGCGCGTTGAATCTGTCCCAGGGTTTTCCGGATTTCGATGGGCCTGATGCGCTGCGCGAAGCTGTCGCGCGTCATGTCATGGCCGGGCACAACCAGTACGCGCCGATGACCGGCTTGCCGGCGCTGCGCGAGCAGGTGGCGAACAAAGTTGCGACGCTCTATGGCCGTCAGGTTAGCGCCGATACCGAAGTCACCATTACTCCGGGCGCCACACAGGCCATCTTCTGTGCGATCCACGCAGTCATTCGCCCCGGCGATGAAGTGATCGTCTTCGATCCCTGCTACGACAGCTACGAACCGGCTGTGGAGCTCGCGGGCGGAGTCTGCATCCATCAGACGTTGAGCCTGCCGGACTTCGCCATCGATTGGCAGAAGCTGGCCGACGCGGTTACGCCCCGCACCCGTATGATCGTGCTGAACACGCCGCACAATCCCAGCGGGGCGCTAATCAATGCGGCGGATCTGGATCGCCTGGCCGAGCTGATCCGTGACAGGGATATCTATTTGCTCAGTGATGAGGTCTACGAACATTTGATATTCGACGGCCGGCAGCATGCCAGCGTGTTGCGCCATGACGAACTGTATCAGCGGGCCTTCGTTATCAGCTCCTTCGGCAAGACCTACCACGTCACTGGCTGGAAGACCGGTTATGTGGTTGCGCCCGCCGCGCTCAGCAGTGAGCTGCGCAAGGTTCATCAATACGTCAGCTTCGCGGGCGTTACACCGCTGCAGTGGGCGCTGGCCGATTTCATGGCGGCGCATCCAGAGCATCTGAGCGAACTGCCAGCGTTCTACCAGGCCAAGCGTGACCTGTTCTGCGATCTACTGGCTGGCTCGCGTTTCAGCTTTACCCGTGCTGCAGGTACCTATTTCCAGCTGGCCGACTATTCGGCCATTCGCCCGGATCTCGATGATGTCGCCATGGCGGAATGGCTCACTCGCGAGCACGGCGTGGCCAGCATCCCGATTTCGGTGTTCTATCAGACGCCTCCTGAGGAATCACGGCTGGTCCGCTTCTGCTTCGCCAAACGAGAGGAGACGCTGCGCCAGGCAGCAGAACGACTATGCGCGATCTGAACGATTTGCCGGACCTCGAACTGGCACTGATCCAGACCAGCCTCGTCTGGCAGGACGCTACCGCCAACCGCGAGCGCTTTGTTGACTTGCTCGAGCTGGCTCGCGGGGCCGATCTCATCGTATTGCCGGAGATGTTCACAACGGCTTTTTCGATGAACTCATCGGAGCTGGCCGAACCCGAGGAAGGCCCGACCTATAGCTGGCTGCGGGAGCAGGCGGCGCGCATGGACGCGGTGATCACCGGCAGCGTGATCATAGAGGCCGCGGATGGCAGCCACCGCAACCGCCTGCTCTGGGCGCGGCCGAACGGCGAGATTTCACATTACGACAAGCGTCATCTGTTCCGCATGGCAGGTGAGCACAAGCACTACACGGCTGGCGAACAGCAGGCGCTGTTCGAGCTGAACGGTTGGCATGTACGCCCGCTGATCTGCTATGACCTGCGCTTCCCGGTCTGGAGCCGCGACCCTCATGACACCGATTTGCTGCTTTACACGGCCAATTGGCCCGCGGCTCGTCGAAATGCCTGGAACCGCCTGCTGCCGGCACGCGCCATCGAAAATATCTGCTACGTCGCCGCTGTGAATCGGGTGGGGGAAGACGGCAAAGGCTACCCTTACAGCGGCGACAGTCAGGTGCTGGATTATCTCGGCGACCCGCTGCTCGAGGCGGGCGATACCGACGGCGTTTTCCGCACTACGCTACGTGCTCGGGACTTGGCAGCCTTCCGCAACAAGTTCCCGGCCTATCACGACGGCGATGCCTTCGAACTGAAAATCTAGCTGCGCTGGTATCAGCTTGGCGGCACTGCCTTGTGCCGCCAGCGCCACACCAGCCAGCCATAGATCAGCAGGTTAGCGAGCACCACTATGGTGGCCAGCAGGTATTGCACCGGTACGCTCAGCCACGCCGGATAGATTACTGGCAACAGATACTGCTCGACGAAGCTCGTCTCGTAGCCGGCGCCACCAGCCAGATGCCGCAGCTGGTTTTCCCAGTGAGTAAGCGGGCACAGACGTCCGGTCAGTTCGACAAAAATGCCCCAGGCCACGGCCGGTAGGTGCAGCCAGACCAGGCGGTACTTCCAGGCTACCAACAGTCCACCCAACAGCACGAAGACGATAAAACCGAGGTGCAGCACAGCACCGCATCAGCCGCAAAGCGATAGAGCATGACGGCTATCCTGCCGCACCGAGTTTCGCTCGCCTTGCAATCTGGCGGTCCTGAAGCCCCGTCAGCCCGGTGATCGAAAGCAGGGCGCCGAGCAGCGCCATAAGCATGTCCGACTGGGTATCCCAGGGGTCGCCCTGGGTGCCGAGGAAATCCTCGGCGCCCTGACCGGCGATCAGCCCTACCCACCATTCGATCAGTTCATAGAAGGCACTGAAAGCCAGCGCGACGCAGAGCGCGAGAAACCCCAGCATTTTTCCTGGCACCACCATGTTGCGGCGCAGCAGGACTTCCCGCGCGAGCAGGGCAGGCGTTACGCCTTGTATGAAATGGCCAAGCTTGTCATAAGGGTTTCGGCTGAGATCGAACCACTCCTGCACCCAGAACCCTGGCGGTACCCGGGCGTAAGTGTAGGTGCCGCCGAGAATCAATATCAGCGCATGGATTGCAATCACCGCGTAAAGCAGACGGGTAAGCGGGAAATGCCGATAGCTGAGTAGCAGGACAGGGATCGCGATCAACACCGGCGCGACTTCCAGCAGCCAGGTCGCGCGGTCGTACGGGGCGATGCCTGAGGCGAGCAGTGCCAGCAGAACCGCCAGACTCAGGGCTGTGTAGAGCGTCTTGTCCTGCATAGTGAATTGTCTTGATCGCACTAGGAGGCCTCAGCATGCAGTGCTCGAGTGGCGACATGCAATATCGCGAGCGACGCCTCGGTGTACCGGATCCAGGCGTTCTGACGCGGCCTCGCTGTTAGCTGATTCCCTCAGCTCCGCTCGGGGCGAATTGCAGCCCGACGAGCAATCGACTTGGTGCAACGGCTCAGATCCACCGGGCCCACGTAGCGATTGGCGTTGCCTTGCACGCAGGCGATGCTGCGGTTGCGCCACTGCTCCCATTCATTGACCGGATGCTGACGATTCCAGATGTCATACAGGCGCCGATCCTGCTTCGACAGGCGCAGGCCATAGCGTTCGCTCATGTAGAGATAGGTTCGCGCGATGGCGCCCCGGCTGTATTCCGGAGGCATGGCGGTGCGTTGCTTGAAATTGACCACAAACGGACAGGCGCCGTACTGGCTCGGTTTCTCGCTGAGCATGCCAAAGCCGTAATTGCTGCGGTCGCCGTTGACCTCACCGACGACCGGGACGAGGTTATGCAGGTCGGCTTCGGCTTTGCTGAATACCGGGTCGCTCGAGGTGCAGCGCTTACGTCCGCCCTGTTGCCAACATTGGCGCTGATGACCGATCACCCAGGCGGGCACGATGTGCTCCCACTCAACGCGTGCAGCGCGTTTGGGCTGTTTGCGCGGGACGTAGCCGCAGCTGGCAAGATCGATCCGCTTGCCCTTGAAGGCGCAGCCGCAATAGAAACCTACCGGCCGTTCGGCGTAGATATGCCAGGCCAGTTTCTTCGCTTCGCGAAAGGTGCGGGGCGCTTCGGCATGAGCGGTTGGAAAGAAAAGCAGGGCGAGCAGAAGCAAGCTGACACAGCGCATGGATATCTCGACGACTGACTGAGAAATGCATCCATGCGGGGCGCCGCAATCTTACCGATGTGTTAAGCGGAAAACATATTAGAAACAATGAGTTAACAGGCCGTTCGTCGGCCCAGTCGATTGATCCATAGCGAGGCGAGAATGATCAGCCCGCCGATGGCGAGCAACAGCAGGTTGGTTGCCGTGCCCCAGAACAGCAAATTGAGCACGAGGCCTACCGGGACCGCCATGTTGTTCATGACGGCCAAGGTTCCGGCATCGACCTGAGTGGCACCCTTGTTCCAGCAGAACTGGCCCAGGGCGGTGGCCAGTACCCCCATCCAGATCAACACGCCCCACTGGCTGGTCGTCGTCGGCAGCTTGTCGGCGTCGCCGAACAACAGCCAGGCCGGCAGCACGATGATCAACGCACCCAGAAAGAAATAGCCGAAGCGCCGATGCAGCGGGATAGTTGATGGGTAGCGCTGGGCCAGATGCTTGTAGCCCACCTGCCCGGCAGCAAAGGTGAAGTTGGCGAGCTGCATCAGCAGGAAACCGCCGAGGAAGTCGCTGGATACGCCGTCGTAGCGGATCAGGCCGGCGCCGAATACCGCGACGGCTGCGGCCACCAGTGCCCAGGGGTTGAAGCGGCGGTTAAGCGCGTCGTCAATCAACGTCACGTGCAGTGGCGTAAGTACCGTGAACAGCAGCACCTCGGCGACGGTCAGGACGTTGAAGCTCAGGTAAAGGCACAGGTAGGTCACCCCGAATTGCAGCGCGCCGACCAGGGTCACGCCGACAATGAAGCCCGGCGCCACGCCGCGCCAGCGGGTGAACGGAAGGAAGACCAGGCCAGCGAGGATTACGCGCGTGAGCACAGCGAAATAGCTATCCACCTGGCCGGCGAGGTAGGCGCCGATCAGGTTGAAGGAGAACGCCCAGAGTAGTGTGACGAAAATCAGGTAGCGCATGCCGGCTCCTCCGCAGAAGGCCAGCGACCTTAACGACTCATGGGCAAAGAGGAAAGACCGGACGGCGTCCGTTGTGGAGAAACTGGCGCACCCCGGACTGGCGCGCCACGCTGGCGCCGAGGCGCAAAGCGTCTTCCTTTTTATCCGGTGAGGTGGTGAAGAGCACCACGTGCGCGCCCATGGCGTTGGCGATTTTCACACCCATGTGGCGAAGGCCACCGAGGCCGACCACGCCCACCTTCTGACCAGGTCCGACCTTCCACTGGCGCAGCGGTGAGTAGGTCGTGATTCCGGCGCACAGCAACGGCGCGACGGCGGCAAGATTGTTTTCGGGATGAGAGATGCGCAGACGAATTTCTGGTCCACACACGATGTTGTGCGAATACCCACCAAAGGTGTTCTCGCCACCACCGAACGCAGGACCATTGTAGGTGCCGACAAAACCGTTCTCGCAATATTGTTCAAGGGCCTCGCTGCAAGAAGAGCAGCTCTGGCAGCTGTCCACCAGGCAGCCGACACCAGCGATGTCATCGAGTTTGAAACGGCTGACTGCCGAGCCGACGGCTACGACGCGGCCAATGATTTCGTGGCCGGGGACGGATGGATAGAGGGTGTTGTTCCATTCGTTGCGGGCGGTATGCAGGTCGAAGCGGCACACACCGTCGTAGAGGATTTCGATCTGCACGTCATGCTCGCCCAGCGCACGGCGTTGAAAGCTGAATGGAGCAAGTGGCGTCGTGGGATCAAGGGCGGCATAGCCCTGGGCATCTATTATGTTCGTGTCTCCGTTGGGGAAGCAGAGGGCGAAGTTGGTGGCCTGTGGCGCTCGTTCAATGAGTCTATTTCGGCGCCTGAGCGCTGATACTGCGTTGCTACTTTGCACCATAGCCAGCTATGAGTCGTCGCAGCGCCTTGTCTCAGAACCTCCGTCATCCGGACTTGAGTAATCAACTAACGGTACAGGCCACTAGACCAAAAAGGGTTGTCGAATTTCGGCACCGCAGTCAACGAGGAAAGCAAATGAGCGAAGAACCGAAGTCGGATTGGGATCCACGATCCGCTGATGTACTGGCTGACCAAATCGCTGCCTATGATGCGCTACGGGCCCGTTGTCCCGTGGCACACAGTGAATACCTGCAATGGTCGGTGCTGCGTCACGCCGACGTCATGCAGGTCTTGCTGGACCATGAGACCTTCAGCAGTGCGGTGTCCAGCTATCCTTCGGTGCCCAATGGAATGGACCCGCCAGAACACACGTCGTTTCGTCGGCTGATCGAGCCGTATTTTGCGCCCCAACACATGCAGGCCTTCGAGCCTCGCTGCCGGGCGATTGCACACGAGTTGGCCGCCTCGCTGCCGAAGGCCGGTGAGGTCGAGCTGATCAACGGTTTTGCCCAGGATTTCGCACTGCGCATCCAGTGCGCGTTCATGGGCTGGTCGGCCGACCTGCACGAACCCCTGCGCCAATGGACCCATAAGAACCACAAGGCGACCCTGGCAGGTCTCCACGCCGCTAAAGCCGAAGTTGCGCTCGAGTTCGACGGCTACATTCGCGGCATTCTCGAAACGCGTCGCGCCGAGGACGCCGTGCCAGGCGAGGACCCCACGGATCGCCTGCTCAACGAGCAGGTCGACGGGCGGCCGCTGAGCGATGAAGAAATCGTCAGCATCCTGCGCAACTGGACGGTGGGTGAGCTGGGAACCATCGCTGCCAGCGTCGGCATCGTCACGCATTACCTGGCCGCGCGGCCGGAACTGCAGCGACAGCTACGCGAGGACCTGTCCCTGCTGCCGGCGGCCATCGATGAAATCCTGCGTATCGACGCACCGCTGATCGCCAATCGCCGGGTCACCACCCGTGAGGTGGAACTGGGCGGGCGCCAGATCGAGGCGGGAGAACGGTTGACCCTGCTCTGGGCTTCGGCCAATCGCGACGAGCAGGTATTCGGCGATCCCGATGCGTTTCACCTGGACCGCGATCCTTCGCTGAATCTGCTCTATGGTGCGGGCATTCATGTATGCCCGGGCGCACCGCTGGCGCGCCTGGAGCTGCGTATCGTGATGG
>NZ_AGSX01000105.1 GCF_000235745.1 Stutzerimonas stutzeri SDM-LAC | reverse complement strand
CGGAGAGAGCAGCGGCGAGCCTCAAGCTGCAAAAAAAGGCTTGGCCATCGGCAGGCGAACCGAGCAGTTTCCAGTCTATTTTTTATGCGTGTTCTTCGGTAGCTGGACGACCCGGCTCTCGGAATAGATGTCCTGCCATGTCCGGTTTTGCTTGTCCCAGAGCATCCACCAGTAGCCCAGGCCCAGGGCGAGCCAGGACATGATGGCAATCAGGAAACGCAACAGTGCCTGCCATAAGTCAATGGCGGTGCCGTCGGTGTTTTGGATCCGCACCCCCCAAACCTGCATTCCGAGCGTCTGACCGTTATGCGTCCAGAACTTGGCAAAAAAGGCGAATAGGGTAAACAGCAGCAACGTCGATAGGATCGGGTCTATATCGAGGCCGCCTGATTCAGCGACAGCCCTAAGACCTTCACTGCCATAAAAAAAGCGCAATATCACCTGCTGATAAAACAGCGTGACCACCATCATCAGTGCAATCGACAGAAAAGCATCATAGAAGATGGCGGCGAGTCGACGAGTCAGGCCGGCGACAGGAAACGGGCCCGGCGGGCTGAGCGGGTGGTTGCGCATGCATGTGTCTCGCTAGAAAAGGCAGTGACGCATTCTACGGAAACGCGCGCATAAAAAAGCCCCTGATGTTGCCATCAAGGGCTTTTGGGAGTGGGGCTTATTCCTGGATTTGAACCTGGTCAGCCTGCATGCCCTTTTGACCTTGCACAGCGATGAAGCTGACTTTCTGGCCTTCTTTCAGGCTCTTGAAGCCGTTGCCTTCGATCGCGCGGAAATGCACGAACAGATCCGGACCGCTCTCGGGAGTGATGAAACCAAAACCTTTTTCGTCGTTAAACCACTTGACGGTACCGTTCTGACGATTCGACATAGCTTTGTATCCTTGAAACTCAATAGTGGAAGCGCCTCTGCATATGCAGAAAGCGGAAACTGGTTGCAAGGAGTAAAGAGTCGAACGGATGTAGCGGATCTGAAGATCTACTGCATCAGGCCACGATTCAACAGCGACCCATGCAAACACAGTGGGCACACTCTACGATAACTCGCTGGGCGATGCCAAGCCCTTGGAGCCATAGACTTATACCCACTGCAAGCGGTGCTTCCAGTGCTGTTTGGTGTCGCAGACGTTCTGCTTTATCGCGATTTGATTCGACCGACGCTGCCTGCCGTACCGGCAGTGGGCAGCTGTTTTTGCTTGAAGCTAGGGTTTGCTTCGGCAGAGTGCTGCTGGTCTGTCGCAAGGGTGACGCCGCTTTTTGCTGCGGCTCCCTTTATCAGAGGTAAAAGTTACCTCTGATCACTGAATTATGGTGCCTCGAGAGAGACTCGAACTCTCACGTTGTTACCAACGGCGGATTTTGAATCCGCTGCGTCTACCGATTCCGCCATCGAGGCACAGTGGCGGCGCAGTATAGGGATGCAATGCGTAACGGTCAATCGTCTAACGTGGTCAGAATGAGGTGTTTCCGCTAAGCTTTGCGCCCCTGATGTCCCGTGCTGATCTTTTCAATGCAAGTCTCTGCTTTTTCCTTCGATCTTCCTGATTCGCTGATCGCCCGACATCCTTTGGCCGAGCGTCGTGGCAGTCGTTTGCTGACGCTCGACGGGCCGACTGGTTCGCTTGGTCACCATAACTTCGTGGAGCTGCTCGATTACGTACGCTCCGGCGACCTGATGGTGTTTAACAACACGCGAGTGATTCCGGCGCGGCTGTTCGGCCAGAAAGCTACTGGTGGGAAAGTCGAAGTGCTTGTCGAGCGCGTGCTCGATGATCGGCGGGTGCTGGCGCATATACGGTCCAGTAAGTCGCCCAGGCCAGGGGGCAGGATTCATATCGATGGTGGGGGTGAGGCGCTGATGCTGGCGCGGCATGATGCGCTGTTCGAATTGGAGTTCGACGAAGACGTATTGCCGTTGCTGGAGCGCGTCGGCCATATGCCGTTACCGCCTTATATAGACCGTCCGGACGAAGCCGGCGATCGTGAGCGTTACCAGACGGTCTATGCGCAACGGGCCGGCGCAGTCGCTGCGCCAACGGCTGGCTTGCACTTCGATGCGCCGTTGCTGGCGGCGCTGCGTGATAAAGGTGTTGAGAGTGCCTTTGTCACGCTGCATGTCGGCGCGGGTACCTTTCAGCCAGTACGCGTCGAGCGTATCGAAGAGCACCATATGCATCGCGAATGGCTCGAAGTTGATCAGGGCGTTGTCGATGCGGTGGCGGCCTGTCGTGCTCGGGGCGGTCGAGTGGTGGCCGTAGGTACCACCAGCGTGCGTTCGCTTGAGAGTGCTGCGCGCGACGGTGTGCTCAAGCCTTTCAGTGGCGATACCGACATCTTCCTTTATCCGGGCAAGCCGTTTCATGTGGTCGATGCGCTCGTCACTAACTTCCATTTGCCTGAGTCGACGCTGCTGATGCTGGTCTCCGCTTTCGCCGGCTATCCGGAAACCATGGCCGCCTATGCCGAGGCGATCGCCAACGGTTATCGTTTTTTCAGTTACGGTGATGCCATGTTCATCACGCGCAATCCGGCCCCGCGCGGCCCCGAGGTTTCCCAATGAGTCGTACCTGTCACATGTCTTTCGAGCTGCTTGCCACCGAAGGCAAGGCCCGTCGTGGGCGTTTGACCTTTCCACGAGGCACGGTAGAAACCCCGGCGTTCATGCCGGTGGGCACGTATGGCACAGTGAAAGGCATGCTGCCGCGCGATATCGAGGGGATCGGCGCGCAGATCATTCTCGGCAACACATTCCATCTCTGGCTGAGGCCGGGCACTGAAGTGATCAAGGCGCACGGTGACCTGCACGATTTCATGCAATGGCAGGGGCCGATCCTGACCGACTCGGGCGGTTTTCAGGTATTCAGCCTTGGGGCGATGCGCAAGATCAAGGAGGAGGGCGTCTACTTTGCCTCGCCAGTCGATGGCGCCAAGGTCTTCATGGGGCCCGAGGAGTCCATGCAGGTGCAGCGCGATCTCGGCTCCGACATCGTGATGATCTTCGACGAATGTACGCCCTATCCAGCCGACGAAGACGTCGCGCGGCGCTCGATGGAATTGTCGCTGCGCTGGGCAAAGCGCTCCAAGGATGCGCACGGCGATAGCCCTGCGGCGCTGTTCGGCATCGTTCAGGGTGGTATGCATGAGTCGCTGCGCATGCGCTCGTTGGAAGGCTTGTGCGAGATCGGTTTCGATGGCCTGGCGATCGGAGGGCTTTCAGTCGGCGAGCCCAAGGAAGAAATGATCCGCGTGCTCGACTTTCTGCCGCCGCAAATGCCGGCCGATAAGCCGCGTTACCTGATGGGGGTGGGCAAGCCGGAGGATCTGGTCGAAGGCGTGCGCCGCGGTGTGGACATGTTCGATTGCGTCATGCCGACGCGCAATGCGCGCAACGGGCACCTGTTTACCGACAGTGGCGTGGTCAAGATTCGCAACGCCATGCATCGGCACGACGATTCTCCACTGGATGCCGGTTGCGACTGTTACACCTGCAAACACTTCTCCCGTGCCTATCTGCATCATTTGGATAAGTGTGGCGAAATGCTGGGCAGCATGTTGAATACAATCCACAACTTGCGTCATTACCAGCGTCTGATGGCTGGTTTACGCGATGCTATTCAACAGGGTACATTGGCGACCTTTGTCGACGCCTTCTATGCCAAGCGCGGCCTGCCAACGCCGCCGCTTGCGTGACGAATCCATAACTAAACTGATCTCTGCAACAGGAGTGCTACATGAGCTTTCTGATTCCCGCCGCCTACGCTCAAGAGGCTGCCGCTGGTCCCGCCGGTAGTGGCTTCGAGTGGCTGTTCCTGGTCGGTTTTCTGGTCATCTTCTACCTGATGATCTGGCGCCCGCAGGCCAAGCGCGCCAAGGAGCATAAGAACCTGATCGGCGGCTTGCAGAAGGGTGACGAAGTGGTGACGTCCGGTGGCATCGCGGGCAAGGTCACCAAGGTTTCTGATGACTTCGTCGTGATCGAAGTGTCCGACTCGGTGGAGCTGAAGTTCCAGAAGGCAGCGATTGCCGCAACGTTGCCCAAGGGCACGCTGAAAGCCATCTGAGCTGACTACTACTCAACACCAACGACGGGGCGCGCAAGGCGCCCCGCGTCATTAGACGGGCTGCGTCATGCTCAATAGATTCCCTCTCTGGAAATACCTGCTGATAGTGGTGGTGCTAGGCATTGCCTTCATCTATTCGGCACCAAATCTCTATCCTGATGACCCGGCGGTTCAGGTCACTGGCGCTGCGGCTTCGCTCAACGTCACTGAAGCCGATCTCGATCGTGCCAGCAAGGCACTTGCTGAGGCCGGCATCGAAGTTAAGGCGGCGGGCCTGGACGAACAGGGTCGTGGCGGCCTGTTGCGCCTGACCAATCAGGACGATCAGTTGCCAGCCAAGGACGTGGTGCGCCGCGCGCTGGGCGATGCCTACGTGGTTGCGCTCAACCTTGCGCCCACGACGCCTGAATGGCTGCGCAATCTGGGCGCGAGCCCGATGAAACTGGGCCTGGACCTGTCTGGTGGCGTGCATTTCCTGCTCGAAGTCGACATGGAAAAAGCCATCGAAACACGGCTCAATGTTTACGAGGGTGAAGTCAAGAGTCTGTTGCGCAAGGAGCGTGTGCGCTATCGCAGCCTTCCGTCGACTGACAACGCTGTGCAGCTAGGTTTTGCCGATGAAGCCACGCTTTCGGCTGCCCAGGCGCTGATCCGCAAAAACTTCAACGATTTTGAGCTGACTTCCACCGAACGCAATGGCCAGCAGGTGCTGCGCCTGGCGATTACCGAAGCCAAGCTGGCCGAGATCCGTGAATATTCAATCAAACAGAACCTGACTACCGTCCGTAATCGGGTCAACGAGCTTGGGGTTTCCGAACCCTTGGTTCAGCGTCAGGGTGCCAACCGTATCGTTGTCGAGCTCCCAGGGGTGCAGGACACTGCTGAAGCCAAGCGTATTCTGGGCAAGACCGCCAACCTCGAATTCCGTCTCGCGGCCGAGGCGGATGCGCCACGAGCGACAACCGAGACATTTGAGTTCCGTGAAGAGGGGCGTCCACCTGCTCAGCTTGAGCGTAACCTGATTATTACCGGCGATCAGGTCACCGATGCTCAGGCCAGCTATGACGAAAATGGCCGTCCGCAGGTGAACATTCGTCTGGATGGCCACGGCGGCGACCTGATGAACCGCGCTACCCGCAACAATGTCGGGCGCAGCATGGCGGTCGTGTTCATCGAGCAGCGGCCTACTACTCGCTATGTCAAGCAGATGGTCGACGGTGTTGAGCAGGAAGTGCGCGTCGAGACCTTCCAGGAAGAAAAGAAGATCATCAGCCTGGCGACCATTCAGTCACCCCTGGGTAGTCAGTTCCGCATCACCGGTCTGGATGGTAAGGGCGAGTCGTCCGAGTTGGCTCTGCTGCTTCGTGCTGGCGGGCTTGCGGCGCCGATGTATTTCGCTGAGGAGCGCACCATTGGTCCAAGTCTGGGCGCTGAAAACATCCAGCTCGGTATCGAGGCAGCCCTGTGGGGCTTTCTCTTCGTCGCAATATTCATGGTGTTGATCTATAAGTTCTTCGGCTTGTTAGCTACGGTTGCGCTGCTGTTCAACATGGTGGTGCTAATGGCGTTGATGTCGATGCTGGGTGCCACGCTGACACTGCCGGGTATCGCCGGTATCGTGTTGACGATGGGTATGGCGGTTGACGCCAACGTGCTGATTTTTTCCCGGATTAGAGAAGAAATCGCCAATGGCATGTCTGTTCAGCGCGCCATCCACGAGGGCTTCGATCGAGCGTTTTCGGCGATCGTTGACGGCAACCTGACGACTCTGCTGGTCGGCGGCATACTGTTCGCGATGGGAACCGGACCGATTAAGGGCTTCGCCGTTACGCTCTCGCTCGGGATCATCACTTCCATGTTTACCGCTGTCGTCGTGACTCGAGCCATGGTCAATCTGATCTACGGTGGCCGTGATCTCAAGAAGTTGTGGATTTAAGGGGCTGGCACGATGAAACGCGTAATCAATTTCATGGGCGTGCGTCATGTGGCGTTTGCTCTGACCGTAGCGCTCACGCTTGCCTCCCTGGCGAGTCTGGCGGTAAAGGGACTGAACTTCGGTCTGGACTTTACCGGCGGCACGCTCATCGAGCTCTCTTACGAGCAACCGGTCGCTCTGGATCAGGTGCGCTCTCAGCTTGCCGGTTCCGGTTTTAGCGAGGCTGTGGTTCAGAGTTTTGGCGCCACCACTGATGTCCTCGTGCGCATGCCGGGCGACGATCCTCTACTGGGTGAGCGCATTGCCGAAGCGCTGCGCGGTGGCGAGGCGGGCAGTGCTGTAACGGTTAAGCGAGTGGAGTTCGTTGGGCCGGCAGTGGGTGAGGAATTACGGGACCAGGGCGGTCTGGGCATGTTGCTTGCCCTGGGTGGCATTCTGGTTTATGTCGCGTTCCGCTTTCAGTGGAAGTTCGGTCTCGGCGCGGTGCTGTCGCTGTTCCACGACGTGATCCTGGTGCTAGGCGTCTTCTCTCTGTTTCAGATCTCCTTTGACCTGACGGTGCTGGCAGCGGTGTTGGCGGTGATTGGTTATTCGTTGAACGACACCATCGTCATCTTTGACCGAATCCGTGAAAACTTCCGGATGCTGCGCAAGGCGGAACTGCTGGAGAATATTAATATCTCCACCACACAGACCTTGCTGCGCACCCTGGCGACCTCGGTGTCCACGCTGCTGGCCGTCGGTGCGCTGATGTTCTTTGGTGGCGAAAATCTATGGGGCTTCTCCCTGGCGCTTCTGATCGGTGTCGGCGCAGGTACCTATTCGTCGGTTTATGTCGCCGGCATGTTGCTGGTTTGGCTGAATCTGACGCGCGAAGATCTAATTCCCCCTGTTGTCGAGGAGGTCGACGAGCTTCCCTGAGTTCGAACTTCCAGCACGCTGACGGGTCCAAGGCGCCGCCGCGAGCCTGGCTCGTCAGATGAAAGGAAAATGCAGTGAACAAGTCGATGTTGATCGGTACCGTACTCGGGGCTGTTGTGGTGAGCGCTGGTGGTGCTTTTGCAACCTACGCGCTGGTCGATCAAGGGCCTGAGTTCGCCAGCGTACTGGCGGTGAATCCCGTTGAGGAGACCGTCAAGACACCTCGGGAAGTATGCAAGGACGTGACGGTTACCCGCCAAAGACCCGTGCAGGACAGTAACCGTATTGCCGGCACGGCCGTTGGGGCGGTGGTCGGTGGTCTGCTCGGAAACCAGATTGGTGGTGGGAGCGGCAAGAAGATTGCCACGGTCGCCGGGGTGGTCGGCGGTGGTTACGCCGGCAATCAGGTTCAGGGCCGCATGCAGGCGAATGACACCTATAGCACAACGGAAACCCGTTGCAGTACGGTCACTGATAGCCACCAAAAGATTGTTGGCTATGAGGTGAAATACGATCTTGACGGCAAGGTTGGGCAGGTGCGGATGGATCGCGACCCAGGCCAGAAAATTCCAGTCCATGATGGGCAACTGGTGCTGACGCAGCAGTGAACGGATATGAAAA
This sequence comes from Stutzerimonas stutzeri SDM-LAC, assembly GCF_000235745.1. GTDB lineage: Bacteria > Pseudomonadota > Gammaproteobacteria > Pseudomonadales > Pseudomonadaceae > Stutzerimonas > Stutzerimonas stutzeri_H. Next base: position 16,002 of record NZ_AGSX01000105.1, on the reverse strand, counting down.
AACGCCCGGAAGGGCGTTTTTTTTTCTTCGTGACTAGCGTTTCAGTGCTGGGGTCAGATGAGGCTGGATAGCGGTAAGCACGGCCTTGAAGCACTTGGTGTTGCCAGCAACGATCTGGCCCTTCTCCAGGTATTCATGGCTGCCGCTAAAGTCGCTGACCAGACCGCCCGCTTCTTGGATCAGGAGGGCGCCTGCGGCCATGTCCCACTCGGAGAGGCCAAATTCCCAAAACGCGTCATAGCGACCGGCAGCGACGTAGGCCAGATCGAGGCTGGCTGCTCCTGCGCGACGAAGCCCTGCGGTTTGGCCGACCAGGCTGCGGAACATGTTCAGGTAGCTGTCCATGTTGTCCATCTGCCCATCGCGGAACGGGAAGCCGGTGCCGAGCAGGGCGCCTTCCAGGCTCTTGCGCGCGCTCACGCGCAGGCGGCGCCCATTGAGGGCGGCGCCACGTCCCCGGCTAGCTGTGAACTCTTCCTGGCGCACTGGATCGATCACTACGGCGTGTTCGAGGCGACCGCGGAATTTGCAAGCGATGCTGACTGCGTAGTGGGGAACGCCACGTAGAAAGTTGGTGGTGCCGTCCAGCGGGTCGATTACCCATAGGTAATCCTTGCCGTCACCGCTGCCCTCCAGTAGCCCGCCTTCCTCGCCCAATATGCCGTGGTTCGGATAGGCTTTGCGCAGCGCGGCAACGATGAGTTGCTCGGCGGTGCGGTCGATTTCAGAGACGTAATCGCGCGCGTCCTTTTCGCTAACCGAGATCACGTCCAGGCGCTCGGTGGAGCGGACAATCATTTCGCCAGCGCTACGGGCGGCGCGCAGCGCGATATTCAGCATGGGCTGCATCGATCAAATACCTGGTCGTTTAAAGAAAGCCGATAATTCTATCAGAAACCCGCGCGACATGTTGAGCGGCGAGGGCTTGTTCTGAGCGGTTAATGGCGAAGCTACGGATCCTTCCTGTAAGCTTTCGGTCTGCTTTCTGCTAGAGAAAAAACCGTGTCGCTACAGAGCATTCGCGTAGTGTTGGTCAACACCAGTCACGCTGGGAATATCGGCGGTGCGGCCCGTGCCATGAAAAATATGGGCTTGTCCCGCTTGGTGCTGGTGGACCCACAGGATTTTCCGAGCCCGAACGCCGTCGCTCGGGCCTCGGGTGCGACCGATATTTTGGATTCTGCGGCAATTGTGGCGACGCTCGAGGAGGCGTTGGTGGGCTGCAGTCTTGTGCTGGGCACCAGTGCGCGTGATCGTCGTATTCCGTGGCCGCTGCTGGATCCGCGCGAAACCGGTACGGTCTGTCTTGAACAGATCGAGCGAGGCGGTGAGGTTGCGTTGGTGTTCGGACGCGAATATGCCGGGCTTACCAACGAAGAGCTTCAGCGCTGCCAGTACCATGTGCATATCCCGTCAGATCCTGACTTCAGCTCGCTGAACCTGGCGGCGGCGGTGCAAGTGCTCGCTTATGAAGTGCGCATGGCCTGGCTGGCGGCAAACGACAAGCCGAGCAAGCAAGAGAAGCTCGAAACCACCTCGATGCTGGACACTCAGCCGGTGACCGCCGATGAGCTCGAGCATTATTACGGTCATCTTGAGCAGACCCTGGTCGAAATCGGCTTCCTCGATCCCCAGAAGCCCAGGCATCTTATGCCCCGCCTGCGCAGGCTTTACGGTCGTAGCGGTATCAGCAAGCTAGAAATGAATATTCTGCGCGGAATCCTTACCGAGACCCAGAAGGCCGTCCGCGGCGAACCCCACAAGCGGAGAAGTGACTGATGTTCGAGGGCATGCGCGAAGATATCCAGGGCGTTTTCCATCGCGATCCGGCAGCGCGTAACGCATTCGAGGTCGTCACCTGTTACCCGGGCCTGCATGCTGTCTGGTTTCATCGGGTATCTCATTGGCTTTGGATAAACGATTGCAAATGGTTAGCGCGGATGAATTCGAATCTGGCACGCTGGCTGACGGGCATCGAAATTCATCCGGGCGCGCAAATAGGTCGGCGTTTCTTCATAGATCACGGGATGGGCATCGTTATCGGTGAAACGGCGCAGATCGGTGATGATGTCACGCTTTACCATGGGGTCACCCTGGGCGGTACCAGTTGGAACAAGGGCAAGCGTCACCCAACGCTTGAAGATGGGGTGATCGTTGGGGCGGGGGCGAAAATTCTTGGCCCGTTCACGGTGGGTGCAGGCGCCAAGATCGGGTCCAACGCAGTGGTCACTCGTGCGGTTCCGGCTGGCGCGACTGCTGTCGGGATTCCGGGCCGGGTGATCGTCAAGTCAGATGACGAGCAAGAGGCCAAGCGCAAGGCGATCGCTGAGAAGATTGGGTTCGATGCATACGGCGTGACTGAGGACATGCCTGATCCGGTGGCGCGCGCTATCGGCCAATTGCTTGACCATGTTCAAGCGGTTGAGGAGCGCATGGATGGCATGTGCAAGGCGTTAACTGCCCTTGGCAGCGATTATTGCGCAAAGCAGATGCCTGAGTTGCGTGAGGAAGATTTTGCTGAAGTTAAACGCGCTGGCGAAGAGTCTCGCTCCTGAAGTGCGATGTGGCAGACGTGCTGTTATGATGGCCGTCTGTCTGCGGCAAGTTAGCACGGGCTCGCTTTGACACTTCGTCGTGCGGCTAAAGTCCGAGTAATTCAATAGGGCTTATAGTTGATCTAAATAGTCGGGTATTGCATACTCGCGTCAAACCATGATGCTTGGTGCGAGCCGATGCGATTGACTACCAAAGGCCGTTACGCCGTCACTGCGATGCTCGACCTTGCGCTGCATGCGCAACACGGTCCGGTGTCGCTCGCGGATATTTCCGAGCGGCAAGGCATCTCGCTTTCCTATCTCGAACAACTGTTTGCCAAGCTGCGCCGTGGCAGTCTGGTGACCAGTGTTCGCGGGCCGGGCGGTGGCTATCAACTCTCGCGCGAGATGGCCGGCATTCAAGTCGCGCAAGTCATCGACGCGGTCAACGAGTCGGTAGATGCCACGCGCTGCCAGGGGCTGGGTGACTGTCATTCGGGAGACACTTGTCTGACCCACCATCTCTGGTGCGATTTGAGTCAGCAGATCCATGAGTTTTTGAGTGGCATCAGTCTGGCGGATCTGGTGATGCGCCGCGAGGTTCAGGAAGTGGCTCTGCGTCAGGATATGCGTCGCGCCAATGGCCAGACTCCGCAACTGGACAAGATTGAAGCGTCCGCCATCGAATGAGCAGGACGACAGCCTGATAGGAGATATCTGATGAAGTTGCCGATTTACCTGGACTACTCCGCGACCACACCCGTCGACCCTCGCGTCGCCGAGAAGATGGTTGAATGCCTGACCGCCGAAGGCAACTTTGGTAATCCGGCGTCGCGCTCCCACGCCTTTGGCTGGAAGGCCGAGGAGGCCGTCGAGAACGCACGCCGCCAAGTAGCAGAGCTGGTCAATGCCGATCCTCGCGAAATCGTCTGGACATCCGGTGCGACCGAGTCGGACAACCTGGCAATCAAGGGTGTTGCGCACTTCTACGCCGCCAAGGGCAAGCACATCGTGACCAGCAAGATCGAGCACAAGGCTGTTCTGGATACGACCCGTCAGCTTGAGCGCGAAGGTTTCGAAGTGACTTATATCGAGCCTGGCGAGGACGGTGTGATTACGCCTGCCATGGTCGAAGCAGCGCTTCGTGATGACACCGCCTTGGTGTCCATCATGCATGTCAACAATGAGATCGGAACGGTCAACGACATCGCTGCTATTGGTGAGCTCACGCGCTCGCGCGGCGTACTGTTTCACGTCGACGCTGCCCAGTCGACCGGGAAGGTCGAGATAGATCTGGAAAAGATGAAGGTCGATCTGATGTCCTTCTCCGCTCACAAGACCTACGGCCCCAAAGGTGTTGGTGCGCTTTATGTGCGGCGCAAGCCGCGCGTACGCCTGGAAGCCCAGATGCATGGCGGTGGGCATGAGCGCGGTATGCGCTCGGGCACGTTGGCGGCGCATCAATCGGTCGGCATGGGTGAAGCGTTCCGCATCGCCAAGGAAGAGATGGCTGCTGAAAATGAGCGCATCACTAGGCTGCGCGATCGCTTCTTCAAGCAGGTTGAGCATCTGGAAGAGCTTTATGTGAACGGCAGCATGACCGCGCGCGTGCCGCACAACCTCAACCTGAGTTTCAACTATGTCGAGGGCGAGTCGCTGATCATGGCGCTCAAAGACTTGGCGGTTTCCTCTGGTTCGGCCTGCACGTCCGCTTCGCTGGAGCCGTCTTATGTGCTCCGCGCGCTGGGTCGTAATGACGAGCTGGCACATAGCTCGATCCGTTTTACGTTCGGTCGCTTCACCACCGAAGAGGAAGTCGATTACGCCGCGCAGAAAGTCAGCGAGGCGGTAACGAAATTGCGTGAGCTTTCACCCTTGTGGGACATGTTCAAGGATGGCGTCGATATTTCGCAGGTCGAGTGGGCAGCCCACTGAGTGGATCCGTCGAGTTCCGCATAGCCTGATTCATTGAGGATTGCACCATGGCATACAGCGACAAGGTCATTGACCACTACGAAAATCCCCGCAACGTCGGTAAGTTCGACGTTGAGGACCCATCCATCGGCACTGGCATGGTCGGCGCTCCGGCCTGCGGCGATGTGATGCGCCTGCAGATCAAGGTCAACGAGCAGGGCGTCATCGAAGACGCCAAGTTCAAGACCTACGGTTGCGGCTCGGCTATCGCCTCCAGCTCTCTCGCCACCGAGTGGATGAAGGGTAAGACGCTGGAAGAGGCCGAAACCATCAAGAACACTCAACTGGCTGAAGAGCTAGCGCTGCCACCGGTGAAGATCCATTGCTCGGTACTGGCAGAAGACGCCATCAAGGCGGCCGTTCGCGATTATCGTGAGAAGAAAGGGCTGCCGCAGGCTTAAGGGGGTATCGATGGCTATCAGCATGACAACCGCCGCTGCCGAACACGTGCGCCGTTCTCTGGAAGGTCGCGGCAAGGGCCTCGGGGTCCGGTTGGGCGTACGCACCACAGGCTGTTCTGGCTTGGCCTACGTGCTCGAGTTCGTGGATGAAGCGGCTGCAGAGGATTCAGTCTTCGACAGCAATGGCGTGAAGGTGATCATCGATCCCAAGAGTCTCGTGTACCTCGATGGCACCGAGCTCGATTTTGTCCGCGAGGGACTGAACGAAGGCTTCAAGTTCAACAACCCTAACGTGCGTGGCGAGTGCGGCTGCGGCGAAAGCTTCAATATCTGAGGGCGCTGTGGGAACTCCCTGTCACTACGCGCTGTTCGAGCTGCAGCCGACGTTCGATATCGATCCGGAAATCCTGTCGTCTCGTTATCGCGAGCTAGCGCGTAAGGTTCATCCTGACCGCTTTGCTGACGCGGGGGAAGCAGAACAGCGTCATGCCATCGAGCGGTCGACGAATCTGAACGAGGCCTATCAGACGCTGAAAATCCCGTCGCATCGGGCTCGCTACTTGTTGACGCTCGAGGGTCGCGAGCTGCCGTTGGAGGCGACCGTCCAGGATCCGACGTTCCTTATGCAGCAAATGCAATGGCGCGAAGAGCTCGAAGAGCTGCAGGACAGCGCCGATATCGCAGGCATCGTTTCTTTCAAGGCTCGGCTCAAGGCGGCTCAGCAGAATCTGAATGATTCGTTCGCGGGCATTTGGCGGGATGAGTCGCAGCGCGAGCTGGCAGAACGGCTGGTGCGCCGCATGCAATTCCTCGACAAGCTATCCCAAGAAGTGCGCCAGTTGGAAGAGCGCCTCGACGATTAACCCCGCGTAGCGCCAGACGCTGCGCCCGATATCAGACAGACATGGCCTTACTTCAGATAGCTGAACCCGGACAAAGCCCGCAACCCCATCAGCGCCGCCTGGCGGTCGGCATCGATCTGGGCACTACCAACTCGCTCGTTGCAGCGCTGCGCAGTGGCGTTACGGCGCCGTTGGCCGATGCTGAAGGAGAGGTGATTCTGCCTTCGGCGGTGCGTTATCACGACGATCGCGTCGAAGTGGGACGGGCGGCGATAGCCGCTGCTGCCAGCGACCCGTTGAATACCATTCTGTCCGTAAAGCGTTTGATGGGACGGGGAATCGGTGATGTGAAACAGCTGGGTGGACAGCTGCCGTATCGGTTCAGCGAGGGGCAATCACAGATGCCATTCGTTGAGACGGTGCAAGGCCCTAAAAGCCCGGTCGAGGTTTCTGCTGAAATTCTGCGCGTGTTGCGCGAGCGTGCTGAGGGCGTGTTGGGCGGCGAGCTGGTCGGTGCGGTGATCACGGTCCCGGCATATTTCGATGATGCGCAACGTCAAGCGACAAAGGATGCTGCACGCCTGGCTAATCTCAACGTGTTGCGGCTGCTTAACGAGCCTACCGCCGCCGCTGTTGCCTATGGTCTGGACCGCGAAGCTGAGGGCGTCGTGGCGATTTATGATCTGGGTGGCGGAACCTTCGACATTTCCATTCTGCGTCTAACCAAAGGCGTATTCGAAGTATTGGCTACCGGCGGAGATACCGCGCTCGGCGGCGACGACTTCGATCATGCGATAGCTGGCTGGATCCTGGCGCAGGCCGGTGCCTCCGAAGATCTTGATCCAGGTGCTCAGCGAGAGGTGCTGAAGATAGCTTGCGATGCCAAGGAGCAGCTCAGCAACGCCGAGTTCGTTGAGTTGCGATACGCCGGTTGGCAGGGCGCCCTGACGCGCGCAATCTTTAACGAGCTCATCGATCCGCTGATCGCGCTCAGTCTCAAGTCCTGTCGACGCGCATTGCGTGATTCGTCGGTCGAGATGGACGAAGTCCAGGCGGTGGTCATGGTCGGCGGTTCCACCCGCGTACCGCGGGTGCGCGAGCGGGTAGGTGAGATGTTCGGTCGGGAGCCGCTGACCGACATCGACCCCGACCAGGTCGTCGCGATCGGTGCAGCGATCCAGGCTGAGACCTTGGCCGGCAACAATCGCAATGGCGAGGAACTGTTGCTGCTCGACGTCATTCCGCTGTCGCTGGGTTTGGAAACGATGGGCGGTTTGATGGAAAAGATCATCCCGCGCAACACCACGATCCCCGTTGCGCGCGCGCAGGATTTCACGACCTACAAGGATGGCCAGTCGGCCATGATGATCCACGTGCTGCAAGGAGAGCGCGAGCTTATCGCTGATTGCCGTTCGCTGGCTCGCTTCGAGCTGCGCGGCATCCCTCCGATGGTGGCTGGTGCCGCGAAGATTCGCGTGACTTTTCAGGTCGACGCCGACGGGCTACTCAACGTATCGGCTCGGGAGCTGGCGTCCGGCGTCGAATCGAGCATTCAGGTGAAGCCATCCTACGGGCTGACCGACGGCGAGATCGCTCGCATGTTGGAAGATTCTTTTCACAAAGCCAACGATGACAAGGCAGCCCGTGCGCTACGTGAGCAACTGGTCGATGCGCAACGGTTGCTCGAGGCGGTCGAGGGCGCCCTGGCCGTAGACGGCGAGCGCCTGCTCAGTGAGGAGGAGCGCGTGGCGATCGACTCGCAGATGGTGGGTCTTCGCGAGCTGCTCAATAGTCACGATGGGGTTGCCATCGAACGCCAGATCAAACGCTTGAGCCAGATTACCGATGCCTTTGCCGCGCGCAGGCTGGATTCAACCGTCAAGGCCGCGTTGGCTGGGCGACGGCTTAACGATATCGAGGAATGACCCAGATGCCGCAGATTGTTTTCCTGCCCCATGTCGACCATTGCCCGGAAGGAGCGGTGGTGGAAGCGCAGCCCGGCGAGACCGTGCTTGATGCCGCGCTGCGACATGGTATCGACATTGAGCATGCCTGTGAAAAATCCTGCGCCTGCACAACCTGCCACGTGGTGATCCGGGAGGGCTTTGCCTCGCTGGAAGCATCGGATGAGCTTGAGGATGACATGCTGGACAAGGCATGGGGGCTTGAACCCAATTCTCGATTGTCCTGTCAGGCGGCTGTTGCGGACGTCGACCTGGTGGTCGAGATTCCGAAGTACACCATCAATCAAGTCTCCGAAGGCCATTGAGGGTGAGGTGAAGCATGGCGCTTAAGTGGTCTGATGTGCTGGATATCGCGATTGAACTGGTCGAAAGCAAACCGGATGTAGATCCGCGTTATGTGAATTTTGTCGAGCTGCACCGTTGGGTCGTCGAGCTGCCGGATTTTTCGGATGATCCGAAGCGCGGCGGCGAAAAGGTGCTCGAAGCCATACAGGCTGCCTGGATAGAAGAAGCCTAGACCGATAGGCAGTCTGGCGCCGCGCTCTTCAAGTCAGAAGCGAGCGCACGGCCTTTCCAGCCATCAGCAGATCACAGCTACTCTTATATTTTCATTCGTGACCCGCGTATAATTCGCGGGTTTACTCGTTTGTTTTAACCTATCGATTTCTGGAGTTTCAAATGGCCCTGCAACGCACTTTCTCCATCATCAAGCCTGACGCCGTCGCCAAGAATGTTATCGGCGAGATCACTTCCCGTTTCGAGAAGGCCGGGCTGCGCGTCGTTGCGTCGAAAATGGTCCAGCTATCCGAGCGCGAAGCGGGTGGGTTCTACGCTGAGCACAGCGAGCGCGGTTTTTTCAAGGATCTGGTTGCGTTCATGGTTTCCGGTCCGGTCATCGTTCAGGTTTTGGAAGGCGAAGACGCCATCGCCAAGAACCGTGAGCTGATGGGCGCTACCAACCCGAAAGAAGCTGCTGCCGGCACCATCCGCGCCGATTTTGCCGTGTCCATCGACGAGAACGCCGTTCACGGTTCCGATTCCGAAGCGTCCGCGGCTCGCGAGATTGCCTACTTCTTCTCCGCCACCGAAGTGTGTGCCCGCATTCGCTGATCAGGCGAAGGTGAATTCAGATGACTGTTACGACCGGTAAAGTGAATCTGCTGGGGCTGACCCAGCCCCAGCTGGAAAGCTTCTTCGATTCAATAGGGGAGAAGCGCTTTCGTGCCGGTCAGGTCATGAAATGGATTCACCACTTTGGCGTCGATGACTTCGATGCCATGAGCAATATCGGCAAGGCCTTGCGCGAAAAGCTCAAGGCCTCTGCCGAGATCCGCGGCCCCGAAATTGTCAGCGAAGACATCTCCACTGACGGCACCCGTAAGTGGGTCGTGCGCGTGGCTTCGGGTAGCTGTGTGGAGACCGTCTACATTCCTCAAGGCGGACGCGGCACGCTCTGTGTTTCTTCTCAGGCCGGCTGCGCACTGGATTGCAGTTTCTGCTCGACCGGCAAACAAGGTTTCAACAGCAACCTCACCGCCGCCGAAGTGATCGGACAGGTGTGGATTGCCAATAAATCGTTCGGCACTATCCCGGCCAAGGTCGATCGCGCCATCACCAACGTCGTGATGATGGGTATGGGCGAGCCCTTGCTCAACTTCGATAACGTCGTCGCTGCCATGCAGATCATGATGGACGACCTGGGCTATGGTATTTCCAAGCGCAAGGTAACGCTGTCGACATCCGGCGTAGTGCCGATGATCGAGGAGCTGTCCAAGGTCATCGACGTATCCCTGGCGTTGTCGCTGCATGCGCCGAACGATGCGCTGCGTGATCAGTTGGTGCCAATCAACAAGAAGTATCCGCTGGATATGCTGCTGGCGGCCTGCCAGCGCTATATCTCCAACTTGGGCGAGAAACGCGTTCTTACGATTGAATACACGCTTCTGCAGGGCGTTAATGACCAGCCCGAACACGCCGAGCAGATGATCACGCTATTGGCGAAGATTCCCTGCAAGATCAATCTGATTCCCTTCAATCCGTTCCCTCATTCCGGATATGAGCGGCCGAGCAACAATGCGATCCGTCGTTTTCAGGACATCCTGCATAAAGCCGGGCACAATGTAACGGTACGTACCACCCGTGGTGAGGATATCGATGCCGCCTGCGGCCAGCTGGTCGGGCAGGTAATGGATCGCACACGCCGCAGCGAGCGTTACATCGCAGTGCGAGAGCTGCAGTCCGAGCCAGGTACGGCGTCCATTGCTACGAACCGTTCCTGAGGGATGTTGCTGATGATATTGCGCGTTGCGCTGCTGTTTCTGCTCGCTGGCCTTATGGCTGGTTGTGTGTCCTCCGGATCGGGCAACCCGATGCGTACCTCGGAAGGTCGGGACGAAGCGCGAGACGCCTATATCCAGCTTGGCATCGGCTATCTGCAGCAAGGCGAGGCCTCGCGTGCCAAATCGCCGCTACGCAAAGCGCTCGAGTTGGATCCCAATAGCGCGGATGCCCATGCGGCATTGGCGCTGGTATTTCAGAACGAGATGGAAACCCAGCTAGCAGACGAGCATTACCGCAAGGCTCTGTCTAGCCGCAACGACGCCCGTATTCTCAACAACTACGGCAGCTTTCTCTTCGAGCAGAAGCGCTATCCGGAAGCGATGGAACGTTTCGCAAAGGCAGCCGAAGACAATCTCTATTCCGGGCGCTCCCACGTCTTTCAGAACATGGGCATGACCGCATTGATGCTAGGCCAGCGAGAGCAGGCCGAAACCTATTTCACTCGCGCTTTGCGCCTCGACAGCCGGCAGCCGCGAGCCCTGCTCGAATTGGCAGTGATGGCGTATGAAGACAAGCAGTACGTTCCGGCGAAACGCTACTACGACGGCTTCAGCAGCCTTTCCGAGCAAAATGCTCGCAGTCTGTTGCTGGGTATTCGTTTGGCGAACATCCATCAGGACCGTGATCAGGCAGCGAGCCTGGGTTTACAGCTCAAACGCCTGTATCCGGGGACGTCTGAATATCAACAGTTTGTTTCGGAGCAACGATGATAGCGCCCCATACTGAAGCCGCTGCCCCGACGGCTCTGGCCAACCCTGGCGAAACGTTGCGCGCTGCGCGTGAGGGTAAAAATTGGTCCCTCTCTTCGGTGGCCAGGCAGCTCAACCTTTCGGAGCGATCACTCACGCAGATCGAGGCGGGTGACTTCAGTCAGCTGCCGGGGCATACGTTTGCCCGCGGCTACGTTCGTGCCTACGCCAAGCTGCTGGGTCTGGACCAGAATCGCCTGGTACAGCAATTCGACCAACATACCGGTACGGATGCTACCGGCAGCAGCGTCAACAGTCTTGGCCACATTGATCAACCTGTGCGCCTGTCGCGTAGCATGGTGCGTTTCTTTACCTTCATCCTGACGCTTGTGATCGGGGTCGGTGCGTTCTTGTGGTGGCAAGATCGCTCAGCGCGTACCGAGGCAGGTCCGCCGGTTTCAGCGCTTGAGCGAATCGAGGTCGAAGCTGCAGATGGCACTACCGAGATCCATTTGCTCGACCGTACCGAAGAACCTGCCGAGCTTTCGATCGAGGCACCGATCAACTCGATGCCAGCGGGAACCAACGACGAGGTCCAGACTCCCGGCGCCGAAATGGTGCCGGCAGATGAGCAGCCAGCAGTCGAAACGGCAGCCGAAATGCCAAATCCACAGGATGAGACTGCAACGTCCAGTGCGGCACCGGTGGCAGTGGACGCCGACGCCTCGCCTGCGCCAGTGGCTGACGTGCCCGAGGTGGCTGAAGCGGAGACCGTCGCACCGGGGGAAGGGCGGTTGACGCTGGATTACACCGCGGACTGCTGGACGCGCGTTACCGATGCGAATGGCGAAGTGCTCTACAGCGGGTTGGCTAAAGCGGGCAGCAGCCGCACCCTGGTCGGCGAAACACCACTGGACCTGCATCTGGGATTTGCGTCCGGCGTGCAGGTCAGCTTCAACGGTGAAGCCGTCAGTCTTTCTGGCAAAACGCGCGGCGAAACTGCGCGTCTCAAGCTCGGACAGTAAACATGCACAGTGAGTCTCCTATCAAGCGTCGCCTTACCCGAAAAATCTGGGTAGGCAAGGTACCGGTCGGCGGCGATGCGCCTATCGCCGTACAGAGCATGACCAACACCGAAACCTGTGACGTCGATGCCACGGTTGCACAGATCGAGCGGCTGCAGAATGCCGGCGCAGACATCGTTCGTGTGTCGGTGCCTTCGATGGAAGCCGCTGAGGCGTTCGGCAAGATCAAGCAGCGCGTCGGTTTGCCATTGGTGGCGGACATTCATTTTGACTATCAGATCGCGCTACGTGTCGCTGAGCTTGGCGTTGACTGTCTGCGCATCAACCCCGGCAATATCGGCCGCGAAGACAGGGTCCGTGCCGTGGTCGAAGCGGCACGCGACCGTGGCATCCCGATCCGCATTGGTGTCAATGCCGGTTCGTTGGAAAAAGATCTGCAGAAAAAGTACGGCGAGCCGACGCCCGAGGCGCTGGTTGAGTCGGCGTTGCGCCATGTCGAGCATCTTGACCGACTGAACTTCCCTGATTTCAAGGTGAGCGTTAAAGCCTCGGACGTGTTCATGGCCGTAGCGGCCTATCGTCTCCTGGCCGACAAGATCGAGCAGCCGTTGCATCTGGGCATTACCGAAGCCGGTGGCTTGCGTTCGGGTACGGTCAAATCTGCCGTCGGGTTGGGCATGCTGCTCGCCGAAGGCATCGGCGACACCATCCGGATCTCGCTGGCAGCTGATCCGGTGGAAGAAATCAAGGTCGGTTTCGACATTCTCAAGTCGCTGCGTCTGCGTTCGCGCGGAATCAACTTCATCGCCTGTCCAAGTTGCTCGCGACAGAACTTCGATGTGGTGAAGACCATGAACGAGCTCGAGGGTCGGCTTGATGATCTGCTTGTGCCTATGGATGTCGCGGTGATCGGCTGCGTCGTCAACGGGCCCGGCGAAGCCAAGGAAGCACACATTGGTCTGACGGGTGGCACGCCTAACAATCTCATCTATATCGACGGCAAGCCGGCACAGAAGCTGAACAATGAGAATCTGGTCGATGAACTGGAACAGCTGATTCGTCGCAAGGCCACCGAGAAGGCCGAGACTGACGCTGCGCTGATCCTGCGCAGCTGAAATAAGGAACCGAATTGAGCAAGTCCCTACAAGCCATTCGTGGCATGAACGATATTTTGCCGGCCCAGACTCCGGTCTGGCGCTACCTCGAAACGACCTTCGCACAGCTGCTCGATAGCTACGGTTACAACGAAATTCGTCTGCCGATCCTCGAGTTTACCGATCTGTTCGCCCGCGGCATCGGCGAGGGGACCGATGTGGTCGACAAGGAGATGTACACTTTTCTTGATCGTAACGAGGAATCTCTGACGCTGCGCCCCGAGGGTACTGCCGGTTGCGTACGCGCAGTGCTCGAACATGGCATGACCGGCGGCGGCCAGGTGCAGAAGCTCTGGTATGCCGGCCCCATGTTTCGTTACGAGAAGCCGCAGAAGGGTCGCTATCGCCAGTTCCATCAGATTGGGGTGGAAGTTTTCAATCAGCCGGGGCCGGATGTCGATGCCGAGCTGATCGTGCTGACGGCCCGGCTGTGGAAGCAGCTCGGCATGTCCGATGCGGTCACCCTGCAGCTGAACAGTCTGGGCTCCAGCGAAGCGCGCGCGACCTATCGCAATGCGTTGGTGGCCTATCTTCAGCAGCATTTCGATCAGCTCGACGAAGACAGTCAGCGCCGCCTGACCACTAATCCGCTGCGTATTCTCGATAGCAAGAATGCCCAGACCCAGGTGTTGCTGGCCGATGCGCCGAGCTTGCATGACTACCTGGACGACGAATCGCGCGCCCATTTCGACGGCCTCAAGGCTCGGCTCGAAGCGGCGGGAATCGACTATCAGATCAATCCCAAGCTGGTCCGTGGCCTCGATTACTACGGTCGTACCGTGTTCGAGTGGGTGACCGACAAACTGGGCTCGCAAGGTACTGTTTGCGCGGGTGGTCGGTATGACGGGCTGGTCAGTCAGTTTGGCGGCAAGCCGACGCCGGGCGTTGGCTTCGCCATGGGTATCGAACGTCTGGTGTTGCTACTCGAAACGCTCGAATTGGTGCCAAGCGAACTTAACCAGCCGGCGCATGCATTCATCTGTGCTTTTGGCGAGGCGGCCGAGCTTGCGGCGCTGGGCCTGGCGGAGCGGTTGCGAGACGCTTTACCCGGCCTGCGCCTGCTGGTCAACGCGGGCGGCGGCAGCTTCAAGAGCCAGTTCAAGAAGGCTGACAAGAGTGGTGCCCGTTTCGCGCTGATTCTGGGTGACGACGAACTGGCCGGACGCGTGGTAGGTTGCAAGCCGCTGCGCGACGACAGCGAACAGCAAAGCATTGCCTGGGATGCTCTACCCGAGCGTCTGGCTGCCTGTCTGGCGTGAGCGGACAGGTCTGATTTCAGCGAATTTAAGGAGTGACAGTGTGACCTCGGGTACCGAAGAAGAACAGCTGGCGCAAATCAAGGAATGGTGGCTGCAGAACGGCAAGCCATTGCTGTTGGGGGGCGCGCTTGCTCTGGCGCTGGTGTTCGGCTGGCAGTACTGGCAGAAGCATCAGCTCAATCAGGCGCAGAACGCCTCGACGGTCTATCAGCAATTGCTGAATGCCGCCCTGGAAGAGGGGGGAGCCGATACCGCCGAGGTCTCGCGCCTGGGCAATCTGCTGCAGAAGGAGTTTGCCGGTTCTCATTACGCTCAGTACGGCAGCCTCTTCGTCGCCAAGGTCGCGGTCGAGTCTGGCCGTCTCGACGAAGCTGCCACCGAGCTGCAGGCCGTGCTGGACAAGCCTGCTGACAAGACCCTGGAAGAGCTGGCTCGTCAGCGTTTGGCCCGTATTCTGGCGGCGCAGGACAAGGCAGAAGAAGGACTAGCGCTGCTGCAAGGCGAGGCTGTCGATGCATTTGCCGCTAGTCGTGAGGAATTACGGGGCGATCTGCTGGTGCAGCTGGAACGTCCTGAAGAAGCCCACGCCGCCTATTCCAAGGCAAAAGAACTGCTGTCTCAGGATGCCGCAATTGGCGGCCTACAGCTGAAACTTGACGATCTGGCTCGTGGAGAGGCGTAAATTGATGCGTTGGAAAACTGCAGCATTGCTGACCCTGGCCGTTCTTGCGGCGGGTTGCAGCAGTAATGACAAGAAAGAACCCGAACCCGCCGAGCTGGTCAAGTTTGATGCTGAAATTCAGCTGAAAGAGCAATGGAGCCGTTCCATCGGCGAAGGCCAGGGCGAGACCTACAATCTGCTGGCCCCCGTCGTCTACGGTAACGAGATATTTGCCGCCGATGTCGAAGGGTTGGTTGTTGCAATGGATCGTTCGACCGGCAAGGTCAACTGGAAGAACGACCTGGAAGTGCCGATTTCGGGTGCGGTTGGGGCGGGCTATGGCCTGGTTCTGGTCGGCACCCTGCGTGGTGAAGTGCTGGCACTGGATGTTTCGACCGGGGAAGAGCGCTGGCGCAGCCAGGTCAGCAGCGAGGTGCTTGCCGCGCCTGCAGTGAATGGTGACGTGGTTGTTGTTCAGACTCAGGATGACCGCGTCATCGCGCTTGAAATCGACACCGGCGAACAGCGTTGGAGCTACGAAAGCTCGCCAGCCGTCCTGACCCTGCGCGGTACCGGCGCACCGTTGCTGACCAACGAGCTGGCGATTGCCGGCCTGTCCAGCGGCAAGGTCGTAGCGTTGGACACCCGCCGCGGTTTGCCGATCTGGGAGCAGCGGATCGCCGTGCCGCAAGGTCGTTCCGAGCTCGAGCGCGTCGTCGATATCGACGGCGGCTTGCTGCTTTCAGGCGGGACCCTGTATGTCGCGTCTTTCCAGGGTCGCGCAGCCGCGTTGGATCTGGAGAGTGGTCGAATTCTCTGGCAGCGTGATGCATCGACGGCGACCGGTCTGGCGAAGGGGTATGGCAGCGTCTACGTGAGCCAGGCCGACGGTACGGTTCTCGGCATCGATGAGCGGTCGACAACCGTGCTGTGGAGTAATGATTCGCTGCTGCGTCGGCAGCTTTCCGCGCCGGCGGTTTTTTCCAGCTATGTCGTGGTGGGTGACAAGGAGGGCTATCTGCACTTCCTGAGCCAGGTCGATGGGCGTTTCGTTGCTCGGACCCGTATCGACAGCGCCGGGGTGCGTGCCCGCCCGGTGGTCGAAGGAGATTGGCTGTACGCCTACGGTAACGACGGCAAGCTTGTCGCGCTGACCATT
>NZ_AGSX01000106.1 GCF_000235745.1 Stutzerimonas stutzeri SDM-LAC | reverse complement strand
CCTTTTTGCTTCGTTACAGACTGGCGATGCGCTCGCGCTGTTCCACCAGTCGCGCTTTAGCCTGCTCGGCCTCGGTCAGTTTGGCGCGCTCCTTGTCGATGACTTCAGCCGGCGCCTTGTCGACGAAGCCGGCGTTGCCGAGCTTGCCGCCCACACGCTTTACTTCGCCATCGAGCCGGCCGATTTCCTTATCCAGGCGGGCAAGTTCGGCGTCCTTGTCGATCAGGCCTGCCATGGGCACCAGCACCTGCATATCGCCCACCAGAGCGGTAGCGGACATCGGCGGTTCTTCGCCTTGAGTGAGGATGCGAACGCTGTCCAGCTTGGCCAATTTTTTCAGCAGCGGTTCGTTATCTACGAGGCGACGCTGATCGGATTCACTGGCGTCACCCAGCACGACGTCGATGCGCTTGGCCATGGAGATGTTCATCTCGGCGCGAATCTGGCGAATGCCGAGCATGAACGCCTTGACCCACACGATGTCGCCTTCGGCTGCCTCGTCGATGCGCTCCGGATTGAATTCCGGCCAGGGCTGCAGCATCAGGGTCGGGCCGGATTTGCCCGCCAGCGGTGCGACGCGTTGCCAGATCTCTTCGGTGATGAACGGCATGAAGGGATGCGCCAGGCGCAGTGCGGTTTCCAGTACCCGAACCAGCGTGCGGCGGGTGCCGCGCTGGCGTTCGAGGCTGGCGCTCTCGTCCCAAAGTACCGGTTTGACCAGTTCGAGATACCAGGCGCAATACTCGTCCCAGATGAATTCGTAGAGCGCCTGCGCGGCCAGGTCGAAGCGGAAGGCCTCAAGCTGGCGGGTCACTTCTGCTTCGGTGCGTTGCAGCGAGGAGATGATCCAGCGATCCACCGAAGACAGCTCAGCCGCTTCGCCATTGACCGCGGTGTCTTTGCCTTCGGTGTTTTCGAAGACGAAGTTGGCAGCGTTCCAGATCTTGTTGCAGAAGTTGCGATAACCCTCGACGCGACCCATGTCGAACTTGACATCACGACCGGTGGAGGCCAGCGAGCAGAAGGTAAAGCGCAGGGCATCGGTGCCATAGCTGGCGATGCCTTCGGGGAATTCTGCGCGGGTCTGCTTGGCGATCTTCTCGGCCAGCTTGGGCTGCATCATGCCGCTGGTGCGCTTTTGCAGCAGCGCATCCAGCTCGATCCCGTCGACGATGTCCAGCGGGTCCAGCACGTTGCCCTTGGACTTGGACATTTTCTGGCCTTGGCCATCGCGGACCAGACCGTGCACATAGACGGTCTTGAACGGAATCTGCCCGGTCAGATGAGTCGACAGCATGATCATGCGGGCGACCCAGAAGAAGATGATGTCGAAGCCGGTGACCAACACATCGGTTGGATGGAACGTCTTGAGGAAATCGGTCTGCTCGGGCCAGCCGAGCGTGGAGAACGTCCACAGGCCGGAGCTGAACCAGGTGTCCAGTACGTCTTCGTCCTGACGCAGTTCGACGTCGTTGCGCAGGTTGTACTTACGGCGGACCTCGACTTCGTCACGGCCGACGTAGACGTTGCCCGCTTCGTCGTACCACGCCGGAATGCGGTGACCCCACCAGAGCTGACGGCTGATGCACCAGTCCTGAATGTCGCGCATCCAGCTGAAGTACATGTTCTCGTATTGCTTGGGCACGAACTGGATCTCGCCGCTTTCCACAGCCTTGATCGCCTTGTCCGCCAGTGGCTTGGTCGAGACATACCACTGATCAGTCAGCCAGGGCTCGATGATGGTGCCGGAGCGGTCGCCCCGCGGCACCTTCAGCGCATGGTCGTCGATCTTCTCGAGCAGGCTCATGGCGTCGAATTCGGCAACGATGGCCTTGCGCGCATCGAAGCGGTCCATGTGCGCATAGCCGTCTGGCAGGCTGCCGTCGACCTTATCGTTCAGCGAGCCGTCGATGTTGAACACCTGGGCGCGCGCCAGAATGCAGGCGTTCTGGTCGAAGATGTTAATCAGCGGCAGGTGATGGCGCTTGCCGACTTCGTAGTCGTTGAAGTCGTGCGCCGGGGTAATCTTCACGCAGCCGGTGCCGAACTCGAGGTCGACGTAGTCATCAGCCACGATCGGAATCAGGCGGTTCACCAGCGGCAGCATGATGTGGCGGCCGATGAGGTTCTTGTAACGCTCGTCCTCGGGGTGAACCGCAACGGCGGCGTCGCCCAGCATGGTTTCCGGACGGGTGGTGGCAACGATCAGGTAGTCCTTGCCATCGGCCGTCTTGCAGCCATCGGCCAGCGGGTAGCGCAGGTGCCAGAGGTGACCTTTCTCGTCGTGGTTCTCGACTTCGAGATCGGAAATTGCGGTGTGCAGCTTGGTGTCCCAGTTGACCAGGCGCTTACCGCGGTAGATCAGGCCATCTTCATGCAGCCGAACAAAGGCTTCCTTCACGGCGTTGGAAAGGCCGGCATCCATGGTGAAGCGCTCGCGTGACCAGTCCACCGAAGAGCCCAGGCGGCGGATCTGACGCGTGATGTTGCCGCCGGATTCCTCCTTCCATTCCCAGACCTTCTCGAGAAACTTCTCGCGGCCCAGATCGTGACGGCTGACGCCCTGGGCGCCGAGTTGGCGCTCGACCACCATTTGCGTAGCGATGCCGGCGTGATCGGTGCCCGGTTGCCACAGCGTGTTGCGGCCCTGCATGCGACGGAAACGAATCAGCGCATCCATGATCGCGTTGTTGAAGCCATGACCCATGTGCAGGCTGCCGGTAACGTTCGGCGGCGGGATCATGATGGTGTAGGACTCGCCTGAACCCTGGGGGGCGAAGTAATTGTTCGATTCCCAGGTCTGGTACCAGGAAGTTTCGATGGCATGCGGCTGGTAGGTCTTATCCATGCGGCGGGACCCTTAGAACGGCTGATCGGAAAAGCGGGCAAGTATAAAGGCAAAGTAGACGATCGGCAGGGTTGCGATGCCGCTTTTGTCCCGTAGGCACAGTTGAGCTGCGCGTGAATGCCTGTTCCGGCGCCGTTGCCAGAGAATCAGGCGCGATGCGACTTGATCAGCTGCTCGGCGCGGGTTTCCAGGCGAACCCGTAGTTCGGCTTCGATCTGCGGCACGAAGTCATCGATGACCTCCTGCAGGATCAGTTGCGCGGCATTGCGCAGCTCGTGGTCGAGATGGCGTTCGGCGAGCGTTCGAAAGGCTGTACGCACGGCCGGCTCGCGTGGCTCGATCTCAGGTTCGGCTGCCGGTTCCGGCGGGTATTCGACGATATCCGAAAGCATGGGAATGCTATCGGAGTCCAGCGTCTCGCCCAGCAGGGGCGGCTCCTGGTCGCCCAACAGCGCGCGAATGGATTCCAGGTCATCGAGAAGGTGGGCTTTGGGGGGGCGCGATTGCGTCATGTACGGGGCATCCGGAATTGAGCGTCCAGGCGTATTAAGGGTGATCCTGATCGGGCATTGGCCCACAAACTATCGATGCCGATCAACGGCGGGCTCGGCGGCTCCTTCGCTTGCGGCCAGCACTCATTACAGCTCGACTCTCTTGGGATCATAGCCACGCTGCCGGTAGAGGCGAAAATTGTCCCGGCAGACGGTCAGCAGCTCAGGCTGCTGATTGACGATTTCGATCACCCGGCTGAACCGGTCAGTGTGCGGCGACAGGGTGGGTGACAGATTGATCAACAAACCCTGCGTGGCGGCGGGTGGCTGCTCGGTGCCGATCACGACGGGCGCTTGAGGATAGTCGTCATGAAGCTCATGCGGGATGAAGCGCTCGGCGCGAAAGCTCCAGAGCAGCTCGTCCAGTTCATTGCACTGCTGGTTATCCTGGCAGCGAATGAATACCGACAGGCCGTGCTGCCAGCCCTTGCTCGCCAGTTGGCAGGCCGCTCTTGCACGGCCTGCTGGTTCGCTGTCAGGCAATACGTAAAACTCGATTCGCGTCATGCCCAGCTTCCGCTCGTTTGGCTCATGCCTGCTCGGCTCGGTCCAGCAGATACTGGGTCAGCAGGGGGACTGGGCGTCCCGTTGCGCCTTTTTCCTTGCCGCCACTGATCCAGGCGGTCCCAGCGACGTCCAGGTGCGCCCAGGGATAGGCCTTGGTAAAGCGCGAAAGGAAGCAGGCAGCGGTAATGGTGCCGGCCTTGGGGCCACCAATGTTGGCGATGTCAGCGAAGGGGCTGTCCAGCTGTTCCTGATATTCATCGAACAGCGGCAGTTGCCAGGCGCGGTCGCTGGCTTTCTGGCCGGCGCCCAGTACCTGCTGCAGCAACTCATCGTTATTTCCGAGCAAGCCCGAGGTGTTGCTGCCCAGCGCCACGATGCATGCGCCGGTCAAGGTGGCAATATCAATCACGGCCCGCGGTTTGAAGCGTTCGACGTAGGTCAGTGTGTCGCAAAGCACCAGGCGTCCTTCGGCGTCGGTGTTGAGTATCTCGACGGTCTGGCCGCTCATGGTAGTGACAATGTCACCGGGGCGGGTGGCGTTGCCGCTGGGCATGTTTTCCGCGCAAGCGAGAAGGCCGACGAGGTTGATCGGGAGCTCAAGTTCCAATGCGGCCCGGAAGGTGCCCAGCACGCTGGCGGCGCCGCACATGTCGTACTTCATTTCGTCCATGCCCTGGCCGGGCTTGAGGCTGATGCCGCCGGTGTCGAAGGTGATGCCTTTGCCGACCAACGCGTAGGGCTGTTCGCCCTTTTTTCCGCCGTTGTACTGCATGACGACGATACAGCCGGGCTGATCGCTGCCCTGGGATACAGCCAGGAAGGAGCCGGCACCGAGTTCACGCAGCTTCTTTTCGTCCAGAACCTCGACTTTCAGGCCTTTGAAGGTCTTGCCAAGCTGCTTGGCCTGCTCGGCCACATAGCTTGGGTGGCAGATGTTCGGCGGCAGGTTCCCAAGGTCGCGGGCGAAACTCATGCCGGCGGCAATCGCCGCGGCGTGGCGAGCGGCCTGCTCGACACGCGCCTGATCGGCCTTGTCAGTCAGAAGGGTTATCTTGCCGAGCTTCGGTTCGTCGTTCTTCTTGCTCTTGAACTGGTCAAACACGTACTGACCATCGGCCAGTACCTCGACCAGCATGCGGGCGCGCGCATAGCTGTCTCGGTCCTTGACCTGCACATCCTGCAGGGCAAAGGTCGCATCACCGCCGGCAAGGCCTTTGAGTGCGCCGAGAGCGGCGCCGGCGATCTTGCGCCATTGACGCCCGTCGCGCTCGTCATCCTTGCCCGTGCCAACCAGCAGGACGCGATCGGCCTTGAGATTTGGCAGGCTATGCAGCAACAAGGTCTGCCCGGCCTTGCCGTTCAAGTCGCCGCGCTTGAGAACTGCGCTGATGGCACCGCCACTGGCCTGGTCCACAGACTGGGCTGTGGCGCCGAGCAGGCCCTCTTCGCCAACGGGCAGAACCAGGGTGGCAGTTTTTGCCGCAGCTGCTTTGGTGTTCTTTACAACAAATTCCATGGCGTCGAGTCCCCAAGACAAAGAGTCGGGTTTGCAGGATAATGCCGGGCTTGTTTTCCGGTGGTTCGTCTACCGGGGCGTTGGGAAATGCTGAGTGAATCCAACGTCCTGTTACGGGCGGGCCGGCTGCTTGGCGGCTAGTTTGAGCGTAGCCGCCGGAGCCTGACAACCCTGGAGTGTCCGGTTTGATCGTCTTTCGTTACCTGTCCCGCGAGCTGCTGGTCACCCTGAGTGCGGTAAGTGCCGTGCTGCTGGTGATCATCATGAGCGGCCGTTTTATCAAATACCTGGCGCAAGCCGCACAGGGGCTGCTCGATCCGGCCGTGCTGCTGATGATCATGGGGTTCCGTCTGCCGGGGTTCCTGCAGCTGATTCTGCCGCTAGGTTTGTTCCTGGGCATCCTGCTGGCCTATGGGCGGCTTTACCTCGATAGCGAGATGACCGTTCTCTCGGCCACCGGCATGAGTCAGCGTCGACTGCTCGCCTATAGCCTGGCGCCGGCCGCGTTGGTTGCCGCGCTGGTTGGCTGGCTGAGCCTCGGCTTGGCTCCGCAGGGCGTTGCCGAGGTTGATCGTATTCTCAATGAGCAGGATTCTTTGACTGAGTTCGATACGCTGGTGCCAGGGCGTTTCCAGACCCTACGCGACGGAACTCGGGTGACCTATACCCGCGAGCTGACTGACGATCGCACCGAGCTGGCCGGCGTGTTCATCTCCGAGACCAATCTATCCAGCGCGACCGGTGAAAAGCGCGGGCTCTCCGTGCTGGTGGCTGAAAGCGGACGCCAGGAAATCCAGCCTGACGGAAGTCGCTACCTGATCCTCGAGAACGGCTATCGCTATGACGGTAACCCGGGGCAGGCTAATTATCGGGCGATCCAGTACGACACCTATGGCGTGCTGCTGCCCCGGCCGGAAGTTAGCGTCGAACTGAGCGAACGAGAGGCAATGCCGACGCTTGATCTGCTTGGGAGTGACAATATTCGTTTGCAGTCCGAACTGCAGTGGCGGCTGTCTTTGCCGCTGCTGGTGTTCGTCGTCACACTGCTCGCGGTCCCGTTGTCGAAGGTCAATCCACGCCAGGGGCGCTTCCTGAAACTGCTGCCCGCAATCCTTTTGTATATGGCTTACCTTGCGTTGCTCATCGCAGCACGCGGCTCCCTGGACAAGGGGCGGATACCGCCGATGTTGGGGCTCTGGTGGGTACACGGAATCTTCTTTGCGATAGGGATGCTGATGCTTTACTGGGAACCGTTAAGGCTTGCCATCAGCAAGCGTCGCAGCCTGTCGAGGGCCGCTCATGCGTAAGCTCGATCGCTACATCGGCAGTCACGTGCTGCTGGCGATTCTGACGGTGCTGGGCATCATTGTCGGGCTGGCCTTGTTGTTCGCCTTTATCGACGAGCTGGGTGATGTGAAAGGCAGCTACGGCACCTTGAACGCTGCCGTTTATGTGTTGCTGACCACGCCTTCGCGAATCTACGAGATGTTGCCGATGGCGGCCCTGATCGGCTGCCTTATAGGGCTTGGCACACTGGCGAGCAGTAGCGAGCTGACCATCATGCGCGCTGCCGGCGTGTCTCTCGGGCGAATCGTGCTGGCCGTGATGAAGCCGATGCTGTTGCTGCTTCTGATCGGTGTACTGATTGGTGAATATGTATCGCCCTGGAGCGAAAACATTGCTCAGGCCAACCGATCTTCGGCTCAGGGCGCCGGTGAAGCCCAGAGCAGCAAGCGTGGGCTCTGGCATCGTCAGGGTGACGAGTTTGTGCATATCAATGCGGTGCAACCCAGCGGTTTGCTGCTCGGCGTCACCCGCTACCGATTTGACGAACAACGGCAGTTGCTATCGGCAAGTTTTGCGCGCCGTGCACGTTATGAGGACGATCAATGGTTGCTCAGCGATGTTGCTACCACGCATTTTCGAGGCGACCACACTGAGGTGACCAAGGTCGCCGAGGAGCGCTGGGATGTGCAACTGACGCCACAGCTGGTCAGTACGGTAGTGATGGAGCCGGATGCGTTGTCGATCACCGGGTTATGGCGCTACATCCATTATCTGGGCGAGCAAGGGTTAAACAATGGTCGCTACTGGTTGGCGTTCTGGAGCAAGGTGTTGCAGCCGGCCGTAACGGTGGCGCTGGTATTGCTGGCAATCTCGTTCATCTTTGGCCCGCTGCGCTCTGTGACGCTCGGTCAGCGTATCTTCACCGGCGTCATAGTTGGTTTCGTATTCCGCATTTTGCAGGACCTGCTGGGGCCGGCGAGCCAGGTGTTCGGCTTCTCGCCGCTACTGGCGGTGGCGGTACCAGCGGCTATCTGCGCGCTGGCAGGTGTCTG
>NZ_AGSX01000107.1 GCF_000235745.1 Stutzerimonas stutzeri SDM-LAC | reverse complement strand
CCCGCCGCGCAGGGCGTCGAGTGGGTGCAGATCGACGAGCCGATCCTCGTGCTCGATTTGCCTCAAGACTGGAAGAACGCCTTCGAACGAGCGTACAACCTGTTGCAGCGCGCACCCTTGAAGAAGCTGGTCGCGACCTATTTTGGTGGGCTGGAAGACAACCTTGGCTTGGCCGCAGCGTTGCCGGTCGATGGTCTGCATATCGATCTGGTGCGGGCGCCGGACCAGTACCCGGTCATCCTGGATCGGCTGCCCGCCTACAAAATCCTCTCTCTCGGTCTGGTCAACGGGCGAAACGTATGGCGTTGCGACCTAGACAAAGCCTTGAACGTGCTCCGCCACGCTGCCGAGCGGTTGGGTGAGCGGCTCTGGGTCGCGCCGTCCTGCTCGTTGCTGCACGCGCCGGTGGATCTTGCGCGCGAAGACCAACTGGACGCCGAACTGAAAAGCTGGCTGGCATTTGCCGTGCAGAAATGCGCCGAGGTCGCGGTGCTGGCGCGTGCCGTCGATCAGCCTGATGACGCCCGGGTGCAGTCCGAACTGCAGAAAAGCCGTGAGGTGCAGGCGAGCCGCGCACTGTCCAGTCGGATCCACAAACCGGAGGTACAAGCGCGGTTGGCCGCGATCAAGCCCAGACACAGCCAACGGCAGTCTGGCTTTGAAAGCCGCATCGAGAAGCAGCGCGCGCGGCTGAATCTGCCGACATTCCCCACGACCACCATTGGCTCATTCCCGCAAACTCCGGCGATCCGCCTGGCGCGTCAGGCATTCAAACAGGGCAAGCTGGCGCTGACCGACTACACCGAGGCGATGCATGCCGAGATTCGTCACGCGGTCGCCGTACAGGAGCAATTGGGACTGGATGTGCTGGTGCATGGCGAGGCCGAGCGCAACGACATGGTCGAGTACTTCGCCGAGCAACTGGATGGCTACGCCTTCACCCGTTTCGGTTGGGTACAGAGCTACGGTTCCCGCTGCGTGAAACCGGCGATCATCTACGGCGATCTGAGCCGCCCGGCGGCGATGACGGTGGAATGGATTCGCTACGCCCAGCAACAGACCCGCAAGGTCATGAAGGGCATGCTGACCGGCCCGGTGACCATGCTGATGTGGTCTTTCACTCGCGAGGATCTGAGCCGCGAGCAGCAGGCCCGCCAACTGGCTCTGGCGATCCGTGACGAGGTCTGTGACCTGGAAGCGGCGGACATCAAGATCGTCCAGATTGACGAAGCGGCGTTTCGCGAAGGCTTGCCGTTGCGCCGTTCACAGTGGGGGCACTACCTGGACTGGGCAGTCGATGCGTTCCGCCTGTGCGCCAGCGGAGTACGCGACGAAACCCAGATTCACACCCACATGTGCTACAGCGAGTTCAACGATGTGATCGAGGCGATCGCGGCCATGGACGCCGATGTCATCACCATCGAGACCTCGCGCTCGCAAATGGAGTTGCTGGAAGCATTCCGCGCCTTCGACTACCCCAATGACATCGGTCCCGGCGTGTACGACATCCACTCGCCACGGGTGCCGGACACGGCAGAAATGGTTCAGCTGCTGCACAAAGCCCGCGAGCGAATTCCGGCCGAGCGGCTCTGGGTCAACCCGGACTGCGGCCTGAAAACCCGCGGCTGGGCGGAAACCGAAGCGGCGCTGGTCAACATGGTTGCGGCTGCCCGTCAGCTGCGTGCGACGCACCGGGACCAGGTGGCCTGAGCGATTGCCGGGAAGAGCGGGCCGGCATAACGGCCCGGCCGCGCTGCACCATCTTCGGCTCGTACGCTGTGCGAGCCGTTGTGTTTTTGGCTAATGTAGTGGCCTTTTCCCAGACGAACCCTTTCACAATGACGCCCGCTATCGATCTGCTGAAAAAGGCCAAGTCCGAGCACCGCATCCACAGTTACGAACACGATCCGAAATCGGCGTCCTACGGCCTCGAAGCCGCGGAGAAGCTCGGCCTCGAGGCGGCGAGGGTGTTCAAGACGCTGCTTGCTTGCAGCGAAAAGAACGAACTGCTTGTCGCTGTCGTACCGGTTGCAGGCTCGCTTGATCTCAAGGCGCTGGCGCAGGCCGCCAAGGTGAAGAAGGTCGATATGGCCGATCCTATGGCAGCGCAACGTGCGACCGGCTATCTGGTGGGTGGTATCAGCCCGCTGGGCCAGAAGAAGCGGCTACGCACCTTCATCGACGTTTCGGCGCAGGCGCAGCCGAGCATCTATGTCAGCGCCGGACGGCGAGGGTTGGAGGTGGAACTGGCGGCTGAGGTGCTGGCCGAGCACACTGCGGGCAGCTTCGCACCCATCGGAAGGGGCTGAGGGGTAGGGCCGGAAGGATCAGAGCGGCGGAAGAATCTCACCGAGATCGGTGGAGTTGATGCCGGGAACATGGATTTCATTGTTCACCAGTTGCTGGCCTTCCATCTGCGGCTGAGTCACCCAGGTCAGGATGTCGTAGTAGCGGCGGATGTTGGCAACGAAATGCACCGGCTCGCCCCCGCGCGCATAGCCGTAGCGCGTCTTGGTGTACCACTGTTTCTGCGCCAGCCTTGGCAGCATCTGCTTCACGTCCAGCCACTTGTTCGGGTCTAGCCCTTCGCTTTCGGCAAGCTTGCGCGCGTCTTCCAGATGCCCACCGCCGACATTGTAGGCGGCGAGGGCGAACCAGGTGCGGTCCGGCTCCTTGATGCTGTCAGGCAGATTGGCATGGACCCGGGCGATGTATTTTCCGCCGCCCTGAATGCTTTGTACCGGATCGAGCCGATTGTTTACGCCCATGGCCTTGGCGGTATTGAGCGTCAACATCATCAAGCCGCGCACACCGGTTTTCGAGGTGGCTTCGGGTTGCCAGTGGGATTCCTGATAGCCGATGGCCGCGAGCAGCCGCCAGTCGACGCCGTGCTCCTTGGCCGTTTCGCGAAATACTTTTTCATAGCGTGGCAGGCGTTGCTGCAGGTGCTTGGCAAAGGCATAGGCGCCAACGTAGCCGAGCACGTCGACGTGACCGTAATAGCGTTCTCGCAGGCGCTGCAGGGTTCCGTTCTCCTGCGCCTGGGCGAGAAACTGGTTGGCCGCTTCGAGTACGCTGTTGTCCTCGCCCTTGCCAACGATCCAGGCCAGGCTGCTTTGCTCGCCAAGATCGAATGCTGCTCGCGCATTGGTGAAGTACACCTGATTCAGCGCCAGTTCATTCGACTCGACCAACGTCAGGTCCACCTGGCCCTCGTCGACCATGCGCAACAGGTCGACCACTTCCACCGCATCCGACTCTTCGTAGCGAAGATCCGGAAGTTCGCGCTGCAGAGCTTGGAGCTTCTCCGCTTGACTGCTGCCCTTGAGCACCAGAATACGTTTGCCAACCAGATCTTCGGGTTCGGTCGGACGGCGCTGCCCTCGGCGGTAGACAACCTGAGTCGTGACGTCCAGATAGGGTTGGGTGAAGCGCGCCAGATCCTTGCGCCCTTCGCTGGCCACCAGGCCGGCAGCCGCCAGGGTCGGGCCGCCGGGGCGGTTCAGGCGGGTGAAGATCTCTTCGATGCTATCGGCCGTCTCGATCTTCAATTTGACGCCGAGATGACTGGCGAAGCGCTTAACCAATTCGTACTCGAAGCCGGC
The DNA here is from genome assembly GCF_000235745.1 of Stutzerimonas stutzeri SDM-LAC. Lineage (GTDB taxonomy): Bacteria > Pseudomonadota > Gammaproteobacteria > Pseudomonadales > Pseudomonadaceae > Stutzerimonas > Stutzerimonas stutzeri_H. The sequence goes on along the minus strand of NZ_AGSX01000107.1, from coordinate 10,079 downwards.
TTCGCCGTTGCGATCCTGGAAATAAGTCGACGGGCTGTTGCGGGTGATCACGCGCAGTACGCCTTCCTCCTTGATCCGCTCGAGTGCGCTGGGCGGTTCAGCGCAGCTGCTGAGCATCAGGAAGAGTCCGGCCGCCAGCAACCAGGAGGCGCAGCGTTTGCGGAATGCAGTTTGGACAAACATCGGCGCAGTATACGCAAAGGCGAACCGCCACCATATCTCGACAGGATCGACGGACTTTGCTAAGCGAAGCGGCGCTCGCTGCAAGCAGTGCCGTTCGCGGCTCGGCTGTTGGTCGCACACCGACGAAAACTGTGTCGGAAGATTGCCACAGCGTTTTCACGCGAGAAGTTCAGATGACATGTGCCGAACTCGCGGGTTCGTTTCACAAGGGCGGCCTTGCCCTGGCCGGCGTGGCCCCGGAGAATCCTGCCGTCCTCTCAAGAGCTTGCTGCATGAGCACCGTTGCAACCAAACCCTGGTTCGTCTATCTGGTACGCGCCGCCAACGGTTCGCTTTATTGCGGAATAAGCGACGATGCACAGCGCCGCTTCGCCGCTCATCAGAGTGGGCGAGGGGCGCGGTTCTTTCACTCCAGCCCAGCGGTGGCGCTGGTTTATGTCGAGAGGCTTGGCAGCAAGGGCGATGCGCTGCGGCGTGAGCGCGCCATCAAGCAAATGAAAAAATCCGCCAAAGAGGCATTGGTCTGTGCGCAGTCCGGCAGCGATCCGGTGAATGTCCAGGCAATCAGCTGAACGGGTAGGCTGCCTCCGATGGCGCGGGTAAGCTGCCGGTCTACCTAACGACTGGCGGAGCCTGCAATGCACGAAGTGATCCTGCACCACTATCCAACCTCGCCCTTTGCCGAAAAAGCGCGACTGATGCTGGGCTTCAAGCAGCTTTCCTGGCGCTCGGTGCAAATCCCTCCGGTGATGCCCAAACCGGATCTGACGGCACTGACGGGTGGCTATCGGCGAACGCCGGTGCTGCAGATCGGCGCTGACATCTATTGCGATACCGCATTGATTGCGCGTCGTCTGGAGGCTGAAAAAGCCACACCTGCGCTGTTTCCTGAAGGGCAGGAGTTCGTCGCGGCTACGCTGGCGCAGTGGGCTGATTCGGTACTGTTTCTGCATGCCGTGAGCCTGGTGTTCCAGCCCGAGTCGATGGCGGTGCGTTTCGCCCAAGTGCCCAAGGCATTCGTCGAGGTGTTCAGCAAGGACCGCGCCGCGTTGTTCAGCAGCGGCTCGGCGAGTCGCGTTCCGCTGGAACAGGCGAAGAATCAATGGCCGGTCCTGATGGCGCGCCTGCAACAACAACTAGCGCGTGGTAACGGTGAGTTTCTGCTTGGCGGTGCGCCTTGCGTAGCCGATTTTGCTGTTGCCCATTGTCTCTGGTTCCTCAAGGGCACACCGGTGACGGCGCCGCTGGTCGATGCCTATCCGGATGTAGCGGCCTGGCTTGGAAAGGTATTGGCGGTGGGGCACGGCTCGCTGTCCGAGCTGGCCGGCGAAGACGCCGTCGCTGTCGCACGCGACGCGACGCCTGCCGATTTGCCGGAGGAGCCGTTCTCCGAGCCCAATGGCTTCGAGGCAGGCCAGGCCGTAACCATATCCGCAGTCGACTATGGCACTGATCCGGTCGAGGGTGAGCTGGTCTTCGCTGGCGTGGAAGAGTTGATTCTGCGGCGTGAGGACGAGCGTGCAGGCGTCGTGCATGTGCACTTCCCGCGGATGGGCTATCGCATCGACGCCCGTTGATGCATCAGGCCCGCGCAAACCCGTTGCGCGGGCCTTTATCCGCGACTCGTCAGAGCGCGATGAACAGCAGCGTCACGCCCAGCAGCAAGCGATAAATCACGAACGGCAGCATGCCCAATGCATCGAGTGCCTTGAGGAACAGCTTGATGCAGAGGAACGCGGCGACGAATGACAGTGCTGCACCGATGAAAATGTCATTCCACGGCGCAGCTTCACCTGACTGAGCCAGCTCTACGGCTTTCAGCCCGCCTGCGGCGAGAATCAGCGGTATCGACAGCAGAAAGGAGAAGCGTGCAGCGGTCTGCCGGGTAAAGCCGAGTAGCAGCGCCGCGGTCATGGTGATACCCGAGCGCGATGTGCCAGGAATCAGCGCCAGCGCCTGGGCAAGGCCGATGATCAGCGCGCTTTTCCAGGTCAGCTGGTCTATTTCGGCGACACGCCGACCCTTGACGTCGGCATACCACAGCAGCAGGCCAAAGATAATGGTCGTGGCCGCAATGAACAGCATCGAACGTGTGTACTGCTCGATATAGTCCTCTAGCAGCAAGCCGATGATTCCTGCCGGCAGAGTGCCGATGATAATTGCCCAACCCAGACGGCTCTCGGCGCTGGCCTGCCGACGGAAAACATGCGCCAGCCAGCCGCGAGTGGTCGCAATCACTTCGTGGCGGAAGCAGATCAATACCGCGAGCAAGGTGCCGACGTGGACCGCGACGTCGAATGCCTGGCCCTGGTCGGGCCATCCAAGCACTTGCGAAGGAAGGATCAGGTGCGCAGAGGAGGAAATCGGGAGAAATTCGGTAATGCCCTGAACCAGGGACAAAATAATCAGGTGAAGCCAATCCATTGTGAGTCCTTAGCCGATGCAGGTAGAGCGGGAGTTGCGGCAGCGTTGAGCAGCCATCTGACTGGCAGATGGCTGTTTCATTCCGGCGAGGGATAGATTTTCGTAGCGGGTGCGCCCTGCGGGGGCTTTGCGGAGTGCTTTCGTAACCTCCGGAATCTACAAGCGTCGCTGCGCCACGGCTTACCCTTTGCGCCGCTTGAGCTGATCGGTCAGCTGTGTTGGCAGGTTGCGGATGATCAACATGTCGCGCGCCTCGTCGTATTCGACTTTCGAGCCCAGCAAGTGTGATTCGAAGCTGATCGACAGTCCTTCGGCCCGGCCAGTGAACCGCTGAAACTGGTTCAGGGTGCGCTTGTCAGCGGGGATCTCCGGCGAAAGGCCGTAGTCCTTGTTGCGGATGTGATCGTAGAAGGCGCGTGGGCGCTCCTCGTCGATGACGCCGGACAGCTCCTCCAGCGACATGGGCTCGCCGATCTTGGCCTGACTGCTGGCATAGCCCACCAGCGCGCTGGTCTTCTCGCGTGCCTTTTCGTCAGGTAGGTCTTCGCTTTCGACATAGTCGCTGAAGGCTTTAAGCAGCGTACGCGTTTCACCGGGGCCGTCGACACCTTCCTGGCAGCCGATGAAGTCGCGGAAATACTCCGAGACCTTCTTGCCGTTCTTCCCCTTGATGAAGGAAATGTACTGCCTGGACTGCTTGTTGTTCTGCCACTCGGAGATATTGATTCGCGTCGCCAGATGCAACTGGCCGAGGTCAAGGTGCCTGGCTTCTGCTACATCCAGCGCGTCGGTAACCGTCACGCCGTTGCTGTGATGCAGCAGGGCGATGGCCAGATAATCAGTCATGCCTTGCTGATAGTGCGCAAAGAGCACGTGGCCGCCGGTGGACAGGTTGGACTCTTCCATCAGCTTCTGCAAATGTTCCACCGCCTGCCGGCTGAACGCGGTGAAATCCTGATCGCCTTGCATGTACTGGTTCAACCAGCCGCTGAAGGGATAGGCGCCGGATTCCTCATGGAAGAAGCCCCAGGCCTTGCCCTGCTTGGCGTTGTAGCTCTCGTTGAGATCGGCCAGCAGGTTCTCGATGGCCTGGGAGTCGCCCAGTTCAGAGTCGCGGGCGTGGAGAACGGCAGGCGTGCCGTCCGGCTTTTTTTCGATCAGGTGAACGATGCAGTGGCGAATCGGCATGAGGTACTCGCGTCGGGAAAGGCAGACAGGCGGCAGTTTACCCGAGCAACCCCGCCGCTCGCCGTTCGCTGAGTAAAAAGGAGGAGGTGGATGACGAGGTGGTTGCGGGTAAGATGGATCCCCCTCGTTTTTTGCAAGTGTGTCAGCGATGAATGCGATTTGGCGCAACAGTACCTGGATCCTGCTGGGCGGCTCCTTGATCCTCGCCCTCTCCCTGGGTATCCGGCACGGGTTCGGTCTTTTCCTGCCACCGATGAGCGCCGAATTCGGCTGGGGGCGTGAAACTTTCGCCTTCGCCATCGCCCTACAGAATCTGATCTGGGGCTTGGCGCAGCCGGTCACCGGCGCGCTGGCCGACCGTTTCGGTGTGGCCCGTGCGGTGCTGCTCGGCGGTGTGCTCTATACGGTCGGTCTGTTGCTGATGGCGGGTGCGGATTCGCCGGTTTCTCTGTCGCTTAGTGCAGGTCTGCTGATCGGGCTGGGGCTTTCCGGAACCTCGTTTTCCGTGATTCTGGGTGCAGTCGGGCGCGCGGTGCCAGTCGAAAAACGCAGCATGGCGATGGGTATTGCCAGTGCGGCAGGTTCGTTCGGTCAGTTTGCCATGCTCCCCGGCACGCTTGGTCTGATTGGCTGGTTGGGCTGGTCATCGGCCTTGCTGGCGCTGGGTCTGCTGGTGGCGCTGATCATGCCGCTGGCGCTGATGCTGCGCAGCGGACCAGCAGCGCCGGTGGCTGGTCCGCAGCAAACGCTGATAGAGGCACTGCGTGAAGCGGTCAGCCATTCCGGCTTCCGCCTGCTGGCGCTGGGCTTTTTCGTATGCGGGTTTCAGGTGGTGTTCATCGGCATCCATTTGCCGGCGTATCTGGTCGACAAACAGTTGCCAGCGATGGCTGGCACGACCGTTCTGGCGCTGGTTGGGCTATTCAACATCATCGGCACCTACACGGCGGGCTGGCTGGGCGGTTGTTATTCGAAGCCGAAATTGCTGACTGCGCTCTATCTGGCTCGGGCAGTGGTGATCAGCGCGTTCTTCTTTGCTCCAGTGACGCTCTGGACCGCCTATGCGTTCGGCATCGCCATGGGGCTGCTGTGGTTGTCCACCGTGCCCTTGACCAACGGCACGGTCGCCACCCTCTTCGGCGTGCGCAATCTGTCGATGTTGGGCGGCATCGTTTTTCTGTTCCACCAGATTGGTTCGTTCTTCGGTGGCTGGCTGGGTGGTTGGGTCTATGACACGACGGGCAGTTACGACCTGGTCTGGCAGATTTCCATCGCGCTGAGCCTGATGGCTGCTGCGCTCAACTGGCCGATTCGTGAACAACCCGTCGAGCGCGTGCGCTTGGCAGCAGGTATGGCCTGATGAGCCGCGGCTGGTTATGGGCAGGCGTCGCCGCGCTGGCGTCGCTACTTTTGGCTGCGGCCTGGTGGGGCTGGCAGCAGGGCGGCCTGGCGCTGTTACAGCTGGGTGTAGGTATTTGTTGATCGATCGTTCGGGTAGTTTTTGTCCCCGTTAGGGAATCAATTGCGCAACGGGTAGCTCCAACAGGCGAGACGATCGAAGATTGTCGTTGAAACGTAACCTAAGGCCTGTAAAAAGCTGCGGCATGCAGTTATCTGGAGCTACCGAACCATGTCCACTCTTACCGAACTCGCCCAACAGATTGCCCTGCTCTATCCGCTGCAGGACAAGCGCGTCGGCAAGCGCTATCGCGTTGTCGGTGAACTTGCCGGAATGACGGAGTTGGAAGAAATCAACGGGGAGCCGCGGTATATCCAGACGCTGGCCCTGAAAGACCGCCAGCGCTGGGATATTGCCGTCTGAGGTGGAATGCTTCGGCTGATCATCGGGGAAAACGATCAGCCTGGCGTGCGACTCAACCAGCGATCAGCACGCCACTTCGCGCCTTGTTCGCTATCGAGGTAGGTCCAGGCCACGAAGCGGCTGCGCTTTTGCCCCTGGGACATTTCGCACACGCGCATCTGTTGAGCGCCGAGCTTGTTGAGTCGAGCCTGTAGCGGCCGCACGTTACTCTCTTTCGAAACCAGAGTGCTGAACCAGCAGATCTGCTGACCCACGTCGCGGCTTTCTTCCGCCAGTAGCGCGATAAATGCCGCCTCCCCACCTTCGCACCAGAGCTCTGCCGCCTGCCCGCCGAAATTCAGTGCCGGCAGTTTGCGCTTGGGGTCGAGCTTGCCGAGGTTGCGCCACTTGCGTTGGCTGCCACTGCTGGCCTCGGCCTGTGAGGCGTGGAAGGGCGGATTGCAGAGCGTAATGTCAAAGCGGTCGTCTGCCTGCACGAGGTTTTCAAAAACATGTCGAGAGTGCTGCTGCGCGCGCAGTGTAATGCTCTTGCCGAGCTTGTTCGCGGCGACGATGGTACGGGCCGAGGCCAGCGCCGTTGCGTCGATATCCGAACCGGTGAAGCGCCAGCCGTATTCGCGCAGACCGATCAATGGGTAAATGCAATTGGCGCCAGTGCCGATGTCCAGTGCATGAATGCTGGCGCCGCGCGGAATCTCACCAGCGTTTTCGTCCGCCAGCAAGTCGGCCAGACCGTGCAGATAATCAGCCCGCCCTGGAATCGGCGGGCAGAGGTAACCTGGCGGTATATCCCAATGCGCGAGGCCGTAGAACTGTTTGAGGAGTGCGCGATTGAATACGCGGACGGCATCCGGGTCGGCAAAATCGATGCTTTCCTTGCCATACGGATTGATGATGACGAACTTCGCCAGCTCGGGGCTGCCCGCTATCAGCGCGGGAAAGTCGTAGCGCCCGGTGTGGCGATTGCGCGGATGCAGGGTGGCCTTGCCAGCGGTAGGGGCGGCGGCGCGTGATGGCGTTTTAGCTGATTTCGGCACGGTCATGATCGGCTGCAGGTAACGGTAAAAGACCGCATTGTCCCACAGCTTTCAGGCCCGACGCGGCACCAGCAACATCCAGATCAGTCCCCATAACAGTGCACCGGCGCCGAGCCAGAAGGCGCTGTGCAGAGAGCCGCCCATGCTTAGCCATATGCCAGTGAGCCAGGGGCCAGCCAGCTGAGTCAGGCTGTAGAGTGCAATCAGCGCGGCTGAAAGCCGCGGCCCCTGGTGCGGATGAAGGGCGCGAGCCAGGCGCTGGGTCAGCAATACAGTGCCAAGAAAGGTCCCGCCGACCAGCACGGCGCATAGCAGGATTCCCGACGCGCCGGGCAGCAAGAGCGCGGCCAGGACACCGGCCAGCTGCGTGAGGTAGCTGAAGCGCAGCGCCAGCGTGTCGCCGAGCAGAGCGCCAAGCCGGTTCCAGAGCCAGGGTGAAGGCAGGGTGGCCACGGCGACCACCAGCCAGCTGCTCTCCACCAGCCAGTCACCTGGCTCGACCTGCAACCGAGCGACCATGGGCAGAAAGGTCATCGGCAGGATATAGCCCATGCCGGCACCGGCATACGAGAGAAATAGCGGAGTGCTGGCACGATCCAGCAGGCGTCCGCTTGGCGGTTGCGTTGTTTCCCGGGGCGGTTCGTCGGGAGGCATGTCGAGGTTGGCCAGCTGACGCCAGCCCCACCAGGCCAGGGGGATGGACAGCAGGGCTGCGGGCCACCAGCGGTCGGCACCCTGCAGTACACCGTTGCTTAGACTAACCATCAAGCTGGACAGGATCAGCCCCACGCAAACGCCCAAATAGACCAGTCCGCTGGACGACACGCGACGATGACGCGCCAACCACTCCAGAATCAAAGAGGGTGCCTGGACAAAGACCAGACCGTTGCTGATGCCATTGAGCAGACGCAGCACCGAAAGCGCCTCCACCGATTCGACCTGGGTCTGCGCCAGCGTCGTCACGACGTGTAGCGCCAGCGCCCAAGGCAGGCTGCGACGTATCTGCGTCACCTGATGCCAGCGCAGGGCGAGCAGTGCGCCGATCAGATAACCCAAATAGTTCCAGCTGGCGATGCTCGCGCCCTGTTGGACGGTCAGTAAGCCGTCCTCTACTAGCCACGGTAACAGCGGCGTGTAGACGAATCGTCCAAGGCCATGGACGACCAGCAGCAAGGTGGCGCCAGCGAGCAGAACCGGGAACAGGGTAGGGCGTTGAGACATTGACGACGGACCATGCAGGCGAAGAGGCCGACAGCTTAGCGGCACGCCCGGCAAAGGACTACGCTACTGATGGTTGAGGTGGGGGTGTGTATACGCCGTTAACACAGCTCCCCACCTGCTGCCCTGATCAAGAGCACGGAGCTAGAGCCGGTGTCTTTGCTGCTAGTGCTTACGGATAGCCGAGAACCGATCTGATTTGCGCCAGGTTGCGTTCGATCCACTGCCGGTCAATCGCGCCCCAGCCATGGATCTGGTAATGGCCTGCGTTATGCCGCTCGCCGTCGTCCTGAGTGAAGCGGCAATCGATGTCCAGATCGGCGAGAGCCGTCAAGGTGTCCTGCGCCGTGCGACGCGGCATTCCGGTTGCTTCTACCAGAGCAGGCACGCTGGTGGCGGCACCGCTGTCAATCAGCCAGGCGACGTATAGGCGGCGGTAGAAACTGCTTTTGGTCTTGCTGACTGACATCACTACTCCAAAGAACGATGGGGCTGGGCCCGTTGAACGCAGAGGATGCGACTTCAACGGGCCAGCCAGAGCGTCTCAACGCAATGCAAGCATACCTATATAGGTCACGGCGCCGGCCGTATAGCCGAGGAAGGCCAACAGGCTGACGCGCTTGACGTACCAGGTGAAGCTGATTTTCTCCATGCCCATGGCTGCTACGCCTGCGGCCGAACCAATGATCAATGTACTGCCACCCGTACCGGCGCAATAGGCCAGCATCTCCCAGAAATTGCCGTCTACGACGAACTGCGACAGCCAGGCGACTTCGGCGGCTGGCGCAGCATCAAGCGTCTCTGGGCTGATCAGCGGATACATCTTCATCGAGCCGGCAACCAGAGGCACGTTATCGACCACCGCCGACAGCAGGCCGATGCTGTAGTTGATCGGATAGATGTGTCCAAGGGAGTCGCGCAACGCCGTGGCGACCTGGGTCAGGTGGCCGGCTGTAGCGAGCGCCGCAACGGCCAACAGAATGCCAAGGAAGAACAGCACACTCGGAGTGTCGACCTTGCGCAAAACGCCAACGACCGAAAGCGGGTGCTTGTGATCGTCTTCCTTGTGGCGGTGCAGAAACTCGGTTGCCACCCAAAGCACGCCGAGCCCGAACAGGATACCCATATAAGGTGGCAGGTGCGTGACGGTCTTGAAGATCGGCACGAATACCAGCGCGCCGATACCGAGCGCCAATACCAGGTTGCGTTCGAGCGCTGTGGTCGCTGGCGGATTACTTTCGGCCAGGTGCGCGCGCGCGCCTGGGCGTGGCACTTCGCCGCGCATGCTAAAGCTGAGGATCACCAGCGGGACAAGTAGGCAAACCAGGCTCGGGACGAACAATCCAACAATTACGCCAGAGGCGGTGATCTGGTTGCCGATCCAGAGCATGGTGGTAGTAACGTCGCCAATCGGCGACCAAGCGCCGCCAGCGTTGGCAGCGATCACCACGATGCCGACGAACAACCAGCGCTCCGGGCGACCGCGGATCAGTTTACGCAGCAGCGAGACCATGACGATGGTGGTGGTCAGATTGTCCAGTGCGGCAGACAGGAAGAAGGTCAGGAAGCCGATGATCCACAACAAGTGCACGCGCTTGCGCGTCTGGATACGGTCAGTGATGACCTTGAAACCTTCGTGTGAATCGATGAGTTCGACGATGGTCATGGCGCCGAGCAGGAAGAACAGAATCTCCGAGATCTCGCCCAGATGATGCCGCAGTGACTCGACCACAAAGGCAGACGGTTCGCCCGGATTATGGGCGCCTGATGGCAACAGTGGCACGATGGTTTCCGCACCGAGTATCAACGCTGTCCAGCACAGCACTGCTGTGAGAATCGCGGCGGCGGCCTTGTCAATTTTCAGCGGATGCTCGAAGGCTATGCATAGATAACCCAGAACAAATAGAACAGCCATGAGTACATACATCGGAGGGGCTCCATTTTTTTCATAAACCGTACCGGGCCATTCGGATTGTTATTCTGGCTCGGGACTGACAGGCTTAAAAATGGACGACGTTGCGGTGCAAAAGAATTAAGTAACCGCGATACGGAAGGTTATACCTGCGTTCTGGACGGCCGCGCATAAGGCAAACCGCTTCGGGTTTGCTTCGCTGACTTACTTCATGTCGTGAGCTTTCCGCGTTGGTTCAGGCCTGTCAGTTGCAATTCGTTATTATCGTGGTCGGCATAATGTAACAGCGGCACTG
>NZ_AGSX01000108.1 GCF_000235745.1 Stutzerimonas stutzeri SDM-LAC | reverse complement strand
TCTCTCGGGCGAGGCGGGTCCACCAGATGAAATGAAAAAGGCCGGCTGCGATCACTCGTAGCCGGCCTTTCATACTGCGATCAAACGTCAGCCGGCGACCAGCACGCGGATCGCCTCCAGGCGCAGACCGGCCTTCTCCAGCATCGCCAGACCTTCTTCGCGCTGCTTGCGTACGGCTTCGATCTCGCTGTCGCGCACGCTCGGGTTGACTGCCTGCAGCGCCGTCAGGCGCGCCAGCTCTTCGTCGAGGCTGGCCTTCAATTTGCGCTGCGCTTCGGCGACCCGCTCGGTATGGCGAGGGGTGACTTTGGCTTCGGCATCAGCGATCTGCTTGGCCAGCACGTCGCGCTGAGCCTGGACGAACTTGTTCGCACTGGCGCGCGGGACGCTTTCCAGCTGATCGGTGAGCGTCTCGAACGCCACCTTGGGCGCCAGGTCGTTGCCGTTCGAATCCAGCAGGCAACGCAGCGCCAAGGGTGGCAGGAAGCGGTTGAGCTGCAGGGCACGCGGCGCCACCACCTCGCTGACATAGAGCAGTTCAAGCAGGACGGTGCCGGGCTTGAGCGCCTTGTTCTTGATCAGCGCCACCGCGGTGTTGCCCATGGAGCCGGACAGCACCAGGTCCATGCCGCCCTGAACCATGGGGTGTTCCCAGGTGAGGAACTGCATGTCTTCGCGAGCAAGTGCCTGCTCACGGTCATAGGTGACGGTCACGGCTTCGTCGTCCCCGAGCGGGAAGCTGGCATCCAGCATCTTCTCACTCGGGCGCAGGATTAGAGCGTTCTCGGAATGGTCTTCGCTGTCGATGCCAAAGGCGTCGAACAGCTCTTCCATGTAGATCGGCAGGGCGAACTGGTCGTCTTGCTCTTCGATGGCCTCAACCAGTGCCTTGCCCTGTTCTCCGCCGCCGGAATTGAGTTCCAACAGACGGTCACGGCCGGCGTGCAGGTCGGCTTCCAGTCGTTCGCGCTCAGCGCGTGCCTCTTCGATGAGTTGCTGGAATTCGTCGTCGTCGCCTTCTTCCAGCTGATTCAGCAGGCGCGGGCCGAACTGATGCTGCAGGGCATTGCCGGTGGGGCAGGTGTTGAGGAAGGCATTCAGCGCCTCGTGGTACCACATGAACAGGCGTTCCTGCGGGCTGGTTTCCAGGTAGGGCACGTGCAGCTGGATGACGTGGGCCTGACCGATCCGGTCGAGGCGGCCAACACGCTGCTCCAGCAGGTCGGGGTGCGACGGCAGATCGAACAGCACCAGATGATGCGCGAACTGGAAGTTGCGGCCCTCGCTGCCAATTTCCGAACAGATCAGCACCTGCGCGCCAAATTCTTCGTCGGCGAAGTAGGCCGCGGCGCGGTCGCGCTCGAGGATGCTCATGCCTTCGTGGAACACCGTGGCCGGAATACCGGAGCGCACGCGCAGGGCGTCTTCCAGGTCCAGCGCGGTCTCGGCGTGGGCGCAAATGACCAGCACCTTGAATTTCTTCAGCATCTTCAGCGTGTCGATCAGCCACTCGACGCGCGGATCGAAATTCCACCAACGGTTCTGAGCATCCGGTTCTTCCTGCTGGCTCTGGAAGCTGACTTCCGGATACAGCTCGGCATGCTCGCCCAACGGCAGTTCCAGATACTCGGCGGGGCAGGGCAGCGGATACGGATGCAGCTGGCGCTCTGGGAAACCACGCACGGCGGCGCGAGTGTTGCGGAACAACAGGCGGCCGGTGCCGTGACGGTCGAGCAGCTCGCGAATCAGGCGGCTACTGGCTTCGATGTCGCCGTCGGTAGCCGCGGCGAGTAGCGCTTCGCCTTCGGCGCCGAGGAAGTCGTGAATCGTCTGGTGTGCTTCTTGAGAGAGGCGACCCTCGTCCAGCAGCTCCTGCACAGCCCGTGCAACCGGCTGGTAGCTGGCGCTCTCAGCGCGGAAGGCTTCGAGATCATGGAAACGGTTCGGGTCTAGCAGGCGCAAGCGCGCGAAGTGGCTTTCCTGGCCGAGCTGTTCCGGCGTTGCGGTCAGCAGCAGGACGCCGGGGGTGACTTCGGCCAGTTGCTCGACCAGTTTGTATTCGGCGCTGGCGTTTTCCGGGTGCCAGACCAGGTGATGCGCTTCGTCCACCACCAGCAGATCCCAGCCGGCGGCGAAGGCGGCGTCCTGGGCGCGTTCGTCATCTTTCAGCCATTCCAGCGAAACCAGTGCGAGCTGGGTGTCCTCGAATGGGTTGCTGGCATCGCTCTCGATGAAACGCTCGTCATCGAACAGCGCGACTTGGAGGTTGAAGCGGCGACGCATCTCCACCAGCCATTGGTGCTGGAGGTTTTCCGGGACGAGAATCAGCACGCGCTTGGCGCGTCCCGAGAGCAGCTGGCGATGGATCACCAGGCCGGCCTCGATGGTTTTGCCGAGCCCCACTTCGTCTGCCAGCAAAACGCGTGGGGCGATGCGGTCGGCGACCTCACGGGCGATATGCAACTGGTGCGCGATGGGTTGCGCACGTACACCGCCCAGGCCCCACAGCGAGGAGGTGAGCTGTTTGCTCTGGTTTTCCAGGGTGTGATAACGCAGCTTGAACCAATTCAGCGGGTCGATCTGCCCGGCGAACAGACGATCACTGGCGAGGCGAAACTGGATGAAATTCGACAGCTGGGTTTCCGGCAGCGTGCGGGCTTCGCTCTGGGCGGTCAGGCCGTGATAGACCAGCAGGCCGTCGACGTCGTCAACTTCGCGCACGGTCATCTTCCAGCCTTCGAAGTGGGTGATTTCGTCACCCGGAACAAAACGCACGCGGGTCAGCGGGGCGCTGCGTGCGGCGTATTGGCGGGTTTCGCCTGTCGCGGGGTAAAGCACGGTGAGCATGCGGCCATCTTGCATGAGGATGGTTCCCAGACCGAGTTCCGCTTCGCTGTCGCTGATCCAACGTTGCCCCGGTAGATACTGCTGCGCCATGCCCTGCCTCCCGCTGTAAAAAAGCCCGCTATATTAACGGAACACTACCGATAGAGCGACGATAGATACCGCGCCAGTCAGTGTAGCGTTGCTGTTAAAGTCGACAGCAGGTTTAGCGTTCGGTTGGTTCAGGGCTGCTCGAATGGCCCTTGATCTTGGCGTAGCTTTTGGAGAGCACAGATGCTGCCAGTTATTCCACCCGGTACAGTCCAGGTCACCGCGCAACAGGACGTGGTCAAACCGAGACCTGATATCGCGCCGGTGACGCCCGTTCAGCCGAGCGCCAACGAGAGCTCGGTGGGCCTCGATCGTCGCCACCCGCAGGAAGCCGAGCAGATGCTTCGCGATGAGCAACGCAGGCGCCAGCGTCGTCGTGGCTATACCGCTCAGGAGCTGGCCGAGGGCGAGACCGCCGAAGAGGATCAGGCCGCCCTTGAAGAGCTTCCGCGTCAGGGGTTATGGGTGGATGTCGAGGTTTGATCCGTCTGGACCCGCCAGCTGCGAGGTAATCGAGGAGGTAATCGAGCTGCCAGACGCGGATCTGCGCTACTTCCCGCAATGGGTCGATGCAGGCCTGGCTGATCAATGGCTTTCGCAGCTTTCAGCACAGACGCCATGGTCCCAGCCGCAGATCCGACTCTATGGCCGCAACATCGCCGTGCCGCGACGGGTTGCCTGGTATGGCGATGCTGACGCGCTCTACCGGTATTCAGGTCTCACTCACGAACCGCTTCCCTGGACGCCACTGCTGGCCAATATTCGCCAGCGGGTGCAGCAGCAGGTTGGCCAGCCCGTAAACGGTGTGTTGCTCAATCTCTATCGTGATGGGCGGGACGCCATGGGTTGGCACAGCGATGACGAGCCAGAGCTGGGCCAACAACCCCTGGTGGTTTCTCTCAGCCTGGGCGCAACACGGCGTTTCGATTTTCGCCGCAAGGGAACCAGCCGGACTGCGCACTCCATCTCGCTCGAGCACGGATCGCTGCTGGTCATGAGCGGCCTGACGCAGCATTATTGGCAACACCAGATCGCCAGAACTCGAAAGGTTCGCGCACCGCGCCTGAACCTGACTTTCCGCCAGATCATCCGCGAGCCCATCTTATGAGCAGTGACGAAAAGCTGATCGACTTCAGTGCAGAACGTGAAAAGCGCATCCACGACATCAAGGAAAAGCGCCTTGTCGAGATGCGCCAGGCCTTCGAGCAGGTGTTGCCGTTGAGCAAACCGAAGAAGAAGCCCAAGACCAATCCGAAAAAACGCTGATAGCGCGTTCGCACCGTTTCGCCCTCCGCCACATCGCGATGGCCTGCAGGTTGTCGTCTCGCTAAGGCACCTCGCCTTCATACCCCGAATTACTTGACCTGGATCAGCTCCCGCGGCGCCTTTTTCTAAAGGTCTTGCGGGGTTGATGTCGGTCAATTTTTTAATCGGTGAGACGGGTAACTATGCAGCCATCAGACAGCGAGACAGCTTGGAGGTAGGGAATCATGTTCCTCGATAATGTGGTGCTCGCAGGGGTGGTCACGGTCGGCCTTATGGTCGCCTTCCTCGGAGGTTTCGGATATTTCATCTGGCGGGACGCGCACAAGAAGCGTTGATCCGGCTGGTGGTACAGAGCACGCAAGGCATTTGGGCGACTTAGGTCGCCCTTTTTTTTGCCTGCGTTTTTGTTAACCGCGGCGGATTATGCGGGCACTGTGCGGGGCAGAAAAAGCCGTCCATATCATTCGCGACCCAGCTGGGCAGCCGAGCGTGCCGCTCGAACCGCAACGCCGGCAGCCCGATGCACCTCGTCTCGCTGGGGTCAATCAAGCGCAAAAGGCGCCAATCAGGCGCGCTTGAGCGTGACCCCATTATCGTTCCGCAGGTGCCGAACCATCGGCGTGTCAGCCGATGCTGACCGGTGGCAAGGCTTTGATCTCGACCGTCTGTGCCTTGCGTGGGGCGAGAATTTCGGCCTCGCCGTCAACGACCATCTCGTCGCGCTGGTTGAACACCTGAGTGGCGATGCGGACGCGAAACTTGGGCAGTTTCTCGAGGATTTCCAGGCGCACGGTCAGGGAGTCGCCAAGCTTGACCGGCAAGGCAAAGCGCATCGTCTGGCCGAGGTAAATAGTGCCCGGTCCCGGCAACTCGCAGGCCACGGCTGCGCTGATCAATGCGCCGCTGAACATGCCATGGGCAATACGCTCGCGGAAGATCGTCGAGGCGGCGAATTCGGCGTCCAGGTGGACCGGGTTGTGGTCGCCCGACATTGCGGCGAACAGCTGGATGTCACGTTCTTCCACGGTTTTGCTGTAGGTGGCCTTTTGGCCGATTTCCAGATCAGCGTAGGGAGTGTTGCTCAGCGTGCTCATGCATAGACCTCTAAATGCGGATAACGACAGACCCCGCCGCGATAGGGTCCGCCGCAGGTAGCAAAAGACGCGCCCTAAAAGGCGCTCGAGTGCCAGCATTCTAGAGATCTGTGATGGGGTTGTCCCGTGCCTGGTTGTCTGTCGCAGTAGCCGGAGATTCACATCACTGATTACACCCGCCTCGCTATTGCGCGGCACAGCGGAACTGCTAAGTTCGCCACAGCCCGCCGCGAGTGGGTCAGACACTCTCAGGTATCGAGGCCAATAACAATGCAACCTGACTTCTGGAATGACAAACGCCCCGCCGGTGTGCCCAACGGCCTGGACATGGGCGGCTTCCGCTCGGTCGTAGAAGTATTTGAGCGCTCCTGCAAGCTTCACGCAGACCGTCCCGCATTCAGCAACATGGGTGTGACGCTGACCTATGCGGACCTGGAACGATACTCGGCGGCTTTCGCGGGTTGGCTGCAGAATCACACCGACCTGCAACAGGGCGATCGCATCGCGGTGCAGATGCCCAACCTGCTGCAATACCCGGTTGCTGTCTTCGGCGCGCTGCGTGCCGGACTGATCGTGGTCAACACCAACCCGCTGTATACCGCGCGGGAGATGCGCCACCAATTCAAGGATTCCGGCGCGCGGGCATTGGTCTATCTGAATACCTTTGGCAAGCTGGTGCAGGAAGTTGTGCCCGATACAGATATCGAGGTGCTCATCGAGGCGCGTATCGGCGACATGCTGCCTTCGCTCAAGGGGCTGCTGGTCAACGCCGCAGTCAAGCATGTGAAAAAGATGGTGCCCGCGTACAGCCTGCCGCAGTCCGTGTCGTTCAAGCATGTGCTGCGTGATGGCGCGCGGCATGCCCTGAAGCCGGTTCCACTGACATTGGACGAGGTTGCCGTCCTGCAATACACCGGCGGGACTACTGGCGTTGCCAAGGGCGCCATGCTGACCCATGGCAATCTGGTCGCCAACATGCAGCAGGTCCATGCCAACATGCAGCAATTGGACGAGCACGGGCAGACGATCATCAAGGAAGGCCAGGAGATCATGATCGCGCCGCTGCCGCTCTATCACATCTACGCCTTCACAATTAACTGCATGTGCATGATGGTGACCGGCAACCATAACGTGTTGATCACCAACCCCCGCGACATCGACGGCTTCGTCAATGAGCTGCAGAAGTGGCAGTTCACCGCGTTCCTTGGGCTGAACACGCTGTTCGTCGCGCTCATGTCGCATCCCGAATTCAAGAAGATCAACTTCGCCTCGCTCAAGGGCACCAACTCAGGCGGCACGGCGCTGGTTTCCGCGGTGGCCGAGCGCTGGAAGAGCATTACCGGCGTCACCGTGACCGAAGGTTATGGTTTGACCGAAACCTCACCTGTGGTCTGCGCCAATCCGCATGGCGAAGGATCGCGCTTGGGTACCGTCGGCCTGCCGGTGCCGGGCACGACACTGAAAGTGATCGACGATAACGGCCGCGAGCTCCCGGTTGGTGAGCGCGGCGAGCTCTGCGTCAAAGGTCCTCAGGTGATGAAGGGCTACTGGCAGCGTCCTGAAGCAACTGAAGAGGTGTTGGACGCGGAAGGTTGGCTCAAGACAGGCGACATCGCTGTAATCGATGCGGATGGTTTCGTGCGTATCGTCGATCGCAAGAAAGACCTGATCATCGTGTCCGGCTTCAACGTCTACCCCAACGAAATCGAAGATGTGGTCATGGCGCATCCGAAGGTGGCCGCCTGCGCAGCTATTGGCGTGCCTGACGAGAAGTCAGGTGAAGCCGTTAAGTTGTTCGCCGTGCGCAGCGACCCCAGCCTGACCGTCGAAGAGCTGATGGCGTACTGCCGGGAGAACTTCACGGGCTACAAGATCCCTCGCCACGTGGTATTCCGCGATGCATTGCCGATGACGCCGGTGGGCAAGATTCTGCGGCGCGAGTTGCGCGAACAGGCTTGAATCGAGCGATCATTTCCGCTGTCTTCGAAGTGACTGGTTTTTTGCCTTCAGTCACTTCGTGTCTTTTTCAGGCTTGCCGGACACTGTTCGGCCAGTTGCAAAGCTGCTAACCTCGAACTCTGTTTTGGCCGGTACTTCCGTACAAAAATTAACAAAACACAACAAAACCGCTGCGATATGCAGTGAAGCTGTCGCTTAGGAGTGGGGTTATATGACCGATAACTTCTGGAAGGATAAGTATCCTGTCGGGGTCAAGAGCGAGATCAATCCCGATGAGTACCAGAACATTCAGGCTGTGCTCAAACAGTCCTGTGAGCAATTCGCAGACAAGCCTGCCTTCAGTAATCTCGGCAAAACCCTAACCTACGGTGAGCTATACAAGCTGTCCGGTGAGTTTGCGGCTTACCTCCAGCAGAATACCGACCTGCAGCCAGGCGATCGTATTGCGGTCCAGCTTCCGAACGTTATCCAGTATCCAGTCGTCGTGTTCGGCGCCATGCGCGCGGGGCTTGTTGTAGTCAACACCAACCCGCTCTACACGGCGCGGGAGATGGAGCATCAATTCAATGATTCCGGCGCCAAGGCACTGATTTGCCTGGCCAATATGGCGCACCTGGCGCAAGAGGTACTGCCCAAGACCGGCATCCGGCACGTAGTGGTGACAGAGGTTGGCGATATGCTGCCGACCCTCAAGCGCATGCTGGTCAATGCTGTGGTCAAGCATGTCAAGAAGATGGTGCCGGCATACAACTTGCCCAAAGCGGTCAAGTTCACCGATGCCATGGCGCTGGGACGCGGCAAGGTGGCGCGGGAAGCCAATCCGGCCAGTGATGATGTGGCCGTGCTGCAGTACACCGGCGGTACGACCGGGGTTGCGAAAGGCGCCATGCTGACCCATCGCAACATCGTCGCCAACATGCTGCAGTGCCGCGCGCTGATGGGCTCGGAGCTGGGTAAAGGTTGCGAAACCATGGTTGCGCCGCTGCCGCTGTACCACATCTATGCGTTCACCTTTCACTGCATGACCATGATGCTGATCGGCGCCCATAACATACTGATCACCAACCCGCGCGACCTGCCGACCTTCGTCAAGGATTTGAGCAAATACCGCTTCACCGGTTTTGTTGGCCTTAACACCCTGTTCGTGGCGCTGTGCAATAACGAAGACTTCCGCAAACTCGATTTCTCCTCCCTGAAAGCGACCTTCTCCGGCGGAATGGCCTTGCAGCTGTCGGCGGCCGAGCGTTGGCAGCAGGTCACAGGCTGCGAAATCTGCGAAGGTTTCGGCATGACCGAAACCAGTCCAGTCGTCTCGGTCAACCCCTTCGGCGGCATCAAGATCGGCACGATCGGCATCCCGATGCCCTCGACGTTGTGCAAGGTCATCGACGATGAAGGCAACGATCTGCCGATGGGCGCAACCGGCGAGCTCTGCGTCAAGGGCCCCCAGGTGATGAAGGGCTACTGGCAGCGTCAGGAAGCCACTGATGAAATCCTGAGCGCTGACGGTTGGTTGAAGACGGGCGACATCGGCATTATTCAGGACGATGGTTACATGCGCATCGTCGACCGCAAGAAGGACATGATTCTGGTGTCCGGTTTCAACGTCTATCCCAACGAACTGGAAGACGTGCTCGCAACCCTGCCCGGCGTGTTGCAGTGTGCAGCCATCGGAGTGCCGGACGAAAAATCGGGGGAGGCGATCAAGCTGTTTGTAGTGGTCAAGCCGGGCGAAAGCCTGACCAAGGAACAGGTTATGCAGCACATGCATGACAACGTTACGGGCTACAAACGGCCTAAAAGCGTCGAGTTCCGCGACAGCCTGCCAACCACTAACGTTGGCAAGATCCTGCGTCGTGAGCTGCGTGACGAAGAGTTGCGAAAAATCGGCAAGAAGTAACGCTTCCAGGCTAGTAAGAGCCCCGCTTCGGCGGGGCTTTTTCGTTTCAGAGCTTCGTTCAGGTCCAGCTAGCCTATCGTCTGGTTTGGCCTGGTCTGACTTGGACTAACAATCGCGCGCTCCTTAACACCTGGCGTCATTTTTTTTGCTGTGGCTGGCTCAATTATGCGGCCAGCTAGCCGATATCCCTGATGGTGCGGTAAATTTGGCGCCGAAAAAAAGGCGCCTTCGCTGCCTTTAAGTTCTGCTCGGGGTTCCGCTCATGCTGTCCAGATTACGTCTGCAAACGAAGCTTCTCATCCTCGCATTAGGTCCAATCCTCTTGTTGGCCATACTTCTTAGCGGCATATCCGTGCTCACGCTGCACGAATTGGCGGCCAAGCAGGAGGCAGAGACGCGTAAGAATCTCGTTCGGGATCGCCGCGCGGAACTGGAAAACTACGTGCAGCTTGCTCGAAAGATGATCGCCCCCATCTACGACAGCTCCGCCTCGGATGACCAAGACGCACGGGACCGTGCCGTGGCCATTCTGGAAGCGCTCTCCTACGGCAAGGACGGCTATTTCTGGGGCTACGACGAACAGAGCGTGCGGATTCTGCAGGGCAACACCAAGGACAAGATTGGGCAGAGCTTCTCCGATTATCGTGACCCCAGTGGCAAGTACGCCATTCGTGAACTCGTCCGGGCCGGTATCGATGGAAGCCATTACGTCGATTACAGCTTCGTGCTGGGCAGCAGCACGACGCTGGTCCCGAAGATCGGCTATGCAGAGTATTTGCCGAAATGGAACATGGTCTTTGGTACATCTCTTAACCTGGACGGGGTAGAGCGTGACGTTCAGGCAGCTCGAGCGGCGTTTCAGGACGATATCAACGAATTGCTGGTTATCATGGTGGGCTCTGCGCTCGGGCTGCTGGTGCTGATCGCCCTGCTGGCGACTGCCACGAGCCGCACGCTGCTACGGCCACTCATGCTGATAAAGGGCAAGCTCGATGACATGGCGTCCGGTGAGGGCGATCTGACCCATCGCCTGCCGGTTACCAGCCAGGACGAACTGGGCGATCTGGCGTCGTCGTTTAATCGCTTCGTCGATAAGATCCACGGCCTGGTTCAACAGGTTTCGAAGACCACCGGCCAGCTGACTACCCTGGTTGCTAGCGTCGCCAGCCAGGCGCAACGTTCCGAGCAGGCGATGGCAGCGCAGCGTCATGAAACCGATCAGGTGGCGACCGCAATCAACGAGATGTCGGCCGCTGCCCAGGAAGTGGCAATGAGCGCACAGCGTGCCGCCGAAGCGGCTCAGGAAGCGGATCAGCAGGGCCAGAGCGCCAAGCGAGTCGTGGACGGCAGCATTCAGCAGATTCACGATCTGGTCGGCGAACTGCATGACAGCGGCGAGTCGCTGGGCGGACTGCAGAAAGACGTGGAAGGCATCGTCGGCGTGCTCGATGTGATTCGAGCGGTCGCGGAGCAGACCAATTTGCTGGCGCTCAACGCCGCCATCGAAGCGGCACGCGCCGGCGAAGCCGGCCGCGGATTCGCCGTGGTCGCCGACGAAGTACGAGCGCTCGCCAGCCGTACCCAGCAGAGCACGGTCGAAATTCAGGGCATGGTCGACCGCCTGCAAAACACCACGGCGACGACCGTGACAGGCATGGGCCGTGCCGGACAGCAGGGTGAAAGCACTCGGGCCCAGTCCAACCAGGCGGGCGAATCGCTGGATGCGATTGCCGCTCTGATCGGCACCATCAACTCCATGAACGCTCAGATCGCCAGCGCGGCCGAAGAACAGACTGCGGTTGCCGAAGAGATCAATCGCAGCGTTCATCACATCGCCGATGCGGTTGACGGCGTGGCGCAGGAAGCCGCCGAAGGCGCCCAGACTTCCCGCGAACTCAATGGTCTTGCCGAAAATTTGCAGCGTTTGGTCGGGCAGTTCTGTATCTGACCAATGCTTGATGAGGCGGGCGCAATGTCCGCCTTTGCCTGTCGAAGGTTCCCGGCGGCATTTTCGTCGGGTTCCATCAACCCGACCGGCGGTGTTGCCGTCTGGCGCAACGGTGCGAACCGAAACGACGCAATCCAGTCTAGGACCCTATGGCCGCGTCCGCTCTAGCGGCTGTTGAATGCCAGCGCGCCTCTGCTATGCCGTGCCGAAGCCGTTTGAGTGTCCACTGCAATGCGTCGACGCGCATCGCAGCCGGCTTCGCCTCCATTTCTGTCGCACGCTTCGTTTTCAATGGCCGGTTGTGCCGTAGGGGACGATGGCGCATGCCATTTTGCGGCCTGCCCATCAATCTCGTTCCAAGGATGAGTTACCCATGCAAAAGAAAAACAATGCACGTCGGGTAGTTGCTTCTTTCGCTTTACTGGCTTCCACCGCAGTTTTGGCTGCACCCACTGCAGAAATTCCCGCGTTCGACGATTACTGGAGTCCGGACAAGCCCGACTCCAGGGTTTGTCGTACACCGCTGCTGGTCGGCACCCCGCTCGGGCTGCCACGCTGTATGCAGGCCAGCAACATCATGACGCACCTGCAGAACCTGAGCGACATCGCCGCCCTGAACAACGGCAATCGCGCGTCCGGTCAATCGGGTTATCAGGCTTCCGTCGATTACGTGCGCACGACGCTCGAGCGCGCCGGTTACCGCGTGCGGGTGCAGACTTTCCCGTTCCTTGCGTTCTATCCGCAGGGGCCTGGCTCACTCGCTGCGGTAGCACCGCAGGCCGTGCAGTACACCTGGGAGGAGGACTTCACCTACGCCGATCAAACCGATCCCGGAACCGTGACCGCTCCCGTCGTCCCGGTCGATCTGGCCCTTGGTCTGGGCAACACCTCCACCAGTGGATGTGAACCGGAAGATTTTGCGGGCTTCCCAGCCGGCGCCATTGCCCTGATGCAGCGCGGTGCGTGCACGTTCGGCCAGAAGGCGACCAATGCGGCAGCGGCCGGTGCTTCGGGCGCGATCATCTTCAACCAGGGCGATACCGAGGACCGTAAAGCGCTCCTCGTTGCGACGTTGGGTGAGGATTATGAAGGCGGCATTCCGGTGCTGTTTTCCACCTATGACAATGGCGAGACCTGGGCTAGCACGGAAGGGCTGCAGCTGAGCATGAACGTTGACGTGGTGCGCGAGCGGACCGAAACCTACAACGTGCTGGCCGAGACCCGGCGGGGCGATCCCGACAACGTCGTGATGGTCGGCGCGCATCTGGATTCGGTATTCGAAGGGGCGGGCATCAACGACAACGGCTCCGGCAGTGCCGCATTGCTGGAAATGGCAACCCTGATGAGCCGGGCTTATCCGCTGAACAAGGTGCGCTTCGCCTGGTGGGGTGCGGAGGAATCGGGACTGGTCGGCTCGACCTTCTACGTCAACCAATTGCCGGAGGAAGAGAAGCAACAGATCAAGGCCTATCTGAACGTCGACATGATTGGCTCGCCGAACTTCGCCAACTTCCTCTATGACGGTGACGGCTCCGATTTCGGCCTGCAAGGCCCACCCGGCTCCGGTGCCATCGAGCGTCTGTTCCGCTCCTACTTCCAGCTGCGTAATGCGCCGACCGAAGGCACCGAGATCGACTTCCGCTCCGACTATGCGCAATTCTTCGATGACGGCATCGCATTTGGCGGGTTGTTCACCGGTGCCGAAGGCATCAAGACCCAGGAGCAGGCACAGCGTTACGGCGGCACCGCCGGGCTATCGTACGATCCGTGCTACCACTCTGAGTGCGACGACCTCAGCAACATCTCCACCGAGGCGTTGGAGTTGCACGGCGATGCGCTGGCCTTCGCCACGAGCTGGCTGTCCCTGTCGACCAAAATGATCGACGACGAGATAGCGGCAGCGGCCGAGCAGAGCATTGGCACCATGCGCATCCAGCAGGTACAGGAGAAGTCACGCTGGGGTCATTGGATCCGTTGATCGCCTAGCCACCGCGCCGGCTTGCCGGCGCGGTCCCTCCGCCAATCCCTTTCCTTACGGCCAGCCGGGCAAATCTGCGACAATCGCGCCCTTCACGAATTGCCCCACGGCTGTCCATGACCGACGCAACGCCCGCCTTTGAACAACTCCTGAAAAACCTCGATCAGGCCATGTACGCCGACCGCCATCGCTTGCGTCGGCAATTGCACGACTTGCGCAAGAAGGCTGGTGACTCGCCGATTGAAGAAGAACGTCTTGCTCAGTGGTTTGAGCGCTTTCAGGCTTCAGCGACCAAGGTCGAGGCGCGGCGCCAGAGCGTGCCGGTCATGCGCTACGACGACAGCCTGCCGATTGCCGCCAAGCGCGACGAAATCAAAGCTGCGCTGGAAAAGCACCAAGTGCTGATAATTGCCGGCGAAACCGGCTCGGGCAAGACCACTCAGCTGCCGAAGATATGCCTGGAGATCGGTCGCGGCGTGCATGGACTGATCGGTCATACCCAGCCGCGTCGGTTGGCTGCGCGCAGTGTCGCGACCCGAGTTGCCGAGGAGATCGGTACGCCATTGGGTGAGCTGGTGGGTTATCAGGTGCGCTTTGAGGATCAGAGCAAGGAGAGCTCGCTGATCAAGTTGATGACCGACGGCATTCTGCTGGCCGAGACTCAGCATGATCGCTTCCTGGAAAAGTACGACACCATCATCGTCGACGAGGCGCACGAACGCAGCCTCAACATCGATTTCCTGCTCGGGTACCTCAAGACGCTGTTGCCGCGCCGTCCGGATCTGAAGGTGATCATCACCTCAGCAACCATCGACCTGGAGCGCTTCTCCGAACACTTCAGCGGGGCCGGCCGTCTGGGCGCGCCCATTGTCGAGGTCTCGGGGCGTACCTATCCGGTCGAAACCTGGTATCGGCCTCTTTCGGCAGAAGTCGACGAAGACGGTAATCGTGTCGAGGATGACCTGACCGTCGACCAGGGCATCCTTGCCGCGCTGGACGAAATTGACGCCCATGAAAAGAGCATCGGCAAACGCCCCGGCGACGTGCTGGTGTTCTTGCCGGGTGAACGCGAAATCCGCGATGCAGCCGAGGTGCTGCGCAAGGCGAATCTGCGCTTCACCGAGGTACTGCCGCTGTATGCGCGGCTGACACCTGCCGAGCAGCAGAAGATTTTCCGTCCTGCCGGTGGACGCAAGATCGTGCTGGCGACCAACGTCGCTGAGACCTCGCTGACCGTGCCGGGCATTCGCTACGTGATCGACTCGGGGACCGCGCGCATCAGTCGCTACAGCTACCGTGCCAAGGTCCAGCGGCTGCCAATCGAAGCCGTTTCTCAGGCCAGCGCCAACCAGCGCAAGGGCCGTTGCGGTCGCGTCGAGCCGGGAATCTGCATTCGGCTCTACAGCGAGGAGGATTTTCTCTCTCGCCCGGAGTTCACCGATCCGGAAATTCTGCGTACCAATCTCGCGGCGGTAATACTGCAGATGCTGCATCTGCGCCTCGGCCAGATCGAAGATTTCCCCTTCATCGAGCCGCCGGATGGCAAGGCTATCAGCGACGGCTTCAACCTGTTGCAGGAGCTTTCGGCGGTCAACCGTGAGAACCAGCTGACCCCCTTGGGTCGGCAACTGGCGCGTCTGCCCGTCGACCCACGCCTCGGGCGCATGCTGCTTGAGGCGGCGCAGTTGGGCAGCATCGCCGAGGTGCTGATCGTTGCCAGTGCGCTGTCGGTGCAGGATGTGCGCGAGCGCCCAGCCGATCGCCAACAGCAGGCCGATCAGGCACATGCGCAGTGGAAGGACCCGGATTCGGATTTCGCCGCGCTGATCAATCTTTGGCGCGGCTTCGAGGAGCAGCGCCAGGCGCTGGGCTCCAACGCGCTGCGGACCTGGTGTAGGAAAAATTTCCTCAACTATCTGCGGTTGCGCGAGTGGCGGGACGCCCACCGGCAGCTGACGCTGATCGTGCGTGAGTTGAGGCTTGAGACCAAAACTCGCGCTGATCGGGATCGGAGCGACGGTGAGGCAGAAGCTCGCGGTCAAGACCGCTCCCACAAGGCTGCCTCAGCTCAGCGTGGAAGCGATCTTAACCAGATCCAGATCCAGATCCAGATTCAGAACCAGAACCAGAACCAGAACCAGAACCAGGGTCGGGAGACGGATCAGGGCCAGGGCCAGGGCCAGGAAAAGGATAAGAGCCAGGGCCGGAACCAGGAGCAGAAGAACCAGAGCCACAGCCAACGCCACAGCCAGGGCCTAGGTCAGAATCAAGGTAAGGAGAAGATCCGGCAGGACCAGGTGACTGCAAATCATCGTGGGAGCGGTCTTGACCGCGAAGAGGCGGGCGTGGAAACGAAGGCGGGCACTCAGGAACGGGAACGTACCCATGCCGAGGGGCCCGTGCGGACTAAGGACAAGAAGGTCAACGTCAAACTGGCGCAGCAGGCCGAAGCCAGCGAAGCGGCGCAGAAGGCCAAGAGCTATGCCGCGGTGCATAAGGCGATCCTCTCCGGTTTGCTTAGCCAGGTTGGTCACAAGACCGAGGAGGGCGACTTTCTCGGTGCGCGGCAACGGCGCTTCTGGGTGCATCCGTCGAGCGTCATCGGGCGCAAGAAGCCCAACTGGATCATGGCCGCGGAACTGGTCGAGACCACCAAGCTGTTCGCGCGCATGGTGGCCAAGATCGAGCCCGATTGGATCGAGCCACTGGCTAGGCACCTGACCAAGACCAACCACTTCGAGCCGCACTGGGAGAAGAAGCGCGGCCAGGTGGTCGCGTTCGAGCAGGTCACCCTGTACGGCATGATCATCGTTGCCCGGCGGCCGGTGCATTTTGGTCCCGTCGACCCGCAGGCGGCGCGTGAGTTGTTCATCCGCGAGGGCCTGGTGCGCGGTGAGATGCACAGCCGTGCCAAGGCGTTGACCGCCAACCGTGAGTTGCTGGAACTGTTCGACGAGCTGGAAGCCAAGGCTCGTCGGCGCGACATCATTGCTGACGAAGACACGCTGTTCGCCTACTACGACGCACGGTTGCCGCAGGATATCTACCAGACCGCCAGCTTCGAAAATTGGTACAAGCGCGAGAGCGCGAAAGATCCGCAGTTGCTGATGATGCGCGACGAAGACGTGCTGGCCCGCGACGCCAGCGAGGTTACGGCGGCCCAGTATCCCGACCATCTGCGCATCGGCGAACTGCAACTGTCACTGGAGTACCATTTTGAACCCAATCACCCGCGCGATGGCGTGACCTTGCGCGTGCCAGCACCTCTGCTGCCGCAGCTGCGGGGCGAACGGCTCGATTGGTTGGTGCCGGGCTTGATCGAAGCCAAAGCGGTGGCGCTGGTGCGCAACCTGCCCAAGGCGATCCGCAAGAACTTCGTACCGGTACCGGATTTCGTCAAGGCGGCGCTATCCAAGATCAGCTTTGGTGAGGGCTCGCTGCCCGAGACACTTGGCCGCGAGCTGTTGCGTATGACGGGAGCCAGGGTGTCGGATGAGGCCTGGGCGGAGGCGGCAGTGGGGCTGGAAAGCCACCTGAAGATGAACATCGAAGTGGTGGACCCACTCGGCAAGTTTCTTGGCGAAGGCCGTGATCTTGTCGAGCTTACGGCGCGTTTCAACGAGGCCAGCCAGGCCGCACTGGCGCCGCCGCAGCATAAAGCCGAACAGAAACCGGTGGAGGCCAAGGCATTCGCCGAGGTCGCGGAAAAAGCCCAGGCGAAGATGGCCGGGCTCTCGATGACGGTCTATCCGGCGCTGGTGGAAGACGGCGGCGTGGTCAAGGAGGGGCGCTTCCCGACTAAGGCCGAAGCCAACTATCAGCACCGTCGGGCGCTACAGCGGCTGTTGCTGCAGCAGCTGGCCGAGCCGGCCAAGTATCTGCGTAACAAACTACCGGGCCTGACGGAGATGGCGTTGCTGTACCGGGACATGGGCAAAATTGACGCGCTGGTCGAGGACATTCTGCTGGCCAGTCTCGACAGTTGCGTGCTGGACGGTGAAGCCCAACTACCCCGCGATGGCGCTGCATTGGCTGCGCTAGCGGAACGCAAACGCAGCGACTGGACGCCGCATGCCGAACGTCTTGCCCGCCTGGTACTGGAAGTTCTCAAGCTCTGGCACGGCCTGCAGAAGCGCTTCAAGGGCAAGATCGACCTGGCCCAGGCGGTCGCCCTCAACGACATCAAGGCGCAGCTGGCCAATCTGGTGTATCCCGACTTCGTTCGCGAAACCCCAGGCGAGTGGCTGAAGGAATATCCTCGCTACCTCAAGGCGATTGAGCAGCGATTTGAAAAGATCGGCGCGCAGCTGCAGCGGGATCGCGTCTGGTCCGGCGAGTTGGCCGGTTACTGGGAACAGTACCAGGCGCGGCAGAAGAAGCATTTGCAGGAAGGCAAGCGTGATCCCGAGCTGTCTCTGTACCGCTGGATGCTGGAGGAATACCGCGTGTCGCTGTGGGCCCAGCAGCTTGGGACGAAGATGGCGGTGTCGGACAAGCGTCTGAACAAGCAGTGGAGTCAGGTCGAACCCTGACGGCGGGCAGGCACCGCAATGTCTGCGTCCTCGAATCCCAGGAAATAGTATGGAAGGCCGGAACAGTCTGCCGGGAGTGGCCAGTTCGCTTGGAGCATCGGTGCTGTTCGCCACGCTGTATTACTACACCACGCTTCTCGAACCGTTGACCGGCCAGCAGATCTACGGATGGCGCATTCTGTTTACCGCGCCGTGTCTGGCCTTGCTGCTGCTCGGCCTGGGCCGCTGGAGTGAGGTTCGTCAGATCCTCGTGCGGGTGCCGGCCGAACCGCGGCTCTGGCTGGCACTGCCGCTGTCCTCGGTGCTGGTCAGCCTGCAGCTCTGGCTATTCATGTGGGCGCCCATCAACGGCTATGGCTTAGATGTATCCCTCGGTTATTTCCTGCTACCGCTGACCCTGGTATTGACCGGCCGCCTGCTCTTTGGCGAGGCGATCAGCCGCCTGCAACGGCTAGCCTGCCTTTTCGCGGCGGTAGGCGTCGGCAACGAACTGCTGCTGGCCTCGTCACCGTCCTGGCCGGTGCTGGCAGTCGCGCTCGGCTATCCATGCTACTTCGCCCTGCGTCGTCGGATCGGCACCGCCCACCTCGGTGGCTTGTGGATCGACCTCGCCATCAGCCTGCCGGTTGCCGCCATCTTTGCCCTGGCCGATCCCGGCACCTTGCAGCAAGTTGTCGCGAGTTCTCGACTGCTCCTGCTGATCTTCGGGTTGGGCGCTCTCAGCGCTTTGGCACTGGCCTTGATGATCATCGCCGGCAAGCGCCTGAATTTGGCCGTGTTCGGCCTGCTCAGCTACGTCGAGCCGGTTCTGCTGGTCGTGGTTGCGCTATTGCTTGGCGAAAGCATCGGGCCGGATCAGTGGCTGACCTACGGTGCAATCTGGCTGGCAATTGTGGTGCTGGTGGCCGAAGGGGCGAGGGCGTTGCGCAGGGAGCGGGTGTAGCGGTTCGGGGTGAGCGGCTTTGACCAAGCGCCATTTACTCAAGCGGGGCCAGGAGCCGATGGCGCAATCGATCTACTGGGCTGGTAGTGCTGACTGGAAGCGCATGTCCATGACCGTTGCCCCCGGCTGCCCCTGAGCGCCAGCTTGCGGTCAGGGGGGATACCTATGCCGCTGTTAGATAAAAAGCTGCCGAGAAGCGCCACGGGGAAGGCGATTTCGGCCTGGAAGTTGCTCCAGGCGTTTCTGCCATTCGGCGCGAGGCGTTAGGGACAGGCCAGGTCTTGCACCTTCAGGAGTGGCTACCACTGTCTTCGCGGCTTTTGCAGCGGCCCTTAGCTCAGCAAGGCTTGGGGTCTTGCTTACAGGCTCATTGCGCCTTTTTTCAACGGAGCGAAGGCAGAGCTTGCATGAAACCTGAGCTACATCCTGGGAGCTGTTCAGGCTCGAACCTGTGCGTCCACATGCGACATTTCCCAGGGGGGCCGAGTAGTGAATGGCCAATGTGTTGTCTCCTGCATTTTTCGGGCGCGGAATTCTACACGGCCATCCGCTCAGATGCGCGCGCAGTGACTGCCAAGGTCTGCGGCTATAACGAACCCGCGGGCATCGAAGTCTGCATACGTAGATTAACTTCACAGCCGCTTCGATCGTAGCGATGTCGATCTTCGTCATGTCTCTTTCGGTGCCAGGGCGCGGCGACTTTTCACACGAGACGGCTGCTCTGCACGATGAGTTCACCTGCCTGGAGCAGCCGCGGTTGGTGTGCGACGGCTGAGTATCAGGCGCCTGCCAGCGCCTCTTCGACAAATGCCAGCCGGTCCTGGCCAAAGAACATTTCGTCGCCAATAAAGAACGTCGGTGCGCCAAAAACGCCGCGGCGCACGGCTTCTTCAGTGTTTGCTTTGAGCGCGGCCTTGACTTCCTCTTCGGCAATCATCGTGCGGTACTGCCGCGCATCGAGCCCTGCTGATTCCAGCGTGGCGGCAAGCACAGCCTCATCGCCGAGGTTGCGCTGTTCGGCCCAGAGGGCGCGATAAATCGCTGTCAGGTAGCGAGGAAAGCTTTCCGGCTGCTGCAGCTGATAGCCGACGGCGCCGCGCATCAGAGCGAGCGTATTGATCGGGAAATGCGGGTTGAACGTGAACGCTACTCCGTAGCGCCTGGCATACCGCTGCAGGTCCAGGAGCATGTAGCGCCCCTTAGCCGGCACGCTGACTGGCGAGGCATTACCGGTGGCCTGGAACACGCCGCCCAGCAGCATGGGCCGGTACAGCAACTCGGCGCGGTTGCGCGCGCACAGCGCTGGCAGCTGGGTCCAGCCGAGATAACTGGCCGGGCTGCCCACATCGAAAAAGAACTCCACGGTCTTGCTCATATCGCGTCTCCAGTTGAGTGGTTTACCAGCGCTCGATCCAGGGGCGCAGATCGAGTTCGAACGTCCAGGCGTCACGCGGCTGGCAATGCAGGTGCCAGTAGTTATCGGCGATATGCTCCGGATTGAGGATGCCATCCTGGTCCTTCAAGGCGTAGCGCTCGGGGAAGCTGTCACGGATGAAGTCCGTATCGATGGCGCCGTCGACCACGACATGCGCGACATGAATATTCATCGGGCCCAATTCACGCGCCATGCTTTGTGCCAAGGCGCGAATCCCGTGCTTGGCTCCGGCGAACGCGGCGAAGCCGGCCGATCCGCGCAGTCCGGCGGTGGCGCCGGTAAACAGAATCGTCCCGCGGCTGCGCGCGACCATGCGTTTGGCCACTGCCTGGCCGGTCAGGAAGCCGGCGAAGCAGGCCATCTCCCAGATCTTGAAGTATTTACGCGGGGTCTCCTCGAGGATGCTGCAGGGCACGTTGGCGCCAATGTTGAATACCATCACCTCGATTGGGCCAATGTCGCGCTCGATGGTCTCGAGGAGTTCGGCTACTTGATCTTCCTTGCGCGCATCGGAGGCGAAGCCATGGGCACGACCGCCCTCGGCAATGATGCTGTCGACCAGGGGCTGCAGCTTGTCGGCGCTGCGCCGGGTGACGCAAGCCACGTAGCCCTCACGGGCGAAGCGCCGCGCAATAGCACCACCGGTAGAGTCCCCTGCGCCGATCACCAGGGCCACGCGATTGTTGTTGTGCATGTGTTTGCTCTCTTGCTAAACGATCGTTAGGTTAACGGACGTTATGTTACGCTTCACGCTTCGTCAAGCGAGCGTCATGAGGTTGTGCTGCATGCGTTATTCCGCCGGCCACAAAGAAGAAACCCGTCAGCGCCTGGTTGAAAGCAGTGGTGCTATTGCCAAGCGTGGCGGCTTTGCGACCACTGGTGTCGATGGCTTGATGAAAGCCGTTGGCCTAACGGGTGGCGCGTTCTACAGCCACTTTCCCTCCAAGAACGACCTATTTACCGAGGTCGTCCGGCGCGAGCTGTCGCAAAGCCCGATTCTGGCGCAGGACTGCAGCTTGACTGTGGATCGGCTGGAGCGCTGCCTCGACAGCTATCTGAGTTTGGCTCATCTGCATAACCCGGCAGCCGGCTGTGCGATTCCTGCGCTGGGCGCTGAGATTGCTCGGGCCGATATCCAAGTGCGCAAGGAAGCCGAGCATTGGCTTTGCGCGCTGCAGCATGCCTGGGCTCAGGCACTCGGCGACGGCGATCTGGCCTGGGCACTGATTGCACAATGCGTCGGGGCGTTGGTCGTCGCACGTATGTTGGTGACCGAAGATACGCAGCGCAACGTGCTCGCGGCGAGCAGAGCCATGCTCCATTCGGCGTTGGCGCAGGGCGAACAGCCACCCCAGAAATAGGAGAGCAAGGCGTTGATCCGCCTGTTTCCCCGGAGCAGCTGGAGTTGCCGCGACCGAGCAATCGCTATGAATGGTGGGCGCGCAGCAACGGTGTGGGCGGGCAAGTCAGAATGACGAGGCGCTCGTTCAAGCGCCTCGTGTCTCACGTTGTGCTTGGCGGTTTCTAATTAGAACCGGTAGTTGGCGCTTAGCTCGAGTGTCCGTGGCGCGCCAGAGGTGATCAGGTCGACCGAGCCGTGCGCCGAGGCGTAGTAATCCTTGTCGAAAACGTTGAACAGGCGCAGCGCCGCGTCCCATTTCGGTTGTTGATAGAAGAGCGCCGCATCAACCGTGGTGTAGCCTGGCATCTCGGTTTCGTTATCCAGCGAGGTGTATCTGCTGCCGACGTAGTTCGCACCCATGCCGACGCGCCATTCAGGCGTCAATGAGCGTACGGCCCAGAGGTTGGCGCTGTGACGCGGGGTCAGCGTCGGCACCTGGCCTTCGTTGTCGACGCCGTTGGTCTTGCTGTTCGACTTGGTGATCTCGGCATCCAGGAAGGCATAGCCACCATAAAGCTGCCAGTTGTCCGAGACCTGACCCATGAAGGTGGTTTCGAACCCATCGGTGCGCTGCTCGCCAGCCAGCACCAGCTTGGCCGGATTGACCGGATCGGTCGTCTTGATCTGGGTGCGCTCCAGGCGGAACACCGCGGCGGTCAATGTGAGCCGATCTTGCAGCAGGTTCCACTTGGCGCCGAGCTCGTAGTTGATGGTTTCCTCCGGCTCCAGTTCGGCGTTGGCTGAGCTGACCTGAAACATTTCGCCAGAAGGCTGATAGGACTGGCTGACCGAAAGGTAGTAGGACTGCTTGTCATCCGGCTGCCAGACCAGGCCGGCGCGCGGGCTGAGTGTGTAGTCGGTGCGCTCCAGTTCCGCCTTGTCCTTGAGATCGTCCCGGTAGGCCTGGTCGAACTCGTCGTAACGCACGCCTAGCAACGCCTTCCAGTGTGGCGACAGTTCGATCAGGTCCTGGATGTAGAGACCTGTAGTTTCCTGGGTATTGAGCCCGTCACCGGTCTTCTGATTGGCGTGGGACGGCACCGGCAGCAGCGTATCGCCATAAACCGGCACCCGCGCTACATCGTTCTGGTTGTAGAACTGCTGGTCCTTTTCCTGCCGGCCAAACTCAATGCCGTACAGCAGTTGATGGTTCATACCGGCAAAGACCGCGTTCTGCTTGAGTTCGGTCTGGTTGAACCAGCCATCCTCCTTGCGCTGGACGTTGCCGCGCTTGAGCTTGACCAGCAAGGTGCCGTCCGGCGCGGTGACGAAGCGGTTGGCATCGGTGTGAGCCAGGGTGTTGTTGCGGTCCAGATCGTAGTGGTAGTAGCGGCTGGTATTGCTTAGCGTGAAGGCATCATTGATGCGGTAATCGATGCCGGCGGTCAGCGAGAAGACTTCGCTGCGGGTGTAATCCTGATCCGCGTCGGCAGAACCGAAACGCTTGTCG
The DNA here is from genome assembly GCF_000235745.1 of Stutzerimonas stutzeri SDM-LAC. GTDB lineage: Bacteria > Pseudomonadota > Gammaproteobacteria > Pseudomonadales > Pseudomonadaceae > Stutzerimonas > Stutzerimonas stutzeri_H. The sequence continues at coordinate 27,689 of NZ_AGSX01000108.1, read as the reverse complement.
CGGTCGACATCGACGGGGCGGCCGTTGAGAGACGGAATACCAAAGTCGATCAGACGCTCATCGTACAAATACGACGCACCCAGATTGATTTCCAGATCATCGGAGAGGCGGAAGTAGGCAGACGGTGCGATGGCCTTGCGCTCGAGAAACCCGCCTTCCCGGAAGGTATCGCTGTCTTCCAGCGCCCCGGTCACGCGAAACGCTTTGTCTTTATGCTCCTGATCGGCCCAGCCGGCATCGAACTGGGTGCGGCGCTTTCCTTCGCTGTCGAAGCTGACGCCCACTTCCTGCTCTGGCGAGAAGGTCGGCTTCTTGGTCACGCTGTTGATCAGGCCGCCAGAAGAGCCACGACCGTAGAGCACCGCCGCTGGGCCCTTGATGACTTCAACGCGCTCGATGTTCGACATGTCCCGGTAGTACAGCGCGTCATCCCGGATGCCATCGATGTACTGGTCGCCAATCGCGCTGAAGCCGCGAATGGTGACCTGGTCACGCTGCCCGTCGCCGTTGCTCAAGCCGATACCCGGAACATTCTTAAGTGCGTCTTCCAGCGAATCGGCGCCTTGGTCCCGGAGCACGCTCTGCGGCACTACGTTGATCGACTGCGGCACGTCGCGCAGTGGCGCGTCTATCTTCAGCGCGGTCTTGCTCTCCACTGGCTTGTAACTTGCCTCCTCGCGGGTGCCGGTTACCGCGGTCGCAGGAAGCTCGAGCGGTGTAGCAGATTGGGCGTAAACGGCGGGCGCTGCCAGGGCGGTGAGCAGTGGGACCAGACGGGTTGCGGTTGATGCCACGATGTCATCTCCAGTAGAAAAAGGGAGACGGACAATATAGCTATGTAAACTTAATGTAAATGATAAGAGTTACTATTAGCGATTCGTATGAATGGACCGACTTTGCCTTCTTTAACCTTGATCAGCCGTCTGGCCTGTTGGTCTTCGAAGCCTACGTGTCGTATCGAACGTGGCGTTGCACTTGCTCCACCTGTCCCGTCTTGTTCAAGCTGAGCCGCATCAGGTCCTCGGCCAGTATGAGTTGCCCGCTGTAGTGCTGGCCTGCCTCTGCTCGAATATCTTCGATCGACTGACCTCGGTTCGGAGCGTTCTGGTAGCGGGCGCTGAAATGCGTCAGCGCCAGGTTCGGCACCTGAACCGATTCCGCGAACGCAGCGACCTGGGCGGCAGTGCTGTGACCGAAATCGGCTTTGCCCGCGTCAGCGACGGCTTGGGTGTAAGTCGCTTCGTGCACCAACAGTTGCGCATTCCGGCAGGCGTCGCGCAGCAGCTCGGGGCAATCGTTGTCGCCGCCGATGACAATGCGCTGCGGTGAACGGGTAAACAGCAGATAGTCCATGCTGCGCAGGATGCGGCCTTCATGTTCGACATCGTGGCCGCGCATCAGCTCGCCCCAGAGCGGGCCGCGGGGGATGCCATCGCGGTCGAGTTTGTCGATGTTCAAGCGTGGGTCGGGGCGGGTTTCGGTGAAGGTATAGGCCCAGCTTGGGACTCGGTGGGAAAGGGGCGTGGCTTCTACGCGCAGCAGCCGGTTGTGCCATTCCTTGAGGGATTCGGTGGGGTAGAAATTCAGTTCATAAGGCAGCCAGCTTTGACTCATCTCCAGCGTCGCGCGGACCCACCCTTCGATCACCGCCGGCGCGATGATATCCAGCGGCTCCCGACGACCTGCCATGGCGGCGCTGGCGAGCAGGCCGGGTAATCCGTAGCAGTGGTCGCCGTGCACGTGGGTAATGAAGATCGCTCGCAAGCCGTGCAGCGTCAGCGGCGTACGCAGCAGCTGGTGCTGGGTGGCTTCGCCGCAGTCGATCAGGTACCAGCCCTTGCCGCTGTCTTCGAGCAAACCCAGACCGCTGACGTTGCGCGCCCGGGTCGGAGCGCCGGAAGAGGTGCCGAGAAATAGCAGGTCCACGCGTTGGCTCCTTGGTTTTCGTGACGTCAGTATGGCAACTCCGATCGCCGCGGATAAGTCCACACGCGCCTGAGCCGCCCCTGTTTGCTCGCTTATGCTTTTCAGCTACTAAACAAGCACAAACTTATATTAAGAATCGCTAAACAATACCCTTATGCTGGCCGCCATCGTTACGGCCGGACCGGCCCACCTTGGGATTGAATGATGGAGTTTGGTGTTCTTGGCTTTGTGATTGCCGGCTTGCTGGTCGGTTTCGTCGTCGGCATGACGGGCGTCGGTGGCGGATCGTTGATGACGCCGATCCTGCTGTGGTTCGGTGTCAGCCCGGCAGCGGCTGTCGGAACCGATCTGCTCTATGCGGCGATCACCAAAGCGGGCGGTGTCTGGGTCCACCAGAAGAATCGCAACATCGACTGGCGCATCACGGGTTGGCTATCGTTGGGCAGCCTGCCGGCGGCTGCGCTGATGCTCTGGGTGCTGAAGGGACTGCATGGCGATCAGGACGCGCTCAACGCGGTCATCAAGCAATCGCTGGGCATCGTCCTGGTGTTCACCGCATTGGCGGTGCTGTTCAAGAAGCGTCTGCTGGCAGTCGCAGCTCGCCTCTCTGGACCAACGCCGCGCCTGTCACCTAATGGCTTGAATGCGCTGACCGTTGTAGTCGGCGTGATCCTCGGGGCGATGGTGACGCTGACCTCAATCGGTGCCGGCGCGCTGGGCACGGTCGCCTTGTTCTTCCTCTACCCTTTGCTCACTACCCGTCGCCTGGTAGGAACGGAAATCGCCCACGCCGTGCCGCTGACACTTGTCGCTGGCCTCGGCCACGCGGGCATGGGCAACATGGATTGGACCATTCTGGCCTATCTGCTGATGGGCTCGTTGCCCGGCATTTACTTGGGCAGCAACCTGTCCGGTCGTGTTCCGGATTCCGTGTTACGACCTTGCATGGCGGTGATGTTGGCGACCATCGGCTATAAGCTGATCTGACCGTAGCCTTTTCCGGAGGCGCGACGCACCACGCGTTCCTGGATGAACATCATCGCGGCTGGCATTGGCGAGAGGGAGATCGCCATGGAGGCTCGATCTACTGAATCACGTCGTCGTATTGGCTGGCCAGGGTGGAAGACGCGTGGCTCGGGGTGGAGTCAGGCGTCTTCGCATCGGTGGTGGCGCTTAAGCGATAGCTGCAGCTAGGCCTGCTCGCAGTTGACCATCCAGGAGACGCCGAAGCGGTCTACAAACATGCCGAAACGCTCGGCCCAGAAGGTTTTCTCCAGCGGCATCATGACCTGTCCACCTTCGGCCAGCCCGTTGAATACGCGTTCGCCCTCGGCAACGCTTTTTGGATGCAGGGATATCGAGCAGCCCTTGATCCCTTCGTACGGGCCGCCGCCACAGGTATCGCCGGGCATGGTGTCGGACGCCATCAGCTGGTAGTCGCCCAGGTTCAGGCAGACGTGCATGATCCGCTCCCGATGCTCGACAGGGAAATGCTCGGACTCGGGCGCCTGGGCGAAGGTCATCATCTCCAGCGTGCCGCCGAGCACCTTCTGGTAGAGCGTGAAGGCGTCGCGTGCTTGGCCGTCGAAGGTGAGGTAAGGGGTGATTTTCATCTGTGTTCTCCTGTTCGGGTTATGAGGTAATTCGTGCGCGCAAACGCTCTTCCTGCTCGCGTAACTCCGGAGTGAATTCGGCGCCGAAGTCTTCGGCTTCGAAAATCTGGCGAATCTCGATTTCCGAATCACCGATGGCGGATGCTGGGCAGCGTTTCACCCAGTCGATAGCTTCTTGCAGCGATCCGGTCTGGAATATCCAATAGCCGGCTATCAGCTCGCGGGTTTCGACGAAGGGGCCGTCCACCACCGATGTTTGCCCCTCGCTAAAGCGCACGCGGGCGCCACGAATGCTGGGGTGCAAGCCTTCACCGCCGAGCATGACGCCGGCGTTCACGAGTTCTTCGTTGTATTGGCCCATGGCCGCGAGCACATCCTCGCTGGGCATCACACCCGCTTCGGTGTCCCGGTTGGCCTTGATCATCACCATGAATCGCATCGTCTGACTCCTTCGCCGGATGGGAGAATCAGCCTAGACGGATTTACAAGAATTTCCGCCGGCTCCGATCATTGGTCGAGCGGGCGAGGCGAGAATCGACAATGGGGCGCGGCTTTTTATGGGTCGACGAGCTTTGCCGGAGGGCGTTTGGTCGATAGGTGCTGCAGTTGCGAGCCCGATACGCTCGATCGGCACGGCTTCGGAGAGCCGACTTCGGAACTCTGCGACGCTGGATTTGCGCAGGTTGCGTGCGCACTTTTTCTAGCGTGAAGCGCTGGGTGAGCAGCGCTCCCATACCCACACTCAGTCGCGTGACGGAATGTTCAGCCCCCTGGCCACAGCAGGCCGCGCGACGAACGCATCCAGCACCCGCTGGACGTTGACGAACCGTTCGAACTCCACCAGTTCGCGCGCTTCGTAGAAACCCACCAAATTGCGCACCCACGGGAACGTGGCGATATCGGCGATGCTGTAGCGCCCGCCCATGAGCCACTCGCGACCCTCCAGCCGCTTGTCCAGTACGCCGAGCAGGCGCTGGCTTTCGGCGACGTAGCGCTCAAGCGGGCGCTTGTCCTCGTAGTCCTTGCCGGCGAATTTATTGAAGAAGCCCAGTTGGCCGAACATCGGCCCGATACCGCCCATTTGGAACATCAGCCACTGGATCGTCTCGTAGCGGGCCGCGGCGTCCTCGGGCATGAACTGACCGGTCTTGTCCGCCAGGTACAGCAGAATCGCCCCGGACTCGAATAACGCCAGCGGCTCACCGTTCGGCCCGTTGGGATCGAGGATCGCCGGGATCTTGTTGTTCGGGTTCAGCGAGAGAAATTCTTCCGAGAGCTGGTCGTTGCTCTCGAAACTGACCAGATGCGCCTCGTAGGGCAGACCGGTTTCCTCCAACATGATCGAGGCCTTCACCCCGTTGGGCGTGGTCAGCGAGTACAGCTGCAGGCGATCCGGGTAGCTGGCGGGCCATTTCTGGGTGATGGGGAAGGTGGACAGATCGTGCATGGTGCTCTCTCCGCAATACAGGTATCGGAAGGTGAGGATAGCGGGTGCGGCGTGACGTGGTCATTTCGCTGGCCTCGCTTCGATACCTGTCACGCGCACGCCATAGCGCACCTGCGCAGGGATGCGCGGGAAAGCGCTGCTGGCTTACCGCACCTCGACTGCTCGGCGCAGCGCATCGCCGTCTCTGCACGAAAGGGTTCAAGCCTTCCAGGTGTAAGGGGGCTCAGACTCCTCGGCAGGCCGCACCACTCGTTCGCAGACCAGGCCGGTTTCGGTCGTCATCTGGCGAGCGGCCTCGGGATCGTCGGCGAACGGCAGCAGTGAGGCCTGCTCGGCGTCTTGACTGGACAGCTTTCCCAGGCTGAGCGCGGCGCAGACCAGCGCGATCATGGTGAGGACAATCAGCAGTGTCATGGGTTACCTCGCTGCGGCCAGACCGGAAATCGAAGCCTGCACGTTACGTGTGCCCGCACGCACTGTGCACCAGGTGTTGTACGCCATCAGCAGCATGCCGAAGGCGAAAAGGCCACCGCCTGCCAGGCGTACCAGATAGCCCGGATGACTGGCTTCCAATGCTTCGACGAAGGAGTAGGTGAGCGTGCCGTCTTCGTTGATCGCTCGCCACATCAGGCCCTGGGTAATGCCGTTGACCCACATCGAGGCGATGTAGAGCACGGTGCCAATGGTGCTCAGCCAGAAATGCGCGTTGATCAGGCCGACGCTGTGCATCTGCTCGCGGCCCCAGAGCTTGGGAATCATGTGGTACAGCGTGCCGATGCTGATCATTGCCACCCAGCCGAGGGCGCCGGCATGGACGTGGCCGATGGTCCAGTCGGTGTAGTGGGACAGCGCGTTGACGGTCTTGATCGCCATCATCGGGCCTTCGAAGGTCGACATGCCGTAAAACGCCAGGGAGACGACGAGGAAGCGCAGGATCGGGTCGGTGCGCAATTTATGCCAGGCGCCAGAAAGGGTCATCATGCCGTTGATCATGCCGCCCCAGCTTGGCGCAAGGAGGATGATCGACATCACCATACCCAGGCTCTGCGCCCACTCAGGCAGTGCCGTGTAGTGCAGATGATGCGGGCCGGCCCAGATGTACAGGCTGATGATTGCCCAGAAATGCACGATCGACAGGCGGTAGGAGTAGATCGGTCGTTCTGCCTGTTTGGGCACGAAGTAATACATCATCCCCAGAAAGCCCACCGAAAGGATGAAGCCGACCACACTGTGGCCGTACCACCACTGCACCATGGCGTCGGTGGCGCCCGAATAGATCGGGTAGGACTTCAACAGTGAGACGGGTACCAGCATGTGATTGACGATGTGCACCATCGCCGTAACGATGATGAACGCCCCGTAAAACCAGTTACCGACATAGATATGGCTGACCCTGCGCTTGGCAATGGTGCCGAAGAACAGCCATATGTAGGCAAGCCATACGAAAGTGACCAGCAATGCGATCGGCCACTCCATCTCCGCGTATTCCTTGGAGGTGGTGTAGCCCAGCGGGTAAGTGATCAGCATCGCCACAATCACCGCCTGCCAGCCCCAGAACACGAAGCTGGCCACCACGTCCGAGATCAGCCGTACCCGGCTGGTGCGCTGCACCACATACAGGGATGTGGCGAACAATGCGTTACCGCCGAAGGCGAAGATCACCAGATTGGTGTGCAACGGCCTGATGCGTCCGAAGCTTGTCCAGGGCAGATCGAAATTAAGCTGCGGCCAGACCAGCTGAGCGGCGATGAACACGCCCAGGCCCATGCCGAGAATGCCCCATGCCAGGGTCATGAGGGTAAACCGGCGAACAATGTCGTAGTTGTAGGTTTCGCCGGCCGAGCCGGCGGCAATCAGGTTGGACATGAATAATTCCAGTTGCACGCAAGGGGATATTCCGCTGTCCGCATGCACGTCCTCGCGAGCCACCTCTTTCGGGGGTTTGATTACGAGACTGCAAAGTTGCGGGAGGAGTGCATACAGTCTGATACTCGATGATTGTGTATGCAAAAGAATAATAATGTCGATTGAGTGCAATATTTTTTATTCAACAGCTTGCCGTAGCTGTAGCTCGCTTGGCTAAACCCCACGGCGCCGAAGCAACGCGCTGTCTTGCCAGCAATTGATTCGCTGCACTTATGGACGGAGGCCGGCGTATGCACGCGGGCGAACGCCCTGGCTCTGAACGCCGGCCCGGCAAGCGGATTGCGTTATTGGCTCCCATCGTCGTTCCCGCTATGGTTTAGAGCCCTGTCCGCCATGGAGCGACGCCGGTGTCTCTGATCACGCCCTACGATCCAAAAAACATCTTTGCCCAGATCATTCAGGGCGATGCGCCTTGCTACAAGCTCTACGAGGATGACGATGTGCTCGCCTTTCTCGATCTGTTCCCGCAGTCCTTCGGGCATACCTTGGTGATTCCCAAACGGTCGGCGGCCTGCAACATCCTCGATGTGGATACCGAGGCGTTGTGCAAGGTGATGGCGGTAGTGCAAACGCTCACTCAAGTGATCGTCGATGAGTTGCAGCCCGATGGCGTGCAGGTCGCGCAGTTCAACGGCGCGCCGGCAGGGCAGACGGTGTTTCACATCCACGTGCATATCGTGCCGCGTTACGCCGGCGAAGGCTTGGCGATTCATGCCGCGGACAAGGCCGAGCCGGCGGAACTGGAAAAGCTGCAGGCGCGGCTGGTGCAGCGGCTGGCACAGAAGATCGCTCAGCCGGACCTCTGATTCACGACCTGCGCTGAGGTCGCGGCTACGGGAATTGCAGCCGCGACCATCGCAGCAGCGAAGGGGCACCAAAGTACTATTCGTAGGGCCCCGTAGGCTTCGTACCCTGCAGGCATGATGCCTGCTTCGTGGTTCCTCACCCGCCTGTTCGCCCGCACCCATGGTGTGGCGCGTCGCTGCGTTCCGGCGGTTCTAATTGCCGTGCTGCCGCTTTTCGCGCTGGCGCAAGGTGCTACGCAACCCCTGCCAGTGCTGACCCTCAGCGTGTTGCAGTTCGGCACCTCGCACTGGGAACTCGACCATCTCAAGCGCCACCATCTCGACAAGACCAACGGCTTCGAATTGAAGGTGCGGTTGGTGGCCGATCTGCCCGCTTCGCGATTAGCGCTGAGCAGCGGCAGTGTCGACGGCGCGGTCAGCGATCTGCTCTGGGCGCAGGCGCGTCACGAGGCCGGGACGCCCTATCGCTACGTAGCGTTTTCTTCGCAGATCGGCGAAGTATTGGTTAAAGATGGCAGCGACATTCGCAGCTTGGCCGACTTACGTGGCAAGCGTATCGGTGTGGCGGGCGGGCCGGACGGGCTGGGCTGGCAACTGTTGCAACAGGTCGCGGCAGGGCAGGGCGTCGACCTGGCGCGCGAAGCGACGGTGCAGTACGCCGCGCCGCCGTTGCTGAGCCAGGCGCTGCGTCGCGGTCAGGTGGATGCGCTGTTGACCTACTGGCATTTTTCCGCACGCCTGCGCGGCGAAGGCGGCGTGCGCACGGCCTTCAGACTGGCCGAACTGGTCAGCACACTGGGTCTCGATTCCGATCTGCCAGTGCTCGGCTATCTCTTTGCCGACTCCTGGGCCAGCGAGCATGGCGACCTGCTGCGGCGCTTCGCCAGTGCCTTGCGCCAGACCAAGGATCAGCTGGCTGCCGACCCGGACCACTGGCAGGCAATCCGTCCGTTGATGCGCGCCGATGACGAGGCGGTATTCGCCGCGCTACGCGACAGTTTCGTCGAAGGCATCCCGCAACCCCTGGACGAGGCGCGCATAACCGCGCTGCACCGGCTGCTAGAGCTGACCGGTGCCGAACCGGGGAAGCTGATGCCGGCCGCGCTGTTCCAGAGCGAACCATGAAGGGCTCGCGCTGGACCTGCTGGATCGCGCTGCCGCTGGTGGTTGCGCTCTGGGCAGTTGTCGCGTTGATCGTCAGTACGCCGCTGCTGCCGTCTCCAGCGGACGTCCTGCAAACCTTCTGGCTGGCTACGCAGAACGGCGAGCTGCCCCATCACCTGCTGATCACTCTGCGTCGAGTGCTGATCAGTTTTGTCCTGGCGATGGCACTGGGTGCGCTGCTGGGCGTGTGGATGGGCCGCTCGCGGCTCGCCAACGCCGTGCTCGATCCGCTGCTGGTGCTGTTTCTCAATCTCCCAGCACTGGTCACCATCATCCTGCTCTACGTCTGGTTCGGCCTGGTGGAAGCGGCGGCGGTGCTGGCGGTGGTGATCAACAAGGTGCCGAATGTCGCTGTGACCGTGCGCGAAGGCGCGCGCAGCCTCGACCCCAAGCTGGAGCAGATGGCGCAGGTGTACGGTTTAAACCGCTGGCAGCGGGTGGCCAACGTCTGGCTACCGCAGTTATTTCCATACCTGATGGCAGCGACCCGGGGCGGCCTGGCGCTGATCTGGAAGATCGTTCTGGTCGTCGAGCTGCTCGGTCGTTCCGACGGCGTTGGCTTCCAGTTGCACATGGCCTTTCAGGTGTTCGATGTAGCGAGCATCTTGGCCTACAGCCTGGCCTTCATCGCGGTGGTGCAACTGATCGAACTGGTTGCGCTGCAACCGCTGGAACGGCGCGCGTCTTCCTGGCGCGAGGCGGGGGTAGCGCATGCTTGAGCTGCGGATCGATGGTGCGGCGGCAGGCCATTCGGTGCTTGGTGCGATCGACGTGCAGGTGCGGGCGGGTGATCGCATCTGCCTGTTGGGACCGTCCGGCGTTGGCAAGACCACGCTGCTCAATGCCATCGCCGGGCTCGATCCGCGTCTCAGCACTATGGCTCGGCCGCGTGCCGGTGTGCGTGTCGGCTACCTGTTTCAGGAGCACCGCCTGTTGCCCTGGCGCACGGTGCGGCAGAACCTGGCGCTGGTCGGCGCATCTTCTGGCGATATCGATCGTTTGCTGAACGAGGTGGGGCTGTGTGATGCCGGCGATTGTCTGCCGGATCAGCTGTCGCTGGGCATGGCCCGTCGTGCGGCGCTGGCGCGGAGCCTGGCGATCAAGCCCGACCTGCTGTTGCTCGATGAACCCTTCGCGTCGCTGGACCCGGATCGTGCCGCCGAACTGCGCCGCCTCATCCTCCGGCTACTGGATGCGCAGCCGCAGATGGCAATGATCTGCGTGACCCACGATGCCCGTGATGCCGACCAGCTGGCCAACCGCCTGTGGTACATGAGTGGCCGGCCCGCCACCTTGCGCTGGGATCGGCCCCTGGCCGGTGGCGCCAGTGCGAGCGGTATCAGTGAAGAGCTGCGTCTGCTCGGCGCCTAGCAAACCGCGCGTTCGTTACGCTCACAGCGAGCGATGCTGGGGTTCCGTAAAGCGATGGGTTGCATCCATCCTACGAACTCGCCGTCCAATGGGTCGCTGCGTTCATCACGCTCACACTGAATGATGCTGCGGTTCTGCCTCGTCGATTCTTACCCAACGGCCAGCTGGGTCAGCGCGTGCAGCACCAACCCGACCAGGCCACCGACCAGGGTGCCGTTGATGCGGATGTATTGCAGATCCTTGCCGACGCTCTGTTCCATCTGCTCGACCAGCTCGCGGCTCTCCCAGTTTTCCACGCGTTGGGCGATGTACTTGCCGATCTGTCCGCGATAGCGCTCGAGCATCGCGGGTGCGGCGGCCATCAGTTGCTCGTTGATCCAGGTGCGCATGGCGGTATCGGCGGCCAGCGAGTCGCCCAGACCCTGGGTCAGGCGCACGATCCGTTTGCCGATGCGCGAGTCCGGGCTGTCCAGGTCGGCCTGCAGCCAGTCGGTCAGCTCGTGCCAGAGCGTCTGGAGATAAGCGGTGGTAGCCGGATGCTCCAGCAACTGTGCAACGATGCGCTCGACTTCCAATCGATAGGCCGGGTCATGCTTGAGCCGCTCGATATATTCGCCGACATGCTCGTCGAAGCGCTCCCGCAGCGGGTGTTCTGGGTCGCCCGCGATTTCGGCGATCACTGCCGATACGCCGTCGACGAACTTGTTCGCCGACCAGCCGCCGACCGCCTTGCCCAGGCCCAGATAGCGCAGGGTGCGCACCTCGGCGGTGATGGCATCGGCCACCAGCGCGCGGGTGTCGTCGTCTTGCAGCAGCGCATCGACCTTGATCAGTGCCTCATCGAGCATCGCCTGATGTTTGCCCTGGCGGGTGAGCATTTCCAGCACCTGCCCGCAGACCGGCGCGAGGTCGACCTTGCGCGCGCGGTTGATCAGCTTGGCCTGGACGAAGGCCTGCACACGCTCGTCATGCAGGGATTCGACGCCGAAGCGCGCCATGCCGGTGAGCTGGCGGCCGACCGCTTGGGCATTGTCTGGATGGCGCAGCCAGTTGGCCAGGCGTCCGCCGATATCCAGCGCTTCCAGTTTTGCCAGCACCAGGGGTGTGGACAGAAAATGCGTGGTGATGAATGTGGACAGGTTCTGCCCGATGCGCGCCTTGCTGCGCGGGATGATCGCCGTGTGCGGAATCGGCAGGCCGAGCGGGTGGCGGAACAGCGCGGTGACGGCGAACCAGTCGGCAATGGCGCCGACCATGGCCGCTTCGGCGAATGAGGCAAGGTAACCCCAGACCGGATGGCGCGGCTCCAGGGCGGCCGCGATGACGTAAAGCAGGGCGGCAACCAGCAGCAGGAGGCCGGCAACCAGCTTCATGCGCGAAACCGGGGATTGCCAGTGACGTTGCAGAGGGCTCATGCGATTCCTCTTGGTGGCGGCGGAGGATGAAGCGAAGGCGGAATTGGCCGGATGACCGACGGGTCTGCCTATACAGCACAGACCCGGTTGAGCGGGAGAGGGTTCGAGTGGCCCGTTTGATGCGTTTGATCCAGCGCGGTTTGCGCCGCTTATTCTTCGTCGTCTTCCTCACGCAGCAGGACGTAGGTGCCGTCGTCCAGGCGCTCGCAGACATAGAACATCGAGATGGTGCCGTCCTGCTCGGTCACGGCCGCGTAGTCGTCCGCATCGACAGTGAAATAGCCCTTGGAGTCAGAGCCGTGTTCACTGGCAAAAACGGCAGTGAAGAAGGCGTCTTCGGGCATGCCGTCGAAGTAATCGGTGCGCGCCTTGGCATCCCACTCCTGCGGCGGTTCGAACTGTCCGGTGATGATTACCCGGGCGTCGCCCATGTCACGCTCTTCACCTTCCGGGTCCGTTTCGTGAGCGCGGTAGATGGTGCAGCTCAGTGCATCCGGGCTGGCCAGGATGCTGTCGCGTGAAGGGGTTTGGGTGGCAGGCATGGCAGGCAGCTCCGGTCAAAGGTTGGATTGTCGGCAGTGTGGTGGAGTACTGGGGTCGCTGCAATCGCAAGTTGGAAAGGGTGACGGATTCTTTTTGCTTGCCGATGAGTGATCGGACCACCGGTGCCCAGCCAGGCGAACGCTGCCGGCTGCCTGTTGCTCCAATTGGGTAGACCCTTCGAAACGTGCAACGAGGTAGCCATGAGCCAGAGCGACCAGACCCAGCGTGAGAAGAACGAGCCGGCCGAGGATCTGCCCGACATCACCATGACCGACGCTGGCGAGAAGGAAGCAGGCGAAGACCCTGATTTCGACGATAGCGAAATCGAAGGCGACGACGATCGCGGCTAGCCCGTTAACGCTCGTCTGTCGTGCCCGCTGCAGGCGAGTCGGTAGATCAAACGGCACAATCCGATTACCGGCTACGCCAAGAAAGCGGGCAGAGCGCAATTCATAGAAGGAGCACAGCATGGACAAATACCACGTGAACCCGACCCCGATGGGCTGGGAACTCACCGATCAGCAGTCTCAGGAAACGGTACTGCGAACCCTGACCAAAGACGAAATGTTCACCGGCCTGGACAGCTTGATGGGCGGCAAGACCGCATCGGTCGAGGTCTACGATCGCCACGGAACACTGGAAGAAGAGCGGCCCTATCCCGGCAGCAGTCATCCGGTGTCGACCCGCTAAGCCACAACTTTCCGCACGGTGAGCGAATAAAGCTGTCGTACCATCACCGCTTCGCTTACCAGCTCGGAGAGTCCTCTATGCGCTTGATCCTCGCCCTGATCCCTGTGCTGGCTTTAGCCGGTTGCTCGTCCTGGCAGGCTGATCCAGAGGACATCACGCCCGTCCCCGAGGAGCGTTTGCGCGGCTATCAAACGCCTGTTGCCAATGGCGGGGAGCTGGTGGTGACGCGCGACTTCGGTATTCGCGGCGGTGGGTGCTACGTGGCGGTAATGGTTGATCGCAAGATCGCCGCACGCATTCATGTCGGTGAGCAGGTGCGCTTGCAGGTGCCTGCGGGGATGCGCATTGTCAGCATCGAATCGGACCCAGAAGACGACACGCTTTGCGGCAAGGGCAATCTGCTGCGCGAAAAGGCCGCGCGGGTTGAGCGCGGCGAGACGCTGCAATTTCGCATCAGCAGCGATAACCGCATCGGCTTCGATATCCAGCAGGTCGAGATCCAGTAAGGCTGCTCGCCGCGCTTAAACTTCAGGGCCATTCGTCTTGATCCCGGCTGTATGGACGACGGAACAGGTTGAGGCCCGCTGTGGCTGAGCCCCGTTTGCAAGATACTGCTACAGCGGCCAGACCCACAGAATGGCCGGAACGGCCACCAGCACCACCAGCATCGACAGCGGCAGCCCGAGCCGCCAATAGTCACCAAAACGGTAGCCCCCGGGCGCCATCACCAGCGTATTGGACTGGTGCCCGATTGGCGTCATAAAGGCGCAAGACGCTCCGATTGCGACTGCCATCAACAGCGGGTCGGCGGAGGCTTCCATGCCTTTCGCGAGGGCAATCGCCACCGGTGCTGCAAGCACCGCGGCGGCGGCATTGTTGACTACGTTCGACAGCAGCATCACGCCAATCATCAGGATCGCAACGGTAGCTGCCGGTGGGGCGGACTGGCCGATGTTCAGCAGGGCGTCGGCGATCAGGCGCGAGCCGCCGGTGCTTTCCAGTGCCTCTCCGATGTGCAGCATCGCGGCGATCAGGACGATGATCGATATATCGATGCTTTTGTAGATCTCGCCGGTAGGCACCAGCCCGACCAGAATCATCGCCAGTGCGCCGCCTACCAGCGCGACGGCGGACGGGGCCATCCCCAGCGCGATCAATGCCAGCGCGGCGGCAAAGATGCTACTGGCGAGCAACACCTGACGAGGCGCGGTGATCCGCAGACCACGCGATGCCAGCGGCAGGCAACCGAGACTATTCAGCGTCGATTGCAGCTGATCTTCACGGGCCTGTAACAGCAGGATGTCGCCAGCGGCAAAGCGGATTCTGCCCAGCCGTTGCTGCAACCGTTGCCCCTGCCTCGCCACGGCGAGGATGTTGACGCCATGGCGCTCACGCAGTGCCAGGCCGGAGGCGCTGGTGCCCACCAACGGAGAATTTGCAGTCACGATGGCCTCGGCCAGGGCGCGCTGGGCGTTGCGATCGCGGTTTTTTTCGGCGGCCTCTGGCTGTTTGTCCGGCTCATCGGTCTGTTCCTGCTGCCCGTCCTGTTCGGCTTTCTCGCGGGCTTCCGCCTTGCTGTCGGCTTCGGCGGCAAGCTGCAGATGCGTCACGTCGAGAAAGCGCTTAAGGCTGTCCGAATCGGCCTCGACCAGCAGGATGTCGTCGTCGCGCAACACTTCATAGGTCGAAGGCATCCGGTGATACCTTCCAGCACGCACCAGACCGGTGACAATCACATCGACCTCATCGCCGCCGGCTGCGATCAGATCATGCAGGGAGCGGTCAGCGTATTTGCTGCCGGCCGGTACCTGTAGCTCGGTCAAGTAGGCGCTGATTTCGAACAGTTCCTGCTCACTGCTCGGGTCCTCACGACGAGGCGTCAAGCGCCAGAGCACGGCGATCAGCAGCACACCGGCGAGGGTGATGGCGAGACCGACCGGCAGGAAATCGAACATGCGAAAAGGTGCTTCGCCAACTTCACCTCGATAGCCGGCGATGATGATGTTGGGTGGCGTACCGATCAGCGTCAGGGTGCCGCCGAGTAAAGAGCCGAACGCCAGCGGCATCAGCAGATAGGAAGGTGATCGCCCGCTCTGCCGTGACATCCAGACGGCGACGGGCATGAACAGCGCCAGCGCGCCGACGTTATTCATGAAACCCGAGCACAGCGCGACGATGCCAGTGAGCGTCATCACCTGAATCCAAGGCCGATCGCCGACCTTGGTCAGATGGCGCGCCAGCGAATCCACCACACCCGCATTGAGCAAGCCGCGGCTGAGCACCAGCACGGCGGCTACGGTGACCACTGCCGGATGGCCAAGGCCCATGAATGCTTCTTGCGGTGGCACGATGCCGGCCAGGGTGACCACCAACAATGCGCCAAGGGCGACGATGTCGTAACGCCAGCGATTCCACACGAACAGCCCGAGGGTGGCGGCGAGCACAGCGAATACGATCAGCTGATCGCTTTGCATGGATAACTCCGATTACAGCTTTTGCCGCAGTGCGCGGATGAAAATGAAAGAGCCGAGCGGCAGGAGGTAGAGCGCCAAAGCGAAGCGCTTAGTGCCGCCATACACTAGCCGCTGGTGCAGGGGCTGAGCCAGCGCTGCGTTCGATATTCGTGATAGCGGGGCGGGTGTTTAAACCAGACACTGCTTGCATTCGCGGGCCAAAAATATTTCGCGCCGGATACTTTTCCAGCCCCAACTACTGGCAAGACCCGCTCCGGTGGGCAAGGATGTAGCTGAATCCAGATCAGAAAGTGCCCATGCCCAAGCATCTAGTTCTGCAATGCCGTGATGGCTATCCGCTCGCCGCGCAACTCTGGTTGCCGGCTGGCGAAGCGCGCGGCTCGGTGATCGTCAGCAGTGCGACTGGCGTGCTGGCCCGCTACTACGCGCGTTACGCCGGTTTCCTGCGCGAGCAGGGCTATGCGGTGCTGACCTACGACTACCGAGGCATCGGCGGGTCGCGTCCGGCCAGCCTGCGCGGCGTTAAGATCCGCTGGCGTGACTGGGGTGACTACGACTTCGATGCGGCCGTGCGCTGGATGCGCGCCCGCGACCCAGAGGGCCTGCTGGTGGCGGTCGGGCACAGTATTGGCGGCTTCCTGCCTGGCTTCGCAACGGCGGCGACGGAGGTGGATCGCTTTCTCAGTGTCGGTGCGCAATACGCGTATTGGCCGGACTACGCGTCGGCGCAGCGCTGGCAGATGTTCGCCAAGTGGCATCTGTTCATGCCGGCCGTGACGGCGCTATGCGGTTATTTCCCCGGTCGGCGCCTGGGCTGGCTGGAAGACCTGCCGGCCGGTGTCGCGCTGGAGTGGGCGTTTCGCCGCGCACGCTTGGAACGCAGCTATCCGGCCCACGAACGTGACGAAGTAGTACAACGTTTTGCCGCAGTGCGTGCACCGATTCTCGCGGTAAGCGTCACGGATGACGAATACGGCACGTTGCCGGCTATCGAGCGAGGCTTGAGTTATTACCGGAACAGCACTTGCGAACACGTGCGGCTCAGCCCCGCCGAGCTGGGTCTGGCGCGGGTCGGGCATTTCGATCTGTTCCACGAGCGCCACCGGCACGGTTTCTGGCAGGCAACCCTGGGCTGGATAGACGAGGGCCGCAATCCATGGACAACGGCGCCCGTTGAGCCGACCGAATGCCGGGCATGCTGAACGCGACTGGTCAGCCGGTCGAGACTGGCATTGTCTGGCAGGCCGCCATTCCTTCTGGCGACCTGTGATGGAGATTTCCCTGAATGGCTTGGCCCACGCGCTGCCCGCGCGCGCCAGGATTGGATTGCCGATCAGATCCGGAACTGCTTGACCAGCGCGCCCAGGCGGTTGCCCAGCTGTTCCAGATTGCGCGCCGTCTGCGCGCCTTGCTGGGTCTCGTCGGCGACCTGATCGACCGAGACGGCGATCTGATGCACGCTGCGGTTGATCTCCTCGGCAACCGAGGTCTGCTCTTCGGCGGCACTGGCGATCTGCGCGTTCATGGCGTTGATGGTGCCGATCAGCTGCGCGATCGCATCCAGGGAAACGCCCGCGCGATTGGCCTGTTCGCTGCTGCTTTCGCCCGCTTCGCTGGAACGGATCATGGCGTTGACTGCGCTTTGCGTGCCTTGCTCCAGGCGATCAATCATTCCCTGGATTTCCTGCGTGCTTTGCTGAGTCCGGCTGGCCAGTGCGCGCACCTCATCGGCCACGACAGCAAAACCTCGGCCGGCCTCGCCGGCACGTGCCGCCTCGATGGCCGCGTTGAGCGCCAGCAGATTGGTCTGGTCGGCAATCGAGCGGATCACGCCCAGCACACTGATGATTGAACCCACGTCCTTTTGCAGACTGTTGACGGACGCGCCGCTTTCCCGGATGTCCTGCACCAGCGAGTGAATGCGCTGAACGCTGCCATCGACGACTCGCTTGGCGTCCTGGCCTTCCTGATCGGTTTGTTGCGCGGCGTTGGCAGCATTCTGCGCGCTCTGTGCCACTTCTTGCGCCGCGGCGGACATTTCATGGATGGCTGTGGCCACCTGGTCGGTTTCCTGACGCTGCTGCGCCATGGCGATTTCGGAGCGTCGTGCCTGCGCAGCCACCTCGCCAACCAGCTCGGTCAACTGAGAGGTGACCTCAACCATCTGGCTCACCATGCCGTGAATCTTGTCGACAAAACGGTTGAACGAGGACGCCAGTTCGCCGACTTCGTCCTGGCTGGCGATCTGCAGCCGATGGGTCAGGTCGCCGTCGCCGGCGGCGATGTCGTCGAGGTTGTCCTTGATGCGCTGAATAGGCCGCACGATCGAGTTGCTCAGTGCCAGCCCAGCAAGGCCGAGCACGACCAACATGATGGCTGCCAACACGATGGTACTGGTGATGATTGCCTCGATTCGTTCATCGATCTGCGCCTGGATCTGTTCCAGTTCGGCATCGATGCTGTCGATATTGATCGAGGTGCCGATGGCCATGTCCCACTTCGGCAGGTAGTGGTTATAAGACAGCTTCGGCAGCAACACACTGTCGTTGCCGGGCATCGAGGAAAAGTACCGCAGGTAATGGCTGCCATCCTTCGCTGCACGGACCAGCTCGGTATTGATGAACATGCCCTGCTGATCCTTCCGGTCCTTCATGCTGGTGCCGACGCCGTCCGGGTTGGCGCCACGGAACAGCCGGACGATGTCCGAGTCGTGACCGTAGAAATATCCGCTGTTATCGAACTTGATACGCGACAGCCGCTCGATGGCTTGCGCGCGTGCGGCCATGTCGCCGTTGGGCGAGTTTTCGTAGAGGTCATCGATCGCCGTGAGTGCCACCTCGACGTAGCCCTTCAGCTCTTTTTTGCTCTGCGCCATGAGCCGTTCGCGTCGGTCGGCGATCTCGGCTTCGGCGCGATCAGCGAGGATCTTCGCTGTCCCGCCGCATAGGACCAGCGCGAGCAGTAGCACAGGCAGCACCGCCAGAAGGATCATTTTCTGCTTCAGGGAAAGATGCATCGGTAACAGCCTGTGAGGAAAACAAGGTCCAGTAAGGCGACCCGGAACGGAGAAACTTAAGCCCTGTAACCAAATCTTTCCACTGTAGGCAGGCTTGGTGTGCCGCAGCCTCCTGTTCGTTTCAGGCTGATCAATCGCAGGCGGTGGCAGTTCCCCGGCTTGCTTCGCTTGCACTGCCTGCAGTCCAGGCCCACCAGAACACCAGCAGCCCGGCGGCGCCGGTAGCGGCACCGATGTAGCCGGTGGCAGTCCAGCCAAGACCAGCGCTGATCGCCAGGCCGCCGAGCCAGGGGCCCAGGGCATTGGCGACGTTGAACGCCGAATGGTTGGACGCAGCGCCAAGCGTCTGGGCCTCGCCAGCCACGTCCATCAGGTGCGTCTGCAGGGGCGGGCCGAGCGATACCATGGTGCCGACCGCAAATGCGGCCGGAAGGATCGTCCACAGCGAATGCGCGGCGAGCGGGAATATCAACAGGACCAGAATGCTCCACAGCAGCAGCCAGGCGACGGCCTTGAACCCCAGCTTGTCGAACAGCCAGCCGCCGAAGATATTGCCGACAATGCCGCCCAGGCCGAATGCGGCGAGACCCACCGGGATCCAATGTTCGCTGACGCCGGTGACCTCCAGCATGGTTGGTGCCAGGTAGCTGAACACGCAGAACATGCCGGCGAAACCGATCGAGCTGATGGCCAGCGCCAGCCACACCGGTTTGCGATTGAAGTCACGCAGCTCGCGCATCGCATTGTTGCGCGGCTCGCTGCGGTCGAGCGGCAGGAAGATGGCCACCAGCAGCACCGTCAGCAGCGCGATGATTCCGACCAGGCCGAATGCCCAGCGCCAACTGAGCCACTGCCCCAGCCAGGTCGCGGTGGGGTTGCCGATCAACATGGCAATGGTCAAGCCCGCCAGCACGCGGCTAACTGCCTTGGCCCGCTGGTCTGGAGCCACCATCGAGGCTGCGACAAGCATGGCTACGCCGAAATAGGCACCGTGAGGCAGGCCGGCCAGAAAGCGGAACAGCATCAGCGCGTGGTAGTCCGGTGCCATGGCGCTGGCAAAGTTGCCCAGGGCGAAAAAGGCCATCAGCAGCAATAGCAGGTGCCGCCGAAACATTCGTGCGCCGAGGATCGCCAACAGTGGTGCGCCCACCACTACGCCCAAGGCATAGCTGCTGATCACATGCCCCACCTGCGGCTCGCTGATGCCGAGGCCCTGCGCGACGTTGGGCATCAGGCCCATGATCGCGAACTCGCCTGTGCCGATGGCGAACCCGCCCATGGCCAGCGCCAGTTCAATCAGCAGAATGGCGCGCGCCGAGAGCGTCGGCTTGCCTGTGGCATTCACTGGGGTCATCGGTGCCTCAACGGATGGTTTGAATAATGGACACGCGCCGCTGGAGTCGAACGGCGCTGGGCTTGCGGGGGTGGGGCGATAGGTAGGCAGTAATCGTAAGTTGAAGTTCGTCGCAGTATCAAAGACACATTGTTTTTGTGGCGCGGCCCGTAACAGGCAACGCGCAGCAGTCATCGGCCCTTGGCCAGGACCGCGGCGAACTGGCTATCGCGCTGCATCTGCTGCATCGCCCGCAGTCGCCATCTGGCGGTAGGCAGAGGCCCGGAAAGCAGGCTGCGGTGTTAGTCTGCTCCGAGCGAAGCCTGCCTTGACCACCTTGCTGACAGCTGCAGCCATCGGATGTACGGCGCGCTGTGGAGAGTATGGGCGTCGTTCAGGCGCTGCGCAGTTGAAACTCAGCTGCTGGCAGCAAGGGCTTTGGTTAGCAGGTGCGGTGTGTCCTGAGCACCCATGGAATGCGCAATAGCCAGAGGCGTCACGCCGTTGATGTCGGCCCGACTCGGATCCGCGCCGCGCGCCAGCAACAGTTCGACAATTTCACTGCGATTGAACATGGCTGCCATCATCAGTGCGGTCTTGCCGTCGGGCGAGGCGCTTTCGACATCTGCGCCGTGGTCGAGCAGCAGCCGGGCCATTTCCAGGTTGCCCTTGAACGCAGCGCCGGCCAGCGGGCTCTGGCCCTTGTCGTTGCGCAATTGGGGGTCGGCACCGTTTTCCAGCAGCACGCGCGAGGCGTCGAGATGGCCGTGGTAGCTGGCGAGCATCAACAGACTGTCGCCGTTGTGGTTGCGGATATTGGCCGGCAAGCCGCGACCGAGCAAGTCGCCGAGACGCTGAGCGTCACCGGTACGGGCACTTTCGAAAACCTGCTCGGCGAATGCCAGTGCGGCGTCGTCCAGTTCGGGTTTGGAACTCGGTTGATCCGTCATCTTGATCTCCTCGACTGTCGGGTTTGGGCGCAGTGGCGCTGGCGTCAATTCTGCCAAAGCGATCGGTTCAGGCTGGCAACTGCGTATCTATCCGACCAATAGGCAGCGCCAATGTGCGAAACGGGCGCGAAGCTGCGCGGCCAGAATGGCTGTGGCAGTATTTGCGGCCCTTTCGCCGGTGACCTTGCACAATGAAAGCTGAAGATCTCGAACGCCTGGTGACCCAGACGATGCCGTACGGCAAGTACAAGGGCCGGCTGATTGCGGATCTTCCCGGCAACTACCTGAACTGGTTCGCCCGGGTCGGTTTCCCTCCCGGGGATCTCGGCCAGCTGCTGGCGTTGATGCAGGAAATCGACCACAACGGCCTGTCCGGCTTGCTCGAGCCGCTGCGTCGTCGCTGAGTCAGTTCTGGTCTTGCGCCTGTAGCGCTGCCAGCGCTGGTGCCGCGTAGATGCCGACTTCCACCGCCAGCGCCATGACACGCTCGATATCGCAGGTGTAGACGAGCACTGCTTGCAGCTCGTCATCCAGCGGCTCGCTGAAATCCACCAGCACGTAGCCGCCTTTTTCCGGGTAGAGACTGCTCAGCTGGGTCTGGATACGGTTGAGCGCCTTGAGCGGCTCGGTTTTTGCCAACTGCTTTGGCTTGAGCACGAAATTCACATCCGGCCCGAATGACCCGACGATCTGCTCGAACAGGGCCTGATGATCGTCGGCCTGGAACAGAACGGTGTCCGGCAAGCTGCCGACGATCATCCATTCACCCAGCGGAATAGGAAAGTCATCGTCGTAGATGATGTCCGGGTTGGCCTGCAGGAAAGCCTGGGGGTCCGCATAGGCCTGAGCCGCTTCGTCGGCGAGTCGGTTGATCTCGTCTTCGCTCATGCAGCCTGAGCTGATCAGACGTATCAGTTCGGCGAGTGGCTCTTTCATCGTGGCGCGGTCCTGGAATGAGGGCGTGCAAGAATACCCGAAAGCCTGGAGCCAGCGGGCCACTGTGGGCATAGCAGGCGCGTGGCAGTGCGCGCTGCAGATCATCGACCTTTGTCTGCTTTTACGCGCTGAGCTGCAGATTCTGTTCGGTTTTCGTGCACAATAGCCGCCATATAAACAGACGCGGCATGAACGATCGCATCGGCGCTGGCCGGCTTCGCTCCTGTTCCGATATCCGACTACGATCAGCCAATATTCGAGAGGAACGACTGTGTATAACGTCGTCATCAGCGGTACCGGCCTTTACACCCCTGCCCAGAGCATTTCCAACGACGAGCTGGTTGAGTCTTTCAACACCTATTCACGTCGTTTCAACGAAGAGCACGCTGCGGCGATCGAAGCGGGTGATGTTCAACCGATGCCGGAGTCGAGCTCTGCGTTCATCGAAAAGGCGTCTGGCATCAAGAGCCGCTTCGTCACTGACAAAGCCGGCATTCTCGATCCGGACCGTATGGTTCCGCGCATCCCTGAGCGCAGCAATGACCAGTGGTCCATCCTCTGCGAGATGTCGGTCAAGGCCGCTGAGCAGGCGCTTGAGCGCGCAGGTAAAACCGCAGCCGATATCGACGGTGTGATCGTCGCCTGTTCCAACCTGCAGCGTGCTTATCCGGCGATTGCCATCGAAGTGCAGGCGGCGCTGGGCATCAAGGGCTTCGGCTTCGACATGAACGTAGCCTGCTCCTCGGCGACCTTCGGTATCCAGAATGCGGCCAATTCGGTACAGCTGGGGCAGGCCCGGGCGATCCTGATGGTCAACCCGGAGATCTGCACAGGCCACATGAACTTCCGTGATCGCGACAGCCACTTCATTTTTGGCGACGCCTGCACGGCCGTCATCGTCGAGCGTGCCGATCAGGCCACCTCGGACTACCAGTGGGACGTCGTCAGCACCAAGCTGGCAACCGAGTACTCCAATAACATCCGCAACAACTTCGGCTTCCTCAATCGCACCGCCGAGGAATACATGACCAACCCGGACAAGCTGTTCGTTCAGGAAGGACGCAAGGTATTCAAGGAAGTCTGCCCGATGGTGGCCGAGCTGATCGGCGAGCACCTGAATGAAAACGAGATCGAGGTCGGCGAGGTCAAGCGCTTCTGGCTGCACCAAGCCAACCTGAACATGAACCACTTGATCGTACGCAAACTGCTCGGTCGTGATGCGAGTTCGGAAGAAGCGCCCGTTATTCTCGACACCTATGCCAACACCAGTTCGGCGGGTTCGGTCATTGCGTTCCACAAGCATCAGGACGACCTGCCCAGCGGCAGCCTTGGCGTGCTCAGCTCGTTCGGTGCGGGCTACTCGATTGGCAGCGTGATCCTGCGTAAACGCTGAGTTGCGTTAACACTCACGAGCAAAAAGGCGGACTTCGGTCCGCTTTTTTGTGCCTTGTCGCTGCATGCAGAGAGGATCGGCCGCCGCCTTGATGATTGGCGATAAAAACCGGTCTTTTAAGTTCCCGCTGTCATAAAACCTTTATGGAATAGCCACTTGGCTGACACACGTGCTGGCCAAGATGCCGGCAACACAAAGAGCCACTAGCCGTGTGTTTTCCGACGCTAAACCAAAAAGGGGAATTTTCGATGATCCGTAAGCACTTCGCCGGTTTCGCCGCCAGCGCCCTCGCTCTGGCCGTTTCCGCCCAGGCTTTCGCCGGTACCGTTACTACTGACGGAGCTGACCTAGTCATCAAGACCAAGGGTGGCCTGGAAGTGTCAACCACTGACAAGGAGTTCAGCTTCAAGCTAGGCGGTAAGCTGCAGTGGGACGCGGTAATGTTTGATGGCCTGCAGGCAGCGAGCCAGGATGATGCTTTCGGAAGCACGTTCAACACCTTCATTCGCCGTGGCGAAGTTACCTTTGAAGGCAATGCGTACAAGGATTTTGGTTATGGCCTGCGCATCAGCTATGACGGCGATGAAGACGGCACTGACGTCGACCGCGCATTCCTCACCTACAGCGGACTGGACGTCGTAGATTTCACGGTCGGCCGCTATGGTGTTGATTACGGCTTGGAGAACACCACCAGCTCGTCGTGGATCACCGCCATTGAGCGGCCCTTCATGTACGACTTCCTGAACGGCGACGAAGACACGAATTTCGGCGTGCACGTCAAGCACGTCGGCGCGAACTATGGCGTCGCTGCGCAGGTTGCGCACTACGGCGAGATCGAAGACGAAGGCAACGATGAGCGCTTCGGTTACACCCTTCGCGGTAACTTCGCTCCTTATTTGAATGGCACCGACGTGGTGCATCTGGGGGCTAACTTCCATAGCGCTCGTCCCGATGACAGCCGTGCCCGCGCCCGCACCCGTATGGGCATTCGCAGCGATAACGATGACCGTCTGGTATTCGGCGACGTAGCCAGCGCCGAGAAGGACAACGAGTGGCTGCTCGAGGCCGGCGCCCAGTTCGGTGCCCTGCGTGCGCAAACTGAATACTTCCAGCGCAAGATCAGTGGCGAAAATGGTGCCGGGGCCAATGCTGATGTCGACATCAGCGGCTACTACGGTCAGGTTGCTTACATGTTCGGCGCAGTGCGCGGCTACAAGGTGGACGGCGGCAAGTGGGACAAGCCGACCAAAGCCGGTGCAGTTGAAGTATTTGCGCGCTACGAGAACAACACTGTCGACGGCGACGCGACCGCTGTTCCAACTGATCTGAACGACGCCGGTGGCGTTGCGTTCATCCAGGCGGCTGATGTGACGGATGAGTTTGACCTCAGCGCTTTCGTCGTAGGGGTCAACTATTTCCCGACGCCAGCCGTACGTTTGAGCCTTGATTACACCGACTATCAGGTCGATAACATCAACACCAACCTGGTCGCGGGCGACGGTAGCCAAGTAGAAGATGACGGCAAGGCCATCACTGGTCGCCTTCAGTACGTGTTCTAAACAGCTTCTCCATTCGTGTGCTCCCTTGAGGCCCCGCCATGCGGGGCCTTTTTTTGTTTGCCGCCGGGCCAATCATGGTTGTGCCCGATGAACCAAGGCTTTTCCTTCATACATAGAAACTCGCCGGCCTGGCCCGGACCTTGAACTAGCAGCCGACCTCATGCTGCGTTCAGCGCTTTTTTTCGAGCGAGACTGACGCCACACTTGCTGGATGAACATTCAGATCGTTTCCCGGTTGGCCGAACTACCGTCATCACAGTGGAATGCCTTGCTCGGCAATTGCCCGCAACCCTTCCTTCGACATGCCTTTCTGTCAGCGTTGGAAGACAGCGGCAGTGTCGGTGGGCGCAGCGGCTGGCGCCCCATGCACCACCTGCTCAGCGATGCGCAGGGTAAGCTGATCGCCGCACTGCCGCTCTATCGCAAGGCCCACTCCAGTGGTGAATACGTGTTCGATTGGAGCTGGGCCGATGCCTGCCACCGCGCCGGTATCGAGTACTACCCCAAACTGCTGTGTGCGGTGCCGTTTTCGCCGGTGACCGGCGCGCGCTTGCTGGGTGATCGCGCGGCGGCGGGCCAGCTGCTCGACCAGCTCACCGCCGGCTTGGCCGAAGGAGGGCATTCCAGCCTGCACGTGAACTTCACCGAACCGGACGCCGATGCGATCTTTCACCACCGAGATGGCTGGCTCGAACGCATCGGTTGTCAATTTCACTGGCACAACCGCGGCTACCGGGACTTCCAGGATTTCCTCGACGGCCTCACTTCGCGCAAACGCAAGCAGCTGCGCAAGGAGCGCGAGCAGGTGGCGGGGCAGGGCATCGAATTCGAATGGCGCGAGGGGCACCAGGTCAGCGAGCAGGAGTGGGATTTCGTCTACGCCTGCTACGCCAATACCTACCATGTGCGCGGCCAGGCGCCATATCTGACGCGTGCGTTTTTCAGTCTGCTGGCAGAGCGCATGCCAGAGGCGATCCGCGTGGTGCTCGCCTGCCAGAGTGGGCGTCCGGTGGCCATGGCATTCAGCCTGCTCGGCGCCGGCGAGCTTTACGGCCGCTATTGGGGCAGCCTGGCGGAATTCGATCGCCTGCATTTCGAAACTTGCTTTTACCAAGGGATCGATCAGGCGATTGCTGCGGGATTGTCACGCTTCGATGCCGGCGCCCAGGGCGAGCACAAGCTGATCCGGGGCTTCGAGCCGGTGATCACGCGCTCCTGGCACTACCTGGTTCATCCGGGGCTGCGCGCTGCTGTCAGTGAATTCCTCGAGCAGGAGCGGCTGGGCGTGATGCGCTATGCCGAGACAGCGCGCGATGCGCTGCCATACCGGCAGGAATGAGCTATTTCGTTTTCGGTGCGGCGCTGACGCCTTCGAGCGTCGAGAAGGACGTGTCCTTGGCGGTGAGAAGGAAGTCGCGCATGAATGGCGAGTCCAGCATGTCGGCGCGAATGCCGGCATAGAGCGTGGCAAACAGGCCTTTTTCGCCCAGGCGTTTGGCCGTGACGTAGCCGCGAACGCTGTATTCATGCAGCGCCCAATTCGGTACGCAACACACGCCGCGACCGGAGGCCACCAACTGCATCATCATCACGGTAAGTTCAGAGGTCCGAACCTGCGCCGGTTCGACATCGGCCGGCTCCAGGAAGCGGGTAAAGATGTCCAGACGATCCCGTTCCACCGGATAGGTGATCAGGGTTTCACTGGCCAGGTCTTCGGCGCGTACGAACGGGCGGGATGCGAGCGCGTGCTGGTTGGCGACGGCGAGCAGTGCTTCGTAAGTGAACAGCGGCACATAGGTGATGCCCGGCAGGTCGACAGGATCAGACGTCACTACCAGATCCAGATCGCCGCGCGCCAGCGCCGGCAGCGGGGCGAAGGAAAACCCGGACGCCAGGTCCAGCTCGACTTCCGGCCAGGCATCGCGGAACTGATCGATAGTAGGCATCAGCCACTGGAAGCAGCTGTGGCATTCGATCGCCATGTGCAGGCGTCCTGCGGTGCCACCCGCCAGCCGCGCCAGGTCCCGCTCGGCACTGCGCAGCTGCGGCAGCAAACTGTCGGCCAGCTGCAACAGACGCAAACCGGCACTGGTGAAGCGCACCGGCCGGGTTTTGCGGACGAACAGCTGTAAACCCAACCGTTCCTCCAGTTCCTTGAACTGATGGGACAGCGCTGACTGGGTCAGGTGCAGTCGCTCAGCGGCCTCCACCAAGCTGTCGGTTTCGCGCAGTGCATGAAGCGTCTTCAGGTGGCGGATTTCCAGCATGCTGGGGACTTCCTTGCTGTTTTCTGGCGGGCCAGGGTTTCGAGAGGCTGCCAGCGGGGTCAAGAAGCGGATGACTTGAGCCGTTCTCATCGTGGCCGGGAAGTGTGTCCCAGCGCGCCGATCATTGTCGAGCTGTCATGTCGGTTGGGTGCGATTCGAAGAGTTGCGTATGGATGAGTTGGCGAAGCGAGTCGGTATCAAACCAGTCAGGTCGTTCGCTGGGATCTGGGATGCCGCGCCGGATCGAGTGCGGAGGGCAGGGCCTTACGCTCTGGAAAGAACCGTTTTACTACGATCATGAAAATATTTACTGGTCATCTCAAAATGCGTGAGTTTGTTTCATTTCTGTCGGGCCCTCACAATCCTGCCATCGAAAACAAACGAACGAATTGGAGATTGTCATGGCTGTTGCGCATTCCCTGGGCTTCCCGCGTGTTGGTGCCGACCGAGAATTGAAGAAGGCGCTCGAAGCCTACTGGAAGGGTGATCTCAGCGAGGCCGAGCTGCGCCGGGTCGGCAGGGAATTGCGAGCCGCCCATTGGCAGCTGCAGGCCGATGCGGGCATCGAACTGCTACCGGCGGGCGACTTCGCCTGGTATGACCAAGTGTTGACCCACTCGCTGATGTTTGGCGTTGTGCCTGAGCGTTTTCGTCCGGCCAATGGCCAGCCGACCCTGGATACCTTGTTCGCCATGGCGCGAGGCGTTACCCACGCGTGCTGCGGTGGTGGCCAGGCGCAAGAAATGACCAAGTGGTTCGATACCAACTATCACTATCTGGTCCCTGAGTTCAGTGTCGATCAGGACTTCCGGCTGTCTTGGGAGCAACTGTTCGAAGAAGTCGAAGAGGCCAGGGCCTTG
>NZ_AGSX01000109.1 GCF_000235745.1 Stutzerimonas stutzeri SDM-LAC | reverse complement strand
CACCCCAGCCCTCTACCCGAAGGGGAGAGGGGGCGGTCCGAGTGGGTTGTAACGGATGTGTCCGGCTCCGCGTCGGAAAAGGCAGCGGAGGAGCCGAAGGGCGCTACGACGCGTCCGGTGGCCGCAGGCTGGTCTCCCTCGCCCCAGGGGGGAGAGGGCCGGGGTGAGGGGGGAGCGGCGCGTACAGTCGATCTGATGCCCGCCATCGACTGGCTCACCGACACGCTCGGCCTGCCAGACGCCGCGGCTCGCCAGATCGTCGAGTACCTCGCTCGTGCCCGCTCGGCGCTGGGCGCGTTGCCGACGCAGCAGCGGCTGATCATGGAGCGCTTCTTCGACGAATCGGGCGGCACCCAGCTGGTCATCCATTCGCCGTTCGGCAGTCGGATCAACCGTGCCTGGGGCTTGGCGCTGCGCAAGCGCTTCTGCCGCACGTTCAACTTCGAGTTGCAGGCTGCGGCGACCGAAGATGCGATCATCTTTTCGTTGTCGACCAGCCACAGCTTCCCGCTCGATGACGTCTGGCGTTACCTGCACCCCAACAGCGCAGAGGCGGTGCTGATCCAGGCGCTGCTCGATGCACCGCTGTTCGGCGTGCGCTGGCGCTGGAACGCGACCACCGCGTTGGCGCTGCCGCGCATGGCCGGAGGCCGCAAAGTCGCGCCGCAGCTACAGCGCATGAAGAGTGAAGACCTGCTCGCGACCGTCTTTCCGGACCAGGTCGCCTGTTTGGAGAACATCGTGGGCGAGCGGGAGGTGCCGGATCACCCCCTGGTCGCCCAGACGCTGAATGACTGCCTGCACGAGGCCATGGACAGCGATGGCTGGTTGGCTCTGCTCAAGCGGATCGAGGCGGGCGATATCGAGCTGCTGGCGCGTGATCTGCCGGCACCATCGCCGCTCGCCATGGAAGTGCTGGGCGCGAGGCCTTACGCCTTTCTCGACGACGCGCCGCTGGAAGAGCGTCGGACCCAGGC
Organism: Stutzerimonas stutzeri SDM-LAC; assembly: GCF_000235745.1. Classification (GTDB taxonomy): domain Bacteria; phylum Pseudomonadota; class Gammaproteobacteria; order Pseudomonadales; family Pseudomonadaceae; genus Stutzerimonas; species Stutzerimonas stutzeri_H. The sequence continues at coordinate 1,774 of NZ_AGSX01000109.1, read as the reverse complement.
TGTGCTCAACCGTCGCTGGACCGACCCCGAATCGGCCGACGACCTCGGTGCGCTGGATGCTGCGGCGATCGAGGCGGTCGGGGACGAAGCCTGGCCCCAGGCGCGCAATCCGGACGAACTACACGAAGCGCTCACAGGCCTGGGGTGTATCGCTGAAGCCGAAGTGCAGGCCGAGCCCCAGTGGCTTGCCTGGCTGAACGAGCTGGCTCGTGGAGGGCGCGCGACGAGGATGCAAGTCGCGCAGGATCGTGCGCTCTGGTTGCCGGTCGAGCGTCTTGCACTATTGCGGTCCATCTATCCCGAAGCGGTTTACGAGCCGGTCCTCACGTCGCTGCCTGGCTTCGATCAGCCGTCGAGTGAAGACGATGCGCTGGTCGAGCTGATCCGTTCGCGCCTGACCGGCTTCGCCCCTCTGCCGGTTCCGCTGATTGCCCGGCCGCTTGCCCTACCGGCGTCGGCGGTCGCGCTGGCGCTCACGCGTTTGGAGGCGGAGGGCTATGTGCTGCGCGGTCGCTTCACACCTGGCGCAACAGACGATGAGTGGTGCGAGCGACATATGCTGGCGCGCATCCACCGTTACACCGTCAAGCGCCTGCGCCGAGAAATCGAACCGGTGGAGCGTGCGGATTTCATGCGTTTCCTGTTCGACTGGCAGCACTTGTCCGAGGTGACGCGGATGCAGGGCCGCGATGCGCTCGGCACAGTAGTCGAGCAACTTGAAGGCTTCCAGGCCGCGGCAGGCGCCTGGGAGAGCGACCTGCTGCCGGCGCGCTTGAAGGATTACGGCGGCACCTGGCTGGACGAGCTGTGCCGCTCCGGACGCATCGTCTGGACGCGCCTGGCCGGTCGAATCAAAGCCAGCAGCGGGCCGGTGCGCGGCACGCCTATCGTGCTGCTTCCGCGCCGGCAGCTGGCAGCCTGGTATGCGCTGGCCAGTGATGCGCCACAGCCCGAGTTGTCATCACGCGCGCAGCGGGTATTCGAGACGTTGCAGGGACAGGGCGCGTTGTTTTTCGACGAGCTGCAGCAGGATGCACGCCTGTTACGCAGCGAGCTTGAAGATGCGCTAGGTGAGCTGGTTGCGGTAGGGCTGGTTAATGCAGACAGCTTTGCCGGCCTGCGTGCGTTGCTGGCTCCCGCTGCGAAGCGCTCACGCAGCTCGCGACAGAGCCGGGGTGGCGCGTTCATCGGCGGCATGGCCGACGCGGGTCGCTGGGCGCTGGTGCGCAAAGGCGTGCCGGCGCCGCCCGAAACCTCTCCACGCCGGCCAATGCTGGATCCCGAAGCGCTGGAGCACGTTGCGATGACCTTGCTGCGTCGCTACGGCGTGGTGTTTTGGCGCCTGCTGGACCGAGAGGCGGATTGGTTGCCGCCCTGGCGTGAACTCCTGCGGGTCTACCATCGGCTCGAAGCGCGGGGCGACATCCGCGGCGGGCGTTTCGTGGCGGGTGTGCCGGGTGAACAGTTCGCTTTGCCCGAGGCGGTTGGTCTGTTGCGTGAGGTGCGTAAGCGGCCGCTGGCCGGTGAGATGATTGCCGTCTCGGCGGTCGATCCGTTGAATCAGGTCGGCACACTGCTGCCCGGCGAGCGCGTGCCTGCCACCGCAGTCAATCGCATCCTTTATCGCGACGGCGTACCGCTGGCCCTGCTGATCGGCAATAAACCGGAGCTGCTGGCGGAGCTGGGCGAAGACGACCAGCGCAAGGCCAGGCAACTGCTGGCGGTGGCGCGACGTTGATCCTGCATTTGCGGCTGTTCAGGTAGCTGGCTATAG